>JAIVHB010000138.1 GCA_020201275.1 Rhodothermaceae bacterium | reverse complement strand
TTCCAGGTGGTTCCGAAATCCAGAAGGTTCTGGAAGAAATCGTTGGTCAGTGTTTCCGGACGTTCGGTGAATACACCGTGCTTCGACCCGTCGTAGTTGGTATTCAACACCCGCATCCCACCGAGAAGAACGGCCAACTCGGGTACGGTAAGGGTGAGCAGCTGTGCCTTGTCCACCAGCATTTCTTCGGCCGTGGTTTCGTATTCGGGCTCAAAGTAATTGCGGAAACCATCTGCCGGCGGCTCCAGCCATGAGAAGGACTCGATTTCGGTCTGCTCCTGGGTGGCATCGGTACGCCCCGGTGTAAACGGTACCGTTACATTATGTCCGGCCTTCCGGGCAGCCTCTTCAACCGCGGCACATCCGCCAAGAACAATGAGGTCGGCCAGGGAGACCTTTTTGTTGCCGCTATGCCCGTTGCCACCGGTTTGTCTGTTATTGAATCGGTTTTGAATATCCTCCAGTTTGCCAAGCACTTTGGCCAGCTGTTCCGGTTTGTTCACTTCCCAGTTTTTCATGGGTTCCAGGCGGAGATGGGCACCGTTGGCACCGCCGCGCTTGTCGGAGCCGCGGAAGGTGGATGCCGCCGCCCATGCGGTTGAAACCAGTTCCGAAACGGTAAGGCCCAAGCCAAGGATCTCTTTTTTCAGTGCGGCTATGTCCTGATTGTCGATCAGGGCATGGTCAACAGCCGGAACCGGATCCTGCCAGAGCAGCTCTTCTTCAGGTACTTCCGGACCGAGATAGAGCGATTTAGGACCCATGTCGCGGTGGGTCAGCTTGTACCATGCCCGGGCAAACGCATCCGCAAATTCGTCAGGATTCTCAAAGAATCGCCTCGAGATTTTTTCGTAGACAGGATCTTCTTTCAGCGAGAGATCGGTGGTGAGCATAAACGGGGCATGCCTTTTTTCAGGATCGTGTGCATCGGGGAACAGGCCTTCACCTGCCCCGTCTATCGGCCGCCATTGCCATTTTCCGCCCGGCCCCTTGTACTTCTCCCAATCGTATTTGAAGAGGTTTTCAAAGAAAAGGTTCGTCCATTCGGTCGGTTTCTGCGTCCAGGCGCCTTCCAGGCCGCTGGTAATGGTATGTGCGCCCTTGCCGGTGCCGTAGGAACTCATCCAGCCAATGCCCAATTGCTCGATAGGAGCTCCCTCGGGATCTGCACTGAGATGCTCTTCAAGGGCCGCGCCGTGAGTCTTCCCGAAGGTGTGTCCGCCGGCAATGAGTGCAACGGTCTCTTCGTCGTTCATGGCCATACGCGCGAACGTCTGGCGTATGTACTGAGCCGCTTTTTTCGGATCGGGCTCGCCGTTGGGTCCTTCGGGGTTAACATAAATAAGGCCCATGTGGTCTGCACCGAGCATTTTTTCAAGTTCTCCTTTATCATTGTGGCGCTTGCTTGCCAGCCACTCACCCTCCGAGCCCCAGTATATATCGTGTTCGGGTTCCCAGGCATCCTTTCGGCCGCCTCCGAATCCGAACGTTTTGAAGCCCATCGATTCGAGTGCCACATTTCCGCCCAGGATTATAAGGTCGGCCCATGACAGCTTCCTGCCGTACTTCTTTTTTACCGGCCACAGGAGAAGGCGCGCCTTGTCGAGGTTCACATTGTCGGGCCAGCTGTTGAGCGGGGCAAAACGCTGGTTACCGGTACCTCCGCCACCGCGCCCGTCAGCAACGCGGTAGGTGCCGGCACTGTGCCAGGCCATGCGGATCATCAACGGACCGTAGTGGCCGTAATCGGCCGGCCACCAGTCCTGGGATTCGGTCATCAGATCATGAAGGTCTTTCTTAACTGCGGCCAGATCCAGTGTCTTAAACTCCTCGGCATAATCAAAATCTTTACCCATGGGATCAGAAAGGTTCGAATGCTGACGGAGGATATCGAGATTTAATTTATTGGGCCACCAGTCGCTTATTCTTGTGCCGCCACCGGCGCTGTACTTAACGGATTCACCATGAAACGGACATTTACTTTCACTGCTCATATATAGTTACCTGTGAAGGTTTATTTATATTATTGTGTATAATAATATTGATTTAGCCTCAAGAGGCTATTAAATCGATTTACTTATACAAATTTAAATTTGGCAGAATATATTCAGTAAATGGGACATCAGCATAATTCTGAGACCGGTATTTACATGAATTAGCATGTTGAATGGTATGTTTCAGGATGGACTAGTCGCCCCTGACTGCGGCGTGATACTGCCACCCCGGTGGATTTCTTTCGCTTATAACCGGCAGGTACCGTATTTTACTGAATTGTTCCACTCGCAGATTTGTTGTACCTGAATGACCGAAACGAATACGCTCGCACCCGAAAAAACCGCCGCCCACGATCGTCCCATCATCATACGGGGCGCGAGGGTGCACAACCTGAAAAATATCGATGTAACCATACCGCGGAACCGGCTTACCGTGGTTACCGGCGTGTCGGGATCGGGCAAGTCTAGCCTCGCTTTCGATACCATCTACGCCGAGGGCCAGCGCCGCTATGTGGAGAGCCTCTCGAGCTATGCCCGGCAGTTTCTGGAGCGCATGGATAAGCCCGATGTAGATTTCATGCAGGGCATTTCGCCGGCCATGGCGATCCAGCAGAAGAACACCACCACCAATCCGCGCTCTACGGTCGGCACCACCACAGAGATTTTCGACTATATGCGGCTGCTCTTTGCCCGTATAGGTAAAACAATCTCGCCGGTATCGGGGAAAGAGGTGAAGAAGGACACCACATCAACAGTGATAAGGCAATTGCACGAACACTATGATGAGGGGACCCGTTTTTATGTGCTTTTCCCGTTGCCTGAGCACGGAAAGAAGACGGTGGATGAGCTGAAGGTTCTTGTGGAACGTGGTTTCACCCGCCTCCTCACAAAAGAGGAGGAGATGATCGAGCTCACCGATCAGGACCTGAAAAAGCTGAAAATTGACACTAAAACCTGCCGGGTACTGGTCGACCGGCTGGTCCTCAAAAAGGATGACGATACACGCACCCGCATCGCCGATTCGCTGGAGGTGGCCTTCAGGGAGGGCTTTGGCCGATGCATGGTGAGGGTTAAGGACGGCAGCGAAACCATGTTCAGCGAACGGTTCGAACTCGATGGTATCGAATTTACGGAGCCGACACCTCAGATGTTCTCATTCAACAATCCCTACGGCGCCTGCAAGCACTGCGAGGGCTTCGGGCGCGTGGCCGGCATCGACGAAGACCGCGTGATCCCCGATCCCGACCTGAGCATCCGTGGCGGAGCTATCGCACCATTCGGCTCGCCCAAATTCAATACCAACCTGCGCGACCTGATCAAAGTGTCGGCCAGGTACAGCCTGCCCATCGATCTGCCCTACCGCGAATTGCCCTCCGATGTGCGGAAGATCCTCTGGAACGGGAAGGACGAGTACCAGGGCATCCACAGCTTTTTTGACGGCATCAAATCGGAGTTCTACAAGGTGCATATGCGGGTATTCTATGCGCGCTACCGCGGCTACTCCCGCTGCCCTGAGTGCGACGGCTCCCGTATCCGCAAGGATGCCCTCTATGTAAAAGTGGGCGGCAACAACATCGGTCAGGTGTCGGAGATGACCATCGGCCATGCCCGCTCGTTTTTTGAAGAACTTGAACTCACCCGTTTTGAGCAGGAGGTTGCAAACCAGATCCTGTTCGAGATCCGGAAACGCCTGCGCTATCTGGATGAGGTGGGCCTTGACTACCTCACACTCGATCGTCTTACCAATACCCTTAGTGGCGGCGAGGCGCAGCGCATCAACCTGGCGAACGCGCTCGGCAGCTCCCTCATCGGCAGTCTCTATGTGCTCGATGAACCGACCATAGGGCTGCATCCCCGCGATAACGATCGCCTGATCGGTATCCTGAAAACCCTGCGCGATATCGGCAATACCGTGCTGGTTGTGGAACACGATCCCGAGATGATCGCCGCCGCCGACAATATTATCGACATCGGGCCCTTTGCGGGTACCTTCGGCGGCGAGGTCTGTTTCAGCGGTCCCTACAGCGAGCTGCTGAAATCGAAAACCCTTACCGGCCAGTACCTGAGCGGCAGCAAATCGATTGCCGTGCCTCCAAAACGGCGCAAGGGCACGGGCCATGTGATTGAACTGCGGGGTGCCTCGGAGCACAACCTGAAAAGCGTGGATGTGGATTTCCCCCTCGGCATGATGGTCTGTGTAACCGGAGTGAGTGGTTCGGGCAAGTCGACCCTGGTGCATCATACCCTGTACGGGGGCATACAGAAGGAACTGGCCACCTACACCGGCAAGGTCGGCCGTCATAAAAAACTGGCAGGGCTAAAGCACATTGCCGCAGTGGAAATGGTGGACCAGAGCCCCATCGGGCGCTCGTCCCGTTCCAATCCGGCTACCTATACCAAAGCGTTCGACGGTATCCGCGACGTATTCGGCAATTCGCGACAGTCGAAAATCCTGGGCTTCACACCGGGCCACTTCTCCTTCAATGTGCCGGGCGGGCGGTGCGAAACCTGCCAGGGCGAGGGCGTTCAGCGCATCGAAATGCAGTTCCTGGCCGACGTGGAGCTGCCCTGCGAAAGCTGCGGCGGCATGCGCTACCGCAAGGATGTGCTCACCGTAAAATACCGTGGCAGGAACATCCATGATGTGCTGGAGATGTCGATCAGCGAGGCGCTCGAATTTTTTGTAGATGAGAAACCGATCACCTCAAAGCTGCAGGTGATGGAGGATGTGGGCCTTGGCTACCTCAAACTGGGTCAGAGCGCCACTACCCTGAGCGGTGGCGAAGCCCAGCGGGTGAAGCTGGCCAAATTCCTGTCGCGCCCCGACAGTGAACACACGCTCTACTTTTTCGATGAGCCAACTACCGGCCTTCACTTTGAAGATACCGCCCGCCTGCTGAACAGCTTCAACCGTCTCATCGAAAAGGGCCACTCGGTCGTCATCATCGAGCACAACCTGGATGTGATCAAAAGTGCCGACTGGGTGATTGATGTTGGTCCGGAGGGCGGCTACGGCGGGGGCACGATTGTTGGAACCGGAACCCCGGAAATGATAGCGGCCATCAGCGAAAGCCACACGGGCCGATACCTCCGTGAGGTGCTCGGTTAAACCGTTTGCCAGCCTGCAGGTAACTTTCCCGGTTTGAAATGATATCAACCTGGCCGTTCATGAATCCCTCTGGCATGGCGAACCCGGTCTGTACAGTTCGCAAAATACCCCGGCCCGCCAATTTATATAAACCATTTACCGGTACATTTCCTGTTTGGGTGCAATCATAATAAACAATACATTGGGTCTAAAATTTATCAGGTAATCAGGGACGAACCAATTATATGAAGCGAATGCATTCATTCAGGCGGGATTTTGGTGAGCTTGAAAATATTTTCGGGTTTATAGGGACCGTCTTCAATGAATATGGTATTGGTGATGAGCACCGGTTCAGTATTGATTTGTCGGTTGAAGAAGTATTTACCAATATGGTGAAATACAATGCCGATGCCTCCGGCGATATAGCTATTGAAGTGGAATATGATGACGGGTCACTATTTGTTCGCCTTCTTGACCAACAGCAAAAACCATTCGACGTGAGCGCTGTGAAGCCGGTAGATCTGGATGCCTATCACAAAGAGGGCCGAATCGGGGGGCTGGGCATACACCTGGTTCACCAGTTTATGGATGAAGTAAAACACGAAGTAAACGGTAACATCACCACAGTTACCCTAATCAGGAAATTAAGCAGTTGAACTATGTTGACTATTGATCACCAACCGGATGGAATAATCCGCCTGTCGGGCCGCTTCGATGCCGCACAGGCAGAAATGGCTATGAGAGAGCTTGAAAACGTAAGCGACGATACCACGCTTGACTTTGAGGAGCTGGCCTACATCTCCAGTATGGGCCTGGGAATTCTCATCAAAACGCACAAGCAATTGCAGGATAAAGGGAAAGTAATGCGTATAACCAATGTTAATAAACATATACGGGATGTTTTCCGGTTCACATCCCTCGACAAAATATTCAATATCGAATAAATTTTGTCATTTGGTTTTTAATGCTTGTATTTATTAAAATAATCTCCATATTAAACTTTTTAAGGGACTAAACTGGCCACGATAATAACCGGCTTTGTATGGATGATCATTATTGTCGGGCACTGGTAAACAAGTGTCTGAATGGGGAAACCGACGCTTTTGATGAATTGGTTAACCATCATCAATTTGCTATGTACAATACGGTTTTCCAGATAGTAGGCGATGGAGACGACGCCAGGGATGTGACCCAGGCTGCATTCATTAAAGCATGGGAGAATCTGCATACTTACGATACGAAGTACCGTTTTTTCAGCTGGTTGTACAGAATTATGGTAAACGAAGCCCTGAATATGGTGCGGTCAAGACGGGTACACTACGAACTGAAACTGGTCAATGAACAGTCAGATCCAGCCGACAGTGAGCTGATGGTATCGGAGCAGAACTCGGATCTCTCGAGGGCAATCGACCGGCTCACCCCCGAGTATAAAGCCGTAATTGTGATGCGCCATTTCGAAGATCTTTCCTACAAAGAAATGGCCGATGTACTCAATATTGATGAAAAAACGGTTAAATCGAGGCTCTACTCCGCACGGATCAAACTCAGGGATGCCCTCACCCGGCGTATGGGCGGAGTAGTCTGAGGGGAACGGGCAGTGCGGCCATAGAAATACCTAATTCATAAAGCAATAAATTTCAGTTATATAAGCTTCGATATGTGATAAGGTCTGCGTCTTTTATTAACATTCTCACCAACTTATCGCAAGGTTGTGTGTAATTAAAACAGAGTGCAGAAAAACGTTCTGCTTTTTTGAACGGAAGTTTCAAACAGCAATAAGGTTGATTTCAAACTGGTGATAACAATGGATAAGCGAATAACAGAACTAATTCAGGGCGCGATCGACGGAGTACTGTCGGCCGATCAGCGTCGGGAGCTGGAAAAAGAGCTCAGATCAAACCCCGAAGCATCGGCCCTGTACAAGGATATGCTATCCCTGGCTGAATCTATCCCGTCACTGAAGAAGGAACAACCACCCGCAGATCTTCAGAAAGGTATCCGGGATGCCATTGCAGCCCGGTCCGGAAAAGCTTCAATTCATAGCATAAAAACAAAGATAAACCACACGGAGTCCTATATGTCAGAAAAAAAGAACCAAACAATGAAAATAGCAGCATCCATAACCGGATTGGTTATAATAGCTGCCGTTATAGTATATGTTACCATTGATTACCCTCAGCCTTCTGCCAGTGATGTAGCAGGAACAGTAGGTGTAGACGGGGTTGAACGTGCCGAGCGTTACCGGCAGACACAGATTCAGCCCGGCGATATAAGCCTGGATAATGCCGAGGTACAGGAGCTGCTTCAAAGCGATGAATTCATCAACCTGCTTGAAACCGGTCAACTCCAGGAATTGGCCAACAATCCGGCTTTTGTAGAGGTGATGCGTGAACCGGCTGTATTCGAATTGATGCGCAGCGAACATTACGAAGTGATGAATTCGGCGGTGTTTGAGCTCAATCGCCATGCCGAAAAAGCTGAACTTGCCAACCATGCCGCGTTCATGGAACTGGCCAGGGATATGCGCTTCATAGAGCTGAACCGCAACGAGGCTTTTGCGGAACTTGCCAACCACAGCGCGTACGTCGAATTGATGAATAATCCGGCTTTTGTTGAGCTGAACCGCAATGCCGCATTTGCCGAGCTTGCCCAAAACGAGAGCTATGTTGAGTTGCTTCGCAACCAGGATTTCGAGGCGCTTGCCAATAACAGTACCTTTGCCGAGCTTGCCAACCATGCAGATTTCATGGAAGTGATGAATAACCCGGCCTTTGTAGAGCTGATGCGCGAGAGCCGCTACTTTGAAGTGATGCGCGAGAATCGCTACTTCGAGGTAATGCGCGAGAACCGCTACGCTGAGGTGATGCGCGAGAACCGCTATTTCGAGGTGATGCGCGAAAGCCGCTACTTTGAAGTGATGCGCAACCATACTTTTCGCGAAGCAATGCGCAACAACCGGTTTGAAGTGCTTTTCCGCAGTAACAGCAGGTTAGAGTTAATGAACAACCCATCGTTCGAAAGCCTGATGCGCAATGCCAACTTCGTAAAACTGATGAACTCCTCCACGTTTGAAGTACTGATGCGCGAAGGCAGGTTTGATGTGCTGAAGTCCAATGCAAGCTGGGGCAGAATCTGAGAGGTCACTCTCGTCATTCTGAGCATGGCCTGAGCGTAAGCCGGCGCAAAGCGAAGAGTGAAGCCGAAGAACGTGTGTAGTGCCGCACACTGCACAAAGGCACCAAGAAAAGCTGGAAGACAGCATTGAAAAATGAGCAGACGGGTTCGAAAAGAGCCCGTCTGCTTTATGTATTTTCGGAACACCGTCACCACCACCACTCTCAACCGGTTACCATGAAAAAAACAGACCTGTGGTCAATCCTCCCTGCATTGTTATTATTGCCGCTGTTAATCATACTGGTACACCGGCCCGCCAATGCGCAGTTCCAATCAGTAAAAACCGGGGATGTTGAACTGCTGTATTATCATTTTGGGCATGAGTATCTGATCAACCATACCATCCGTTCATTTACCAATTCCCTCGATTTTCACAAACGCACATTCGGGTATATAACCGACGAGCACGTAACGCTGATCATGCAGGATTTCGGTGATTACGGTAATGCCGGGGCTTCTGCCGTGCCGGGAAACGCCATATTGATGGGAATAGCACCCTTCCACTACGCTTTTGAGACCAATCCGGCCAATGAACGGATAAACGTGCTGATGAACCATGAGCTGGTACATATCGTGGCCCTGGATATGTCGACATCAACCGACCGGTTTTTCCGAAAAGCGTTCAGCGGCAAGGTCAACCCCGAAAAGGAAGATCCGATCAGCCTGTTCTACGCCTATATGACCACTCCACGGCGGTTTTCCCCACGCTGGTACCATGAAGGCATAGCCGAATTCATGACCACCTGGATGTCGGGCGGCATCGGCCGCGTAATGGGCCCCTACGATGAAATGCGTTTCCGCACGATGGTCCGCGATAACCGACGGATATACGACGCCGTAGGGTTGGAATCGGAAGGAACAACTACCGACTTTGAAGTGGGCAGCAACTCCTACATGTATGGTACGCGTTTCATGTCGTACCTGGCTGTCACGTACAGCCCGCAACACATCATTGACTGGGCTTCCCGATCAAACGGCTCAAAGCGCTATTTTTCCGCCGATTTCAAAAAAGTTTTTGGAACATCCCTGCACACTGAGTGGTCGAAATGGATCGATTTTGAGCGGGAGTGGCAGGAGGCCAATCTGGCCAGGATCAGACGGAATCCGGTTACAGAAACAACCCCGCTTGCAAAACGCCCGCTGGGTGGCGTATCCCGCCCGGTATACGACAATCAAACGGGCCTTATCTATACCGCTGTGGCCAAACCCGGCGAAATTGCACATATAGCCGAAGTGAACCCCGCAACCGGATCCATGCGCAGGGTGGTGGATATTGAAAGTCCGGCCCTCCACTTTGTGAGTTCGCTTGCTTTCGATCCTGAAAACAGAACCATCTTCTACACCGACAACAACAACAGCTGGCGCCACCTGATGGCGCATAACCTGAATACGGGCAAAACCACCACGCTCATCCGTGAAGTGAGAACAGGTGACCTTGTTTTCAATCCGGCCGACCGCTCTATCTGGGGCGTGCGACATTACCATGGTATTGTCTCCCTGGTAAGAATCCCCTACCCCTACACCGAATGGAACCGGATTCGCTCCATGCCCTACGGTGAAGATATATTCGATATCGATATATCGCCGGATGGCAAAAAGCTGAGTGCCGCCATTGCGGATGTGAGCGGAAACCAGAAACTGGTAATGATGAACGTCGATTCCCTTATGGCCGGGCGATTCAGTTATGAAGAGATCTATGATTTTGAAGTAAGTTCACCAGCAGCCTTTGTCTTTTCGCCCGATGGCAGGTATCTGTTCGGGTCAACCTACTATACGGGTGTATCCAACATTGTTCGGTATGATATTGAACAGAAAGAGGTGAGATGGCTTACCAACGCGGAAACCGGTTTGTTCAGGCCGGTTCCCTACAGTGCCGACTCTCTGTTGGCCTTTGAATACACCGGTGACGGGTTCTTTCCGGTGCGCATTGAAAACAAACCCGCTGAACGTGTGAGTGCCATCCGTTTTCTGGGCCAGGAAGTTGTGGAACGGCATCCAGTTGTTACCGAATGGATGCTCAGGCCTCCAGCACCGGGTACACTGAACCCCGACTCACTCATCATATCGAGAAGTGAATACCACGCAGGTAAAAGGCTTTCTCTTATAGCGGCCTATCCCATTGTGCACGGTTATAAAGACTATGTGGCCGGCGGTGTGAGGCTCGATTTCAGTGATCCGCTCAGGCTGCAGAAAATGAATATAACGGCGGGCTGGTCGCCTCATCCCGGCCTCGACACAGACGAGCAGTTCCATGCGTCGTGGTTGTATGAAATGTCGTCGGCACGCTTCTTTGCTTCTTATAATGCCAGCGATTTCTATGATCTGTTCGGCCCGACCAAGACAAGCAGGAAGGGCTATTCAGTGGGTATGGGATACAAAAAAAGCCTGATCTACAGCCCTCCCAGAATAATGGATATGGATGTGTCGCTCTCCTATTACGGTGGGCTGGAGCGACTGCCGGAATTTCAGAATATCACCACATCCTTCGGACAGTTTTTCTCGCTCTCAACCATGCTGAGCTACCAGCGCACACTTCATTCACTTGGGGCCGTTGATCACGAAAAAGGATTCCGATGGCAGCTCGGTACCTTTACCAATACGATTGCGGAAAATGTGGGCGATCAGCGAATCGTTTTTCCCCGTGTTTACCAAAACCTGGACTACGGCATCGCCCTGCCCATCAAACATTCGTCGGTCTGGCTGAGATCATCGGCAGGCTACTCGTTCAGCCCCGTCCGCGAACCGCTCGGCAATTTCTATTTCGGGGGTTTTGGCAACAACTGGATCGATTACCGCGCGAACCGGCGCTACAGAAGCTATCATACCTTCCCGGGCGTTGATCTCAACGCGATCGGCGGCACCAATTTTACCCGCCTGCTGGTTGAATGGGTAACCCCGCCGGTCCGGTTCCGTCGTGCCGGCGTAACCAGCCTTTACGCGAATTGGATGCAGCTGAGCCTGTTTTCAACAGGCATTATTACCAATCTCGACAAGCCGGTGTGGATAAATTCCACCGTAACAGGGGATGGCGGAACCGAAAACGTTAGAGAACGGCAGCAGAATCGTTTTTACAATGCCGGAGCCCAGGTCGACATGCGGATTTCCCTGTTTTCCATCATGGATGCCACCCTTTCATTCGGCTATGCCATGGCCTGGGATTACGACGTGAAAAGCTTCTCGAGCGATGAGTTCATGGTTTCTTTGAAGATATTCCGATAGATCATTCAGATTTGATTGATGCGCAGTGAAACCAGTTCTCTGTTTCCAGTCTCGGCAATAAGAAGTGTTTCTGGATTGAAATACATTATTTTATCCTTCGCAATCTGTATGATGAACCATAACCCACCATTTGTGAACTCTTGAACCTGATGCCGTTGGCTGAAGCCGGCCTTGCCCTGGTACCGATCGTCATTTTTTTGGTTGCCCTGGTCTGGCTCGACAGCTTCAAGCTCGTCAATTTTAAAAATCTGGTGATCGCCATAGCTGCTGGATGCCTTTCCACGGCGGCAGCACTTTTAGTGAACAGTCAGCTGATGAAGTATACCGGCACGGGCCTGTCGACGTTCTCAAGGTTTGGTGCCCCGGTCACAGAAGAGATCATCAAGTTCGCCTTCGTGTTTTATCTGATCCGTGCCCGGAAAGTCGGTTTTATGGTGGATGCCGCCATTTTCGGCTTTGCCGTCGGGACCGGTTTTGCAATCGTTGAAAACATTTTCTACCTGAACTCACTGCAGGATCCCGGGCTGCTCACCTGGCTGATCCGCGGCATGGGCACAGCAGTAATGCACGGAGGTACTACCGCCATTGCCGCCATCATCACCAAAGATATGCACGACACCCGGGAGTGGCCCTCATGGGTTAAGGCACTTCCGGGATTGCTTGCTGCCATTCTGATTCACGGACTGTATAACCAGTTCATCCTTCCGCCTCTCACGGCCATGCTGCTCATACTGCTCACACTCCCGCCGCTCATCTATTTTATCTTTAAACGCAGTGAACAACACACCAGGGAATGGCTGGGTCAGGGTCTCGATCACGATGTGGAGTTGCTGCAGCTCATAATGGCCGGCGATCTGTCCGACAGCAGGCTTGGAAACTATCTGGAGTCACTTATGAACATGTTTGAGGGGCCCGTTATGGCCGATCTGCTGGGTTATCTGCGCATTTACCTCGAATTGTCGCTTAAGGCCAAGGGCATTCTGATGATGAAGGAGTGCGGCATTATGCCTGAACTTGACTCCGAACTTCAGGCCCAGCTTATCGAGCTGAACTTTCTCGAAAAAAGCATCGGCATAACCGGAATACTGGCACTGCAACCGCTGCTCAAACTTGATGACCGCGATATCTGGCAGCTCCGTCTGCTTGAGACCCGTTGATATCCGGAGATTGTGTATTTTGGCTGAAGTTGTAATAAGCACTACATCCGGTAAATGAGAACAGTGAAAAATGGGTAAGTATAGCGGCGGCGTGATTGCGGCCGGACATGAGCAGACGGTTCAGGCCGCCCGCACAATTCTGGAGGATGGCGGTAACGCGTTCGATGCAGCCGTAGCCGCCCACCTGGCCGCGTGTATTACAGAACCGGTACTCGCATCGCTCGCTGGCGGCGGTTTTTTGCTGGCCCGCACATCCGGCGGCAGGGATATTCTGTACGACTTTTTTGTACAGACACCGGTACAGAAGAGGAAAGGGGATGTCGAATTCTATCCCATCATGGGCAACTTTGGCGAAACGGAACAGGAATTTCATATCGGTGCAGGTTCAGCGGCAACACCGGGTACTGTAAAAGGCCTGTTCGCCATTCACCGTGACCTGTGCACCATGCCTATGCATGAGCTGGCGCGACCGGCCATCGAAATGGGCAGGAATGGCGTGAGGATGAACCATTTTCAGGCCTATATCCTGCAAATTATTAAACCGATCTATTCGGCCACACCCGGAGCGGTGGCTATTTTCGGAAGCCCGGGCGGGGATGGCCTGATAAAAGAGGGCGAATTGTTTTGTCAGCCGGAACTGGCCGTTACCATAGAGGCCCTCGCCCATGAAGGGGATGACCTGTTTTACAGGGGCGACCTTGCAAAAAAGATCAGCCGGGTTTGTATGGAACACGGCAGTCACCTGTCTGCCGGAGACCTGGCATGTTATGAGGTCATCCGGCGTAAGCCGCTGGATGTAACCTACCGCGGGAACCGGATTATAACCAACCCCGCACCCAGTTCGGGTGGCATCCTCATCGCATTCGCGCTGAAACTGCTGGAGGAGATTCCAGCAGAGATTATATCGAATAAAGCAAAAAATGGAGAATGGCTTCACCTGCTGGCCGGCATCCAGGAGATGACGGACCGTGCCCGGATCGATGACGCATCAGGGGCTGAAAACGGACACGCATCGGCCGATCTGCTCAACTCCGGATTGCTGGATACCTACCGGGAACAGATCAGAAACAATCCGCGGTTCAGCCGGGGTACCACTCAGATCAGCATCATCGACCGGGCAGGGAATATGGCAGCCCTTTCGGCCAGCAACGGCGAAGGTTCCGGCCTGGTTGTGCCGGGAACCGGCATTATGCTCAATAATATGCTCGGGGAGGAGGACCTGAACCCCGGCGGTTTCGGTAAATGGGCCTGTAACAGAAGGATGACCTCCATGATGGCCCCGTCTATCCTGCTGATGCCCGGAAACCGAAGTGCGGCACTTGGATCTGGCGGCTCAAACCGTCTCAGAACAGCTATTCTGCAGGTAATCATGAACCTGACCGATCGCGGTATGACAGCCGCTGAGGCCGTCAACCATCCCCGCATCCACTATGAAAACGGAAAGCTTTCTGTTGAGGATGGATTCTCACCAGACGAACTGGATGAACTGATCGGGGAGTATCCCGATCACAAAATTTGGAACGGAAAAAACCTTTTCTTTGGCGGAGTTCATGTTGCAGGGCGGTCGGACGAAAGCTTTTTCGGGGCCGGTGATCCCAGGCGGGGTGGCGTGTCGGTTACCCTGGATTAACAATGGCTGGGGTTCGTCATTCTGAGCCACTAACTTCGGGGCTACACAATTAAATAGGTGACACCGATGGTGCCGTTAGCATGCTTCGAATTAGGGATCAAGTGAACAATAGAACATTTAAACGGCGAAGTGATTTGGAAGTATGTTACTGGTAGCGCAATTCCGGGCAAAGCGAGGAATGAAGCCGAAGATTGTGTGCAGTACCGAACATTGCACAAAGGCACCAAAAAAGCTGAAAAGCATCGTTAAAAAGAACAGGCAGCTTCGAAATGAGCCCGTCTGCTTTGTGTATATTCACCATAACCTTCTATCACAATCTCCATCACAACATAGCAGCTATTCCAATCAAATCCATCGGCATCCAAACAGTTACCATGAAAAAAACAGGTCTGTGGTCTACCCTGATCATCATTCTTCTGACCATTGCGTCCGTTAAACCGGTTACGGCTCGCCAGGTAGTGCTGAATGAAGTTATGGCATCAAACACGGTTACCATCGCCGATAATGACGGTGAATATTCCGACTGGGTAGAACTATTGAATACCGGAACCGATCCCGTGAATCTTGAAGGATACGGATTGTCGGATGATGAACTGATGCCCTACAAATGGGTATTCCCGGATGTATCTGTTGGCGCCGGTGAGTTTCTGTTGATATGGGCATCAAACAAAGACAGACGCGTGCCGGGTGATCCCCTGCACACCAATTTTGCGATAAGTGCTGCCGGTGAGAAGGTGCTGATTACTGCACCGGATGGGAACCGTATTGACATGTTTGCCCCGGTATCTATTCCTGCCGATGTTTCACTGGGCAGGCAGCCCGACGGCACCGGCAACTGGCTCTTTTTCGAGGTCCCGACCCCGGGTGAACCGAATACGGGATCCGGATACGAAGCCTTGCTTGAACCGGTAATATTTTCTCATATGGGCGGATTCTATACTGCCGACATCACCCTTACCCTTGGTTCCCCCGACGAAAATGTTCGCATTGTCTATACCACCGACGGGTCGGAGCCCGACGAGAACGCAACCGAGTACACGGTGCCGATAACCATTACCGACCGGTCGGCGGAGCCTAACGGAATTTCGATGATCCCGACCAATTTTATGGAGCCCGACAGCCCGGTCGATGTTACTTACCGGGAAGCCTGGCGGGAGCCCGCGGGATTGGTAACAAAAGGGAGTGTAATACGCGCAAGGGCGTTGCGGGGTGGTGCCCGACCCGGGGCAGTTGCTACCCATTCCTATTTTGTCTGGCCGGAGGGTGAGGGTCGGTATGATTTTCCCGTGTTCTCGATTACAGCCGATCCCGACGACTTTTTTGATGATGAAAGGGGGATCTATGTACCCGGAAATTATGATAATATGTTCCAGAGCGGGCCGGAATGGGAGCGGCCGGTGCATATCGAATTCTGGGAAACCGATGGTACGCTGGCGTTTTCGCAGGGTGCAGGAGTAAGGATTCACGGTAATACAACCCGCAGCCGGGCCAGGAAAAGCCTGCGCCTCTATGCACGGGATGAGTACGGAGATTCCTGGTTCAATTATCCCCTCTTCCCCGACAAACCGGTAGAGCGGTACAAGCGCTTTCTGCTTCGTAACTCCGGAAACGACTGGAGCGAGTCGGTTTTCCGGGATGCCTTCATGCAGTCGCTGCTGAAAGGGAGTACACGGCTCGACATCCAGTATGCCCGCCCGGCCGTTGTTTTTCTGAACGGCGAATACTGGGGCATCCACTGGATCAGGGACCGGTTCGACGACCATTATCTTTCCACACACTATGGCGTGGAAGAGCACGAAATGACCATGGCCGAAAATGACCAGGAATACACCCGCGGGGATCCGGCGGGACTCGGTCATTTCGAAGAGATGTGGAATTTCATCTCCAATCCGAACAATCCCATGGTTCAGCAGATCAACTTTGAAAACGTCCGGACTTTTATGGATACGGAGAGCTTCCGTGATCATTTTATGGCCAACATCTACTTCGGTAACACCGACTGGCCCGGAAACCATCAGCTCTTCTGGCGCAAGAATGTACCCTATAATCCGGAAGCCCCTTATGGTCACGACGGGCGATGGCGTTGGATGATTTTTGATACGGATTTTGGATTCTGGCTCGACTTTTTCTACGTACCCGGCAACGAGACCGGTCCGGCCCATAATACACTGGCGTTTGCCCTTCAGGATGATGGTCCCGACTGGCCAAATCCTGCATGGTCGACCAACATCTTCAGGCGGCTTATGACCAATCAGGGTTTCCGGAACAGTTTTATCAACCGGTTTGCTGATATGCTCAATACCGCATTTTCCGCGGATCATGTGCTTTTTGAAATCGACCGTTTTGCCGGAATGCTCGATCCGGAGATGGATGAGCACATCAGCCGCTGGGGCCGTCCGCTTACAAAAACGGATTGGCTGTCGGAGGTGAACCGGATGCGTGAGTACGGATCACAGCGTGAGGAGTTTTTACGGCAGTATTTACGGCAGCAATTTCTGTTGGCAGGTGATGCGGACCTGACCATCAATCTGACCGATGAACAGGCCGGCCGGGTTCAGGTTAACACTATCCTGATCGATCAGCAGACCCCGGGTATAGGTGAAGATTTTGCGAACTGGCAGGGTCAATATTTCCGGGGAATACCCGTCACGCTGACGGCCATCCCCAAATACGGTTACCGGTTTGTTGAGTGGCACGGAGACATCGATTCCCGGGAGGCCAGCATCACCATTACCCTGAGCGGGGATACGAATCTGGTGCCCGTATTCGAAGTGGACGATACCGTGCCTGTTGACCCGATGCATCCGCTTCCATTTAACTTGTCGGAGGCTGACTACACATTCGGTTTCTGGAGCCCTGAAGAACCCGAGGGTTCATTCCCGCCGAATATGGTCTTTCAGCAGAGTGCTGTGAACGATCCCGTGCTGGCCGATGTGATGACGGAGCCATACAACATTCCGGAAAGCGACTACAACGCAGACGATAAGCCCACACTTGGATTTCCGTACAACAATACCCGGCGTACCCGCATTAACGGCCTGGGTGAAGCCGGGATCAGTTTCCTCAACACCGGCCGCGGCCGCGATCTGGGTGTAGCTGTACTCGCTCTCGATACCCGTGGTGCCGAACGGGTGCGCGTTAGCTGGAGCGCGTCGACGGTGGTCCCGGCAAGCCGGGCATATGCGATCAGGCTGCAGTACCGCATTGGCACCGAAGGTGATTTTGCTGATGTAACCGGTGCAGATGGCGAACCCGTGGAGTATATGCGGAGTACTGTTACCCTTATGTGCAGTTGCGCTGGAAACACTATTTCACGGGTGAGCGCCTGAGTACGGTGAGCGGGGCCCGCGATGAACTCCGGCTCGGCGATATTGTAATAACAGCCACACCGGGCACATCCTATGATGATGAACAGGCCGGTTCACCGCGTGCGTTCAGGCTTGAACAGAACTATCCGAATCCGTTTAACCCGGCAACGGTCATCAGCTTTACGCTGCCGGAACCTGCCAATATTAGGCTGGCTGTTTACGATGGCATAGGACGGGAAGTCGCCCTGCTGGCCAACGGTCAGTTCGGGGAGGGCCGGTACGACATCCGGTTCGATGCCTCACGCCTGTCGAGTGGCATCTACTTTTACCAGATCCGGGCAGTGCTTAAGAACGGAGAAGAGTACCGGCAGACCAGAAACATGGCACTGGTGAAATAGTAATGCCTCCATCAGACAGAACCTAAACAGGCGAACCGGAAAGATCTGTGAAATCCATCTCCCAGATTCATGGGGCCCCTTTGCAGCCTATTTGTAATGATCAAGGTAGCGCTTCTTAACCCTATACGAAATTCAGCTAATACATCATCATTCAGTGGTAAACCCGCTGATGGTATGCCCGAAAAAGACTGCATTCGCGAACAGTTTGTTGGTGCCGAACCAGAATGCACGGAAATGCGGGTTGTCGGTCATAAGGATGGTGCGTCCGGAGCCAACCCCGGAAACAATGATCCCGGAGGTGTCGCGCAGCAGGTCGAGATTTTGTGCCGAAATGTACCCGCTGAGCAGCGGATCAGAGGTGTAGCGCAGCGGGGCCGCGTACGGGCTTGTGGGTGCTTCCATCATCAGTGTGCTGTTGCGGAAAACGCTCATCAGTTGATTGCGGTAACCGTATGCAAGCGGATGAGTGAGATCGAGGCGGGCTTCGAAGATGGATCCGCCGATCACCCGGGCTCCGCGGTTCAGGGCCGCGTCTGTGTAGGGTTTGGAGGCGACAGTATCTTCCATGTTACCATCGTCGTCATCGTCACCGGAACCGTTGTCTGAGGATTTGAATGAAGCTTTGGCGAAGTTGTTATTGACGGCCCATGTGATCGCACTCTTCTGGGCGATAAGCGTGCCTCCGGACGAAACCCAACGCCGCAGACGCTCGATGGTACCTGAACTGATCCGGTTGTAGTTACCGTTTACCATCACAATGGTGTTGTACCGGGCGAGATCGGCACTGTTGAACATATCGATATCGACCATACTCACGGGAATGTTGTAGCGCTGATCGTACTGGTGCCAGATCTCGCCGGCTTCCCCAGATGAGACCCCGCTGCCCACAACAACCATCATATCGGGCTTGCGAAGGCTGTTGAAATTGCCGCTTCCCAGATCAATCCCGTCAAGCGAAAGCCCAGTTTCAAGGGCATAAACGTCGATCGCATCCTCATCCGCAATAGTCTGCATGATGCGGTTCAGTTCTGCACGGCCGATCCCGTCCTGTATGCCGGTCGACACCATGATAGTACCGTATGTGAAATCACGCCGTCCGTTTACCGTTGTGGCAGCAAACGGCCTTGCGGCCACTTTTACGCGCACATTTTTATCGAGCAGGCGGTTCAGGGCTCGTGGGGCGTAATAGCCGTCCCACTCAAAAACGTAGGCGTAGGGATCGGTTACATTATAAAAAATTCCGGTCGGGAATTCGGGCATGTCGAGCCGTTCGCCCATCAGATTGCTGTTCCACGCGCGACCACGCAATTCGGTATAGGGGATGTTGAATGCAAGCGGGAGCGTCCAGGTGGAGATGTCATAGAACAGGCTGTCGGTGAAGGTAGTTCTCTTTTCGAACAAACTGGTAAGCAAGCGGTACTGGGGTTGTTCGGCGGGTACTACCCAGCCTTCGCCCGGCGAAAACCGATGACCATCGACGGTTACTTCCCGGTCCAGTTTGTACACTTCAATCTGGTGGCGCCGCAGGATGTCGAGCAGATGGTATACCCGGGCGGGATCATGTGCATCGCCGAAAACATACCCTTTATTGGCCGAGCGGCGTGCCTCTTCAATCGCTGTCCGGTAAAAATCGCGCATGAAGGTGTTGAATTCAACGCGCTGGTCGTACGTGCCTTTAACTGTTGAAAGAGAAGTGAGAAACTGGTTCCGGATGGTGAAGGGAAAACTCACCTCACCGTTGTCACTGTCCTGCAGGTGGCCTCGCGAGCTGGCCTGCTCAAACAGGACGCCGATGGTGCCGCGAAGGTCGGGATAGGTTGAGCCTTTGCCGGGATAGAAATCATCAAAGCTCTCTTTGGTGTAGTAAAGCGAGCCGATGTCGTTCAGGAATTCGGCGTGGTATTCGGCCAGCTTGCCTGTGAGCTCGAAATTCCGGTCAGGGGTGAGTGGGTTGTTCCGTGAGGGGATGCCGGGCTGGAAGAAAAAGGTGGAGTTGGTTCCCATCTCATGGTGATCGGTGAGAACATGGGGCATCCAGTGGTTGTACATGGCAACACGTCCGCGGCTCGACGGGTGCTGAATGGGCATCCAGTCGCGGTTCAGGTCGAACCAGTAGTGATTGGTTCGCGAACCTGGCCAGTTTTCGCGGTGTTCCCGGGTGTTCGGATCAGTATTCTGATGAATACTTTTATTCGTATTCACCCACGATGCAAACCGGTCGAGCCCGTCGGGGTTGATGGAGGGATCGAGAAGAATCACCGTATTATCCAGTAAATCATCGATTTCAGGACCCTGTGCGGCTGCATAGTAGTAGGCGGCAAGAGGTACGGCATTCGATCCGCTCGGCTCATTGCCATGAACACTATAGCCCATCCAAACAATGGCCGGCATCTCGTCAACATTCAGCTCCCCTGACCGCGCCGGATCGGTTAGCTGAAGGTGACGCTCGCGAATTTGCTCAATATTTGCCTGATTCCGCGGCGATGTTATGGTAAGCATCACCAGTTTCCGTCCTTCATAGGTTTTGCCGAATTCGGTGATGGTTACACGTTCGGATGCGGCGGCAACGGCCTCCATATATTCACGCAGCAGGTCGTGCCGTACATGCCAATCGCCCACTTCGAACCCGAACACCGACTGAGGCGTGGGAATATCCGCATTATAGGTCACATCCTGAGGCAGATAATAATCGAGCCTATTCTGGGCATTGACGATGGATAAGGTCAGAAGTATAAAAAGAAACAGGGGTAATATGATGCGCTGGGTCATGTAAAGCCGGGTAAAATGATGGTTGGAACTGTTATGGTGGTCCTGAACAGGCGGAAGCGCAAAACTGCTGAGGATGCATTCCGATGTATGGCTTGGATAATAGTATATTTACCCGATATAGAGATGAAAAAGCTTTTAAAAGTTTGTATTCAGAGAGGTCACAATACAAGATTGAAGAACAGGCCGCTTATAATGATGAAAACCGTGACGACGCCGAAAAAGATAAGGATCAGTTTCGTGCTCATCACCTTTTTGAGCAGAGCGGCTTCGGGTATTGAAAGGCCGATGGTCGCCATCATGAAAGCGATGGCGGTACCTATCGGTACGCCTTTGGCCACAAATACCTGGATTACAGGCACGATCCCGGCTGCGTTCGCGTACAGGGGCACAGCCAGAATTACGGCCATGGGTACGGCCAGCACGTTTTCGGGACCGATATAGGGTTCAAAAAACCCCTCGGGCACATAGCCGTGCATGGCTGCACCGATGCCGATGCCTATAACTACATAGATCCCCACCGCTTTCAGGATGCTTGTGGCCTCCCGGCTGATTTCAGGCATGCGCTGCCAGATTGTGCGCTCACCGGCATCAAAACCATCGGGATCCGAGCTGTTGTGCTGAAGGGTCTGCACCCAGTCGGTGAGCAAATGATCGAGCTTGAGTTTTTCGAGAACATATCCACCAAGGGTGCCGAGCAGGATGCCTGTGGTTACATAGATCAGGGTCAGTTTCAGGCCGAACATGCCGAGAAATATGGCCACAGCCACCTCGTTTACAAGAGGGGATGTGATCAGAAAGGCAAAGGTGACCCCCAGAGGTATTCCTCCCTTCACAAATCCGATGAACAGCGGTACCGATGAACATGAACAGAACGGTGTTACCGCCCCGAATATGGCGGCAAACAGGTATTGCATGCCGTAGAGTTTTCTGGATGAGATGAAATCCCGCACCCTTTCGACCGGAAACCAGGCGTTGACGATCCCCATCAGCATGCTGATAAGGAAAAGAAGGATCATGATTTTGATTACATCATAGACGAAAAAGTTGAGGGCATTCCCAAGACTGGTGCCCTCTTCGAGTCCGATTAATCCGTAAATAAGCCAGTCGGCAAAAAGTTGTGTCCACTCAAACATGGGTGTATCAGCTCAGAAATGTTTTGATTTCATTTACAGTCGGGATACGGCCCGACACTTTCACCACTTCGTCAACGACCAGGGCCGGGGTCGACATGATGTCGTATTCCATGATCTGGGGATAGTCCGTGATTTTTGACACATTGGCTTCAATGCCGAGGTCTTCGAGGGCTTTTTTCACATTCATCTCTGTGTCGCGGCATCTGACGCAGCCAGGGCCCAGTATTTTGATATTTTTCATGGTGTTTTCGGTTTGGTAATGTTTGGTTGTATATGATATATCGTATATCGTAGATTTACGATTATTTTGGTTAAAAAAAGTCAGAAAAACTCTGAAAACAGCTTCCTTGCCTCATCCCAGTTTTTTCGGTTAATACAGTAATGGACCCTTGGCGGATCGATCATGCCCTGAATCAGCCCGGCCTTCTTCAGCTCCTTAAGATGCTGGGATACGGTGGACTGGGCCATTGGCACCTGATCGAAGATGCTGCCGGCACAGCAGGCATTAATCGAACTGAGGTATTTCAGGATAGAGACGCGCACGGGATGGCCGAGCGCTTTCGCATACCGGGCGAGCCGGTCTTCATTAGTTAATATGGCGGATTTCACTGTTTCCATAGATCATCGTAAAAATACGATGATCTATGGAATGTTCAAAATATTTTTTCATATCAAACCAATTGAGCAGCCTTACTTATTGCTGATAAATATCAGGGCAGAGTTCGTCTCTTCGGCCATGCTCAGGGGAATGCTGCCGAACGCTTTTTCATTCGGTCCGGGTTTACCGAGGCCCATGATCACAAGATCGTGCTCGGCAGTCTGCCGCACCAGTTCGCCCTTTACATCGTCACTCAGCACAATACGTGCTTCGGTCTTCCCGGGAATGATGCGGCCGGAAAATCGCGAAAGATCTTTCTGGCTTTTCCGGACTTTCTCATTCGAAGTATTGGTCGGAAGGATCTGGAGGAAGGTAATATCGGGTTGGCTAGCCCTCCAAAGGCTTGCGGCCACGCGGGCACGAAGCGTATCGTGCGCACCGAAACCGGCAATAGGAATCAGAACGTTGCGTGCCTGTCGCTGAAACTGCTTAATCCAATAAGCATGCTCCTGCAGCGGTGCACCTTTACCACGCGTTCGATTTCCGCCCAGGGTTCGCTGGCGATGGTGGTGAGGGCGTCGGGACGCAAACCCGAGTCGAAGGAGGCTTTAAGCGCGAATTGAAAGGCATCCCGGTTATTGCCCAGCTGCCGGTGAATGTTGTCCTGGTCCTCGCTGGGGATAACAATGGATAACAGCAAAACCCGTCCGACCACAGGCGGAGCCAGGGCATTGGCTACAAAGACCATCGACTCGGCGTTTGCGGGGTTGGAAATGGGCAGCAGAACCAGCGGATTCAGCCCTCTGAGGCGAACCAGGTCCGGATCAAGCGCCTGTTCGGATGCATCAATGGCCCGTGCCCGCTTTATAAAAAAAGAAGCAAAAAGAACCGAACCTATCAGAAGCCAGATCAATGAAATGATACCGGCCGAGGGTACGGTCACGGCCTGAAACAGGGCCAGGGCAATACAGGCCACCATCCCGATTACCGGCAGTACCGGAAACCACGGCACCCGGAAGGTTTCCGATTTACCGAAAGTCCGCTTTCGCATAAGCATCATCACAGCGTGAGCCAGTGCAAATGTGATGAGGAAGATGAGACTGGATGCGGCGCCTGCCGCGGCAACATCCGGAAGAATGAGGATCAGCACAGCTACAATGCCACATGTGACGAGGATAGCGCGGACAGGGGTACCGTGCCGGATGTCAATTTCGGACAGATGATGGGTTAGTGTCCGGTCTTTCGCCATACTGAGGACGATACGTGATCCCGCAAACAGGTTGGCCTGAAGGGCAGATAGCATGGAAAAGATACCTGCCACCATAACGAGCCAGAAACCGAAAGCGCCCAGATAGTTCTGCGCCGCAATGGCTATTATCGTTTCGGGGTTTGCGGCGCTGGCATCCATGATTCCCTCGCCGGGCTGCATTCCCACCGTCATCATCACAAAAAGAAGGGGGATATAGATGATGAGGCCAATCACGAGAGTACCCACCATGGCCTTCGGGATGGTCTTTTCAGGGGATTTGATCTCCCCGGCCGCAGAAGCAATCAGGTCAAATCCCTGAAGCGCAATGAAGGTGAAGCCCATGGCAGCAATCAGCCCGCTGAATCCACCGCCGAAAAAGGGGGTAACACTTTCGGTAATGCGGGAAAACGGTGTTTGCACCATCACGGCCAGTCCGCCGGCAATGAGTACGGCGAATACAGCAAGCTTCGCGATGTTGGCAAACCGACCGCCGCTTCCGGTGGTCCGGGTCAGTTTGTATCCGTAAAATACGAGCGACCCCAGTGCCAGCAGTACGGGAACAGCACGGTGCTGCAGCAGATCGGCAACCTCACCAGCGGGAATTTGTTGCAGGGCAAATGATGCAAAGGCGCCGAAACCCAGGGCGTACAGTACGGCTGCAACCAGCGATGCAAACCAGACCACCCATCCCACTCCGAATGCCACCTGTACGGTCAGTGCTTTCTTTGCGTAGGTATAGGTGCCTCCGCTTTGCGGGTTTGCCGCAGCCATTTCGGCAAAACTCAACGCGGTAACAAGCGCGATCAAACCGTTGAGGGCAAATGCCAGGATGGCTGAGGGGCCGCTCACCGCGAACGCCACACCGGCCAGGGCCAGGATGCCCCCGCCAACCATCGCACCAACCCCAATGCCGGTTGCACCGGTCAGGCCTATGGTTCGTAGGGATGCTGTCTGGGGTGTGTTATTCATTGTGAGGGCTGGTGACTAGTGTCGTAGGGAATGGATTAAGTATGGATTGATATAAAAAGAGGTCTGTCGGAAAATAATGGATTATATACAGGAAATAACGAGTGAAAATAAACCAAAAAAAAATACAATGAACCATCGGGTCGTGTGGGCCACTCTTCTTTTGGCCGGTCCCGGTACAGTTCAACACCGTTTCCGTCGGGATCATCCAGGTACAATGCTTCAGACACGCCGTGGCACGATGCGCCAGAAAGCGGATACCCGGCATCCAGAAGCCGCTTCAGGATTATTGCCAAATCCCCGTGCGGAGAATAGAAGATAGCGGTAGTTCCTGCTGCTACCGACTACCATCCCATTCCAGGTAGAATTCATCGAGAAAGTGCTCCATGAAGGCGTGCCGGTGTTCGGCCATTGCTTTACCAGTAGGAGTATTCATTCTCTCCTTTAGCAAGAGCAGTTTTTCGTAGAAATGGTTGATCGTTGGGGCAGTACTGCTTTTATACTGCTCCCTTGTCATCTGCATATCCGGACGGATCCCGGGGTTGTAGATTTCCCTGTTTTTAAATCCCCCATAATTAAAGGCGCGGGCAATGCCGATGCCCCCCATCGCATCCAGCCTGTCAGCATCCTGAATTACATCCAGTTCGGGCGACCGGAACCGCGGCTCGTTTATGCCCCCCTTGAAGGAGATATTGACAATTATCTGTTCAATATGAGTGATGGTTGCCAAGTCAACATCCAGCGAAGTGAGAATCTGACGTGCCATTCGCGGGCCGGCCTCCTCATCTCCGTTGTGAAATTTGGAGTCGGCGATATCGTGTAACAGGGCACCCAGTTCCACAATGAACAGATCTGCCGGTTCGGTTTCAGCGATGTGCCTTGCCAGGTTCCGGACCCGGAAGATATGCCACCAGTCGTGACCGCCCTCGGCCCCGGCCAGGGTTTCTTTTACGAATTCAGTGGTTTTATCAATAACAGTTTGCTGATTCATACGCAGGTAATTTGAAATGCGTGGCCGGATGAAATGAGTATCCTGATATACTTTATTTAATAAAACAGGATTGGGGATGGTGCTACCTGAAGCGATATGTAAGCCTTGCATAGGGAAAGATCTGCCAGCGCTTTTGATCAACACCGGAAAGTTTCTGATGATCTCCCCTATAGCGCAACCTGGTTTCAGCCGACAGGCGCCCGGTAAACCGGACGGTATGGCGGATTTCAAATAACAGGATGTTATTCCAGTAATCGGAGGATGTGAGCAGCGATGGCTCCAGAATGGCCACGATGAATCCGAGATTATGCCCCTCAAACAGATTCTGAATGCTCAGATTGGATTGAAAACCCAGTCCACCTGCTTTTTTATCGTCATTCGTTCCCATTCGCACAACCGTTTCGTCGGGACGGTTAAAACTGTAGGCGATCTCACCTCCCCAGAGAAGGGTGCGGCCCGATGGCAGATCCCATCCCAGTTGTGTTTTAACTGTTGCAGCCATGTAATCACCTCTTTCCCCGTCCATTGTTTTAATCAGGGCATCTGGGGAATAAATCACATCCATCGCGGCATACCTTACAACGTTATCATTATATGATCGGCGGATATGGGTGAAGAATGTGTATGGTGTATCGGTATTATCCATATCAAGCGGACTCCGGTACGTATTGCTCGGAGCATTTTTGTGATGCCACTGTACAACGAGGTCAGCATTCCACCCGGTTGCAGGTACGAAAGCAAAGAGCACTTCAGTTCAAAATCCCGGCTATTGACACGAAGAGCGTAACGAACCTGAAGTGTGACACGCTGGTGTGGTGTGTAGCGTATGCCGATCCGGCTTCTGTTGCGGATCTCATGAAAATCGGCACTGGAACCGTCTCTGTTCTCACCGATAATTCCAAAATACCCGGTACGGATATCGCCGGTCAGAAACAGCTTGTCATTGTCGGTCAGTGGTATCTGAGCATTAAGTACCGGAGTGTTTATGAACAGGATGAGGATTAGCGAAGCGGAATGGCAGAGGCCTGTATAACTGGAGATGACCGACCGGATTTTCATAGGTATACAAATGATATTCAAATTATGCTATTAAAATACCAGCATTAAAAACAACATGCTTGATGTTTCATTACGACCGTATTGTGGTTTGCAACCCGCATTAACATCGGTATTTTGTGTTATGGCATCGAAAAAATCACATATCAGTACGCCAGTAAATGACAATCCCGTTTTCGGAATGCATGAAGAGAACACCCTCGTCCAGTTCCATGATGTGATGAGCCGGGCCGAAAAAGGAGCGCTGATGGCCGACGGGCATCTTGGCTATGTGATGCCAATCGGCGGGGTGGCGGCATACAGGAACAGGGTATCGCCGGTCGGTGTGGGGTTCGATATTGGCTGCGGCAACATGGCTGCTAAGCTCGACCTGAAGAAGGATGATCTGGACCTCGACCACACTCTCGATTTTATCGAACAAAGGATCTCATTCGGTATTGGTCAGACCAATCCCGACGCTCCGCGCGACCATCCCCTGTTCGACGATCCCGAATGGGAGGCGTACGGTGACAAAAAGCTTATCGCCGACCTGAAAAAACTGGGCCGCGACCAGCTTGGTACCGTCGGATCGGGCAACCACTATGTGGATATCTTTGAAGATGAAAGCGGATATGTCTGGATCGGCGTCCACTTCGGCAGCCGGGGCCTGGGGCACAAAACGGCCAGCGGATTCATCAACCTGTCGCTGAACCGCCCCTGGGATGTTCGGACCGTTGAACATGAGGCCCTCCTTGATATCTCAACCCCCCTGGGCGACGCGTACTATAACGCCATGAAGCTGGCGGGAAAATATGCCTGGGCAGGACGCGAATGGGTCTGCCGTACCGTGACCGCCGGAATTGGTGCGGAAATTATTGATACCGTGCATAACAACCACAATTTCGCCTGGAAAGAAAAGCACGGCGGTGAAGAGTATATCGTGGTGCGGAAAGGGGCTACGCCTGCCTTCCCCGGTCAGCGCGGGTTTGTGGGAGGCAGCATGGGCGACAATTCTGTAATACTTTCGGGTGTAGATTCGGAAAGAAGCCGGCTTGCACTTTATTCAACCGTGCATGGTGCCGGCAGGGTGATGTCGCGGACCAAAGCGGCTGGTAAGTTCAAAGGATGGGGCCCGAAACGAAAAAGGATCAGCGCCGGGGCCATCAGCGAAAAAATGATGCATGACTGGTTAAAGGGAAAAAGGGTTAAACTGCGCGGGGGCGGCCTTGATGAGGCCCCACAGGCCTACCGCCGGCTGAACGAGGTGCTTGGCTACCACGCCGATACGGTCGACATCCTGCATGTTCTAAAACCACTCGGCGTGGTTATGGCGGGAATGGATGAGTTCGATCCGTATAAGGATTGATCGGAATCAGTGCTCGGAATTCAATTTGGGAGGTTCACCCCTAATTTGTTTTTCTGTCGCTTATAGATTCAATGTTTACGTATTTGTTAATAATAAATATATATACCAAGCCGATACAGCATATTGCTATTGTAATCCGGAGAATCCAATTAGCTAATACGGAAGAGAAAAATACGCCGGTCAATAACAGGGCAACAGCCAAAACGATTGAAAAAATAAGACTATACAACAGCCATTTATCATCGCGGTTCAAATACGTCGTTTTTTTTTGCTTTTCAGGATTCATGAATGCTCTAAAAATGCATCTTCTGCGTTATTTAAATATTTCTATAGAGCAAATTATCTTCGTAGCCTTACAAAAAGAAGGCGTTTCCAATTGATACTATTTAATCAGAATCATTTTCCGGGTTATAACAATGTTATCAGTTTGCAGCATATACACATATAAACCACTCGAATGATGGGTTGCATTAAATTGAACGGAATGATTTCCAGCACTTTGAAAATCATTTACCAGATCTGCCACTCGTTGACCAGTTATATTGTAAACAGAAATTTTAACATTAGCGGCTTCAGGTAAACTGTAACGAATTATCGTTGCTGGATTAAACGGATTCGGATAATTTTGATATAAAGCAGTCTCTTTCGGTAACTGGTTATCTGAATCTGTATGAGTGTATATTCCGAATGAAGCTGTAAGGGTTCGGTTTTTGGTAGCTGTAAAGGTATACGATGAGCTGACTGAAACGATATCCCCTTCTTCGCTCCAGTGTTCAAAAACCCAGCCTTCATCCGGTGTCGCTTTTAATGTTACTATCGAGCCGTGTAAATAGCTGCCATCTCCTGTTGCAATTCCACCATCGCCTGATGAAATGTTTACATCATACCAAACGGGAACGTTAGCCTTGAGGTAGGGATAACCATCATTGTTGTTTTGATTGTCGGCTGCCCAAATATCGGTGAAGTTCCAGGAGCCGTATGTATTTTGATTGTACGGCCAGGTCATTTCTTCCGTTGTTCTGCCTGTTCCAGTGGCGCTGGTACTTTGACCCGAAGATTCCATGTCCCAGAAAGAATCATAGATATTGCCATAGGATGTTCTCCCGATTAAACCACCTGTGGTTGCTTGATCTATACCCTGTACGTGACCTTTGCTGTATGAATTTCGAATGTCACCGGTTTGTTTGTAACCAACCAAACCACCAACATCAGAACCACCAGTAACATTTGCGTGACTAAAACTATCATAAATGGTCGCTGAATTTAAATGTGCCAGCAATCCACCAAACTGTAATCCTGGTGTACCAGCGGGCAGACCATTATACGTGACATTTCCCCTGGAGAATGCTCGATGGATAGTTGTTCCAAAGTGAGCACCCGACAAACCTCCTGCTGATGTTTTGCCATAGATATCGGCTACTACCCGGGCATCAGAAAGCGTTCCCCGGTTAAGTGATCCGAAAATTCCGCCAACGATGCTTTCACCATGTACTATGCCGGATACCTTGTGGTTTTCATTAGTGCATTCATATGTGTCCCCGGCTATCATACCGGTTCGTGTACCTCCGGTAACAAACCCGTTTTCAATCGTTATGTTAACCAGTTCAGCGTTTTGAGCATAACCAAACAGCCCAACAGCGATCAAATTCCCCTCGTTTATGCTCAGGTTTGACAACACATATCCCTGCCCATCAAATCTGCCGCTAAATTTGGCAGCAGATGTGCCTGCGGGTGTCCATCCTTTTCCATAATTCCATATTAAGGTTGAGCTCATATCTATATCGTTCCCAAGGCGAAAATGCGCTTCAGTATTGAGATGAAGTGCCTGCATTTGGTTAAGATTATAAATGATATAGGGACTTGATTCTGTGCCGTTACCTTGCAAATCCTGTAATGATATTTGATGAGGAAGGTTAAAGTGACTGATATCCTGGAATTCAGGGTATTCCATGCCATCTTTGATCATCCAGAGATGTGAGAAATTAAACATCCTGTATGTTTGAATGTCTTTTAATTGTAAAGTAGTAAGACCAACAACGGTAGAGCCGCCGGCACTTTCTGATTGATTGGATACATCAGTATCCCAAAAGCTGTATGTTATGGTACCATGTGACAGAAGCCCGATTAAACCGCCGGTGTCTGTCTGTCCTGTAACCCTGCCGGTACTAAAGGCACGTTCCAATTTTCCGGTTTGAAAATAGCCGATAAGACCTCCAACCTGCTCCCGGCCCGTAACCTCAGAATGGCTGTATACATCAGTCATTGTGGCCGAATTAAATTGACCTGACAAGCCGCCGAATTGAATCCCATCAAAATTGGTTCGTCCTGCTGAATTTACAGTACCTCTGGAAAAAGCCATCCGGATATCGGTACCAAAATGTGCGCCGATCAGTCCGCCGGCAGTAGAGGTTGCAAATACATGACCAACAAAAGAACCATTGAAGAATAAACCCCTGTTTGTGCTGCCAAGAATGCCGCCCGCCGATGTTGAGGTACTAACAACAAGGCCGTTCGCGTGCAGATTTTGCATCATATTCTCATAGGTACTGGCAATTATACCTCCGGTTCTTGTTGAACCCATAATGTTCAGATTTGCCAGGGTTACATTCTGGATAACGGCATTTTGTGAATCACCAAACAACCCAACCATAATTTGATCAGGACGATTAACATTCAGGTTTTGAATAGTATGTCCCTTGCCATCAAAGCTACCCGTAAATTTATTCGAACTCGTGCCAACCGGGCTAAAGCCAAGACCATAATTCCAGGAAACAGTGGCCGACAAATCAATATCATTCGCAAGAATGTAGCTGGCCTCAGGGTTTTGGTTCATTGCCTGCAGCTCATAGGCATTGGTAATTATGTATGGAGTTGATATGGAACCATTCCCGCTTAATTCGCTTAGATCAGCAGGTTCTTGCGGGGGATGCATACTAAGATTCCTTAAAAAGGGGTAAGAACCACCCTCAATAATGCTCCATATGTGAATGAAATTAAATGCCCGGTAAGAATCTTTTGTTTTCATTTGCTGTGTATCGAAACCTGCAACTCCCGGACCACCTTCGCTTGTAGCGGCACCAGAACGCTGTGTATCCCAAAAAGAGTAATTGATATAACCACTTGTAACTGTGCCAACAAAACCACCGGAGGTATTTGAGACACTGCCTGTGCTGAGGCATCTCACAATTATGCCGGTTTGATGATAACCTGCAAACCCGCCAACATCAGTTGTACCGGTTACTGAAGCATGGCTGTAGGAATCAGCCAGGCTGGTATTACTTCCGTTATTACTTCCAATAAATCCACCAACGTGGTTAGATCCTGTTACTGAACCATCGGATCCACTATGACGGATCTGACTACCAAACTGCCCGCCCGACAAACCACCAATGGATGTGGTTCCCGATACATTAACATTGGTTATTACCTTGTGAATATGATCCTGATAGTTGTTGCCAAAAGCGCCTCCGGTGTTATTTTTACCTGTAATACTGCCCATTACCTCAATACCATCGTAAAAAGACGCCCTGCTCTGTGCAACCACAGCGCCGGTGTAAACAGCACCGGATATATTAACATTTAGCAGCTCGAGATTTTTTAATACAGCTCCATTGGTATATCCAAATAACCCTTGATTATTCTCATCCTGCCGGTCTATAGTGAGGTTTAGAATAGAAAAGCCATTCCCATCAAATGAACCCTTGAAGGGATTTGAACCCGAACCTATTGGATTCCATCCTTCCTCCTCGTTCCAGGGTGCCTCACCTAAATTAATATGGGCGATTAATTTAAAATGAGCCTCTAAATTTTCCCTGACAGCATCTAATTGATCAGCACTCGAAACCAGGTATGGATTATTAACTGAACCCGACCCACCAGCATATTGAGCAGATACGGGTAATATGAACGTCAATCCGGCTATTAAAATCCAACCAATTGTCAACAATTGCTTTTTCATAGATAACCTCTGTTTTAAAAAAAAGGACAGGTGATATACCTGCGTATTGTCAATCAGGAATGCAAAACAGGCATGAGGTGTAGGAAAACAACCTGTTGATAAAAGATGCGGTTTTGCATTTCGGCTTCATACAGTCGAGCTGAAAGGCTGTACCAGACTATATGCAGGTACTTTTACTGTTTATTGGGTTATAATCATCAATAATTTAAGTTTGCTATTATAATAACAAGATTTATTTATGGATTTATCATTGTTTACCGTTAGAATTTTTTGATAAACCGAAAATTCTGATTATGGATATAATCAAGCATATAAGTAGTTGCTCGCTGTGCTTGAAATCCCCATCACTTCCGGCGCATATAAATTGATGCGTTAACGGATGATGAAGTCAGGATGTTAGAAAACAAGTATCAGGAAATTTTTTCTGACATAAGTTGATAAAGAAGTATGCTTCTTAATAATCTTATGCAACTATGGGCAATAACTGGCCGTCCTGGTTCAGAACTTCCATTGAATGCAGATATCCCTGTATTGGGTTGATTCAAGTGGGTGATCAACCGATCGGGGATTTAATTTTGCTGCACTGTAGCTTACTGTCAGCCTTTTTATTTCCGATACCCGTTTGCTGCCCAATACTGGTACGTTAAATCTGCGCTGATGGACGGCAGCCAGTCTTATTTTTGTAAAATCCGCTTAATGGTGTCGAATTATTATACCCAATATGACCAAGGAGGGCCGGGTTGTAGAAGAACGAAGCCGGATGAAGAGTAGACGTTGCACTGGAAGCACCACCGATCATCACGGCCTGTGCAGTCGGTTCAATCTGCAAAAGTGGCACACCGGTGATGCTAACCTGAGAAAGGCATGGAACAGATCCAACGAAAAGAATAACAACGACAAGCAATTTTTTCATATGAAACGTAGCGTTGGAATAAAATTTACTTTGGACTATTATAATATAGAGATTATAATAATCTGTCCAAACGCGTTCGTTCAGGATCGTAAAACATCGGTATATTTGCAGTTAATAAAGTGAACGAAACCATCATCCTGCAAACTGGCTGATTTGCCTTACCGGAAACTCCTTATTCTGTTCATCCTGTTGATGGCTGCCACCCCATTACGGGCGCAGATCTATGAAAGCGTGTTCCGGCCGAAACTGGACTGGTATGAGCTTCGGTCACCACATTTCCGGGTGATTTACCATGAGGGCGAAGACTCGGCCGCCCGGACCACCGCCCAACTCCTGGAAAGCCAGTACGAGATCGTGCAGTCGTTGGTAGGTGGCAATGTCCGCAAATTGCCGGTGGTGCTAAACGGCTATAACGACAATGCGAACGGGTTCGTTACCCCGCTGCACTTCCGTATTGAAATGGAAGTGCCGTCCATTCGGGGTAAGGCGATGAACCCGCGCACAGGCGGCTGGCTCGAGAATGTGGTTCCCCATGAGCTGGTGCACGCCCTGCATATGTCGGTGGCTCCGACCATCGGCGTGGGTGGACTGATCCGGCCGTTTTCGCCCGATATGTCGCGGATGGTGCACATGACAGCCCCTTTTGGGCTGTTCGAGGGCATCGCGGTTTTTCATGAGACCAATATGATCTACCGCGAGGGCGGCCGGGGCAATTACCCGTATTTCACGCGCAATTTCAGCAGCCGTTTACAGGAAAACCCGTGGAGGCTGTCGCAGATGCATCAGTCGCCGGTGGCCACCCGCCCGTTTAACCGCATCTACTCAGGAGGGTATGAATTCACCTCCTGGCTGCTGTATGAGCACGGTTTTGAGACCACAAAAAACACCATCCGGTTTGTATCCCGGTTTCCGTTTCTGGGCTATGGTGTGGCGCTCTGGTCGGTAACCGGCGACAGCCCATCAACGCTCTACCGCGATTTTATGGACGATAAGCTGGATGAGGAAGCGTTCCGGCTCCAATCGATTGAACGGGCCGGGGTCACATCGTACCGCATTCTGCAAACGGGTCGTAAGGGGGATGAGATACGGCGCCCGCTCTGGATCAGCGATGATGAGATCCTGTTCTACGGATCGTTCTACAACGACCGCCCGGGCTTTCGCCGGTACAACCTGCAGACCGGGAGGATGTCTATGCTGCTCGAATCACGGACTATTGGCGATTACAGATATGCACTCAGCACTGATCGCACCCATCTGGTCTACTCGCGCATGCATTCCCATCCGTGGCATCACAATACGTTTATCTCCGACCTGCACGAGGTAGACATCACCACAGGAAGTTTGAGGCAAATAACGGAAAAGGCCCGGCTTTTTGCCCCTGATTACGGTCCCGGCGGTGTGATTAACGCCCTGAAAAATGATCACGAATCCTCGCGCTGGGTCCGCATCCATCCCGACGGCCGCGAAGAAACCGTACTGCAAGTCCGCCCCGATAACCTCGTTGCAATCGCCACCAGACCCCAAACAAAATCAAACCCGGCAAACCCAGCAAATTCAATTAACTCAGCACAACCAATCCATCCTGTCCATCCTGTTCATCCTGTCAAAAATAACACCCCCCCATCAACCACAAATCAACCCCCAACCACCGACCCCCAAAAAAACCAATACGCCGTAATCGCCAACCGCAACGGCGTTCAGGCTCTGTGGCTGGTCGATGAAGGCCGCGAATACGAAATTACCGAACGTACCCCAGATATCGCATTCCGCGACGCGGTGGTGTTCGATCCGCAGTGGAGCTCCGATGGCAGCCGTCTACTCATTAGCAGCGATTACGGCGGAGTGATGAACCTGTACGAATACGAGCCGGCCCGCGACCGCATGGTGCAGGTAACCAACAGTCGCTACAACGCTTTCGAGGGGTCATATTCGCCGGATGGAAACCGTGTGGCGTTCGTAACCCTCGAGGAGGGCTACCACAGGGGCGCCGTGATGGACAGATCCGAATTTATGGACGCTGATTTGTCGGATGTGATATGGAGGTCGCCCTCGGTGAACCGGATGGAGGCCGGCCGCCTGGGCCGCCACCTCGACGAGAAGGCCCACGATTGGGAGGTAAGACCCTACCGCGACTATTTCTCTTTCCTGAAGCCGCGGATGGTTGTACCACTGCTGACATACGAACAGGGTCCGGTCGGATACCGGCCCGGTGTGATGCTGGCCGGTGGCGATGTACTCCGGCGCAGTGACTATACGCTCGAACTGACTACATCCAACAGCCAGTTGTGGTACGATGTGACCTACCGGAACCGGTCGTTTTTTCCTGGTATTGCCCTTTCCGCTTTCCGTGAACCCACTACGGCCGGATTTCTGAACAATGGCGTTGTTGAACAGTACATCCTCGATGAGACGGCCGTTCGTGCCGGCATCCCCCTCACATTTACCATCGACACGTATGCCCGGTCGAGCTGGTTACAGGCAGATCCGTTCGTGAGGATGGGAACACTTCAGGTCATCGACAGCCGGGGCGATGTGATCTCAGACCGGTCTGAGAATGCGCGTTTCGGTTTTTTTGCGGCCTGGTACCACCGGCTTCAGCAGAACATCCGCGACCATCAGCCGAATACCGGGTTTGTGGTTTTTGCATCCACAGATCATGAATTTTATACAACTGCAGATATGCTCAGGCGCGGGGTGCGGGGCGGAGTGATCGGTTTTCTCAGTCCGTCGCTGGCTGTGAACCACTCGCTGCGGGTGGCCGTGGAGGGGGTTTATCAGAGCAGCCGGCCCATCTACAGCCTGAGCGGGCTCAGCCGCGAATTCGACGGCAACATCCTTATTGGATTCCGGAATGCGGGGAACCTCCGGTTCCGCTACACCATACCGCTGGCCACGGTCGATCGCGGATCGCTCACCGTGCCACTGTTTCTGCACCGGGCTTACCTTGTACTGTTCACCAATACGGCCACCGACCTCGACCGCGCGTTCGACCTGGAAAATACCCGGACAATCGATATGGCTGGGTAGGGGATTTTTAGAGAAGGAATCCCCCCGGGTGTTTTATATTTCTGCCAGGACAGGCACCGCAGCTCTTTCAAAAGATTGTTTCTTCTTCTACATTCATGCCAGAATAAAATCTTAACGGGATGAATGATATGCCAGGGAAAACACCGACCGATCCGGACGAACAGGCAGGTTCGCATGATCTGAATGAACGCATTGCCCGGCTTGAGTCCGGCATGCGGCTTCTGATGGAGGAACTGGAGCAGATCAAAAAACAGGGACCGGCCCCGGCCACAGACAGGATGGCGGATGCCCGCATTTCTGTCCGCCCTGTTGGTTCCGCAACGCAAGGACCTGACTTGCACACAGGAACCGGTTCTCCTGTAAAATCCCGGACGCCGGCTGAGGGGCAACCGCTGTATGGCCGCCCGGCGGAACCCTGGAAACCCCCGGCGAAAGAAGCCGGATTTGTTCCCGGCCCTAAAAAAGTGATCGATATTAGCGAATGGCTGACGACTGAAAACCTGATCAATAAAGTCGGTATCGGGCTGCTTTTGTTTGGTGTGGCGTTTCTGTTCAAGTATTCGATCGACCAGGGCTGGCTTATACCGCAGGTAAGGCTGCTGTTCGGGCTGCTGCTGGGGATCATGCTTTTGTACGGTGGCACCCGAACGTATCACGACCGGCGCACCTTCAGCCTGGCGCTGCTCGGCGGGGCCATTGCCACATTTTACATAACCGGTTTTGCCTCTTTTCAGATCTTTGAACTGACTTCCTACACCGTCACGTTCTCATTTATGGTGGCTGTTACGCTGCTGGCCTTCTTTCTTTCGCTTAAGCAGAAGGACGCGGTGCTGTCTGTAATCGGGGCCATCGGCGGGTTGATGACCCCTTTTGTCTTCTTCACCGAAACGGGAAGCCTGATCTGGCTTGTGGTTTACACCTCACTCATCATTGCCGGAACCAGCGCCATATATTATGTTAAAGGATGGCGTTCTGTGCTGTGGGTGACGGTTGTTGCCGGATCGCTCGTCTATTTGCTAGGGGCAGAGATGGCCGGTAAACCCAGCCTGAACCCAACTATTGCGGGTACAAGGATTCTTCAGTCCGGCATCCTGCTGAGCTGGATCCTTCTCGGGGTTATGCCGGTCTTTCGGGAACAGTTCCGGATTTCCTCCCCGGCAGGCCCTGATGATACCGGGAAATCCGGCCCATCCGGAACGGAGGCCCACCTGCATGTGCTTACATTTTTGATGCCACTGATCACGCTGGGGCTGTCGGCAGCAATCTGGCCGTTTTCCCA
>JAIVHB010000063.1 GCA_020201275.1 Rhodothermaceae bacterium | reverse complement strand
GACTGGTCCTACTTCTGGAGTTACCAGATCGGGCATATGTACCTCAGGTATTTCAACTGGAACTTTATTGGGCGCAGCAGCGATGTGCAGGATACGCCCTCCCTGCTGCGGTATGCATTCAGTTCAGATCCGCCCCATGCTGACAATCCTGCTCATAATAACTATTGGTACCTGCCATTTCTGCTTGGTTTTCTGGGCCTTCTTTATCACTTTACGGCCGACTGGAAACGGGCTTTCAGCGTACTTGTACTGTTTGTGGCTACCGGTATAGCTATTGTTATCTTCCTCAACCAGACACCTTTTCAGCCCCGTGAACGCGACTACTCGTATATAGGAAGTTTCTTTGCATTCAGTATCTGGATTGGTATGGGGGCCAGCGGCCTTCTGTTTATGCTCAAAGAACTGCTGAAAGAGAGGCTGCCAGTTGCAATCGGAATCGCCGCACTGTTGCTTGTTCTTATACCCGGTCGTATGATGCAGCAGAACTGGTTTGATCACGACCGCAGTAAGAATTATGTGGCACCTGATTATGCGTACAATATGCTTAATTCTGTTGCACCGTTCGGAATCCTGTTTACCAATGGCGACAACGACACATTCCCGCTCTGGTACCTGCAGGAGGTAAGGGGCATCCGTACCGATGTAAGAATTGTTAACCTGAGTCTTCTCAATACCGACTGGTATATCGATCAGATGAAGAACCGATGGAACCATGAGGCTCCGCCTGTTCCCATATCTCTTACAGATGAGGAGATTCGTCTTGTTGAGGACAAATACCGTTTTCAGAGAGCAACAGATTTCTGGAGACCACGTGAAATATCTGTTCCCGTCGATAAAAATTATCTGCGTTCCATTTTTGAGGAGTCCGCTATCGGTGAACCCGGCGACATATCCTCACAGTTGGTTGCCGGTCCCGGGGCATTCCGCCCCGATGGCGTCTTTTTGCCGGAACTCGGTTTTGGTGTACCCGTCGACTCCCTCGACGACGAAGTCAGCTGGTTCTACGAAGGCAATATGCTCGCCCGCGATTCCGAAGGCAATCCGATATACTATACGCGCGTACAAGATGACCTGGTTCTCGACATCATCCAGACCAACAATTGGGTGCGCCCTGTCTATTTCGCCATTACTGTATCGCGCGATGCACAGCTTAACCTCGCACCCTATCTGCGTCTTGAGGGTAAAGCTTTTCGCCTGGTACCGGTAAAAAGTGATGTGAACTTCGGCATGCTGGATCCCGCAATTCACGGAGACAGGTTAAGCAAATTCCGCCTCCGTGAAGTTAACAACGAAAATGCATACTTCGATGAGAATACACGCAGGATGATCGACAACTATCGGACAGTTATAACCCGGCAAGCTACAGCATACATGGAACTGAATCAGCCCGACAGTGCATCCTACTGGCTTAGGTGGGGTGAAGACCTTATCCCCTTCACATCAATACCCGGCGACCGCAGTTCAAAAATCACCTATGCCTACCGATATGCTCAAGCTCACGATATGGAGCGTGCCATGAGTCTCGCTTCCGATTCAAAGGAAGAAGCTATAAGCAGTCTGAAGCAGGGAATTGACCGACTCGACCGCCTGGAAGATCAGATGGCCGATCTGAGGGCGCAGGCCGCCTCGCCCGCTGTACGTACCAACGTATCGCGAAGGCGTGCCATTGAAGATGAACTTCGTAGCATCAACAACCGTATACAAGAGTATTCCATGGATCTCTCCTACGACAACAGCCTTTTGCTTGTTATTCAGAGGATCTATTTTATGGATGGTAACGAAGAAGAAGCTTTGAGTATGGCAGAAGAAGTTACAACGCTTACGGCCGGACGTATCACCTTCCCGACAACAGCTGCAGAAAGCAGGAGTCGTGTGGAACGAATTTTCGGACCTTAGCTAAGCTTTAATTCCAATTAAACCCTTGCTATATTGAAGCGAAATCAAATTCAGATTCAACCAGTATGATTCAGGAATTCACAAAAGAGAACCTCAACAGTATTGCTGAAGTGCTTGGAACCCGGTATAAAACAACCGGTCAGGTAGCACGTTTTGAGGTGAGCAACGAACAGAACGGGAACAGGATTGTAATTGAAATCCATCTTGGAATAGACCTTGATGCCAAAAAAATCAACATGGTTTCCGTCTATTCCCACGGCACCTTTTTACAACTGCATAACTGCACAGGATTCATTGCAAGCGACATCCTGCATCAGGTCACTTTTTTTGGCAGAACCGATAACCAGACCACCGGTCTGATTGTTGAACGCGAAGGCGGATGCAGCCTCTATGCGAATGTGGATGAGTCGCTCATGAGAGGTGATTTCACCAAACTACCGCCCGAATTAATGATGTGCAGCGTGGCACTTTCACTTACAGAATCTATTGATATCGAAGGCTTTACCTTTGACGAGTAATCCGGGTACAGAGGTTGTTCTTATCAACGAATCGGGCATCGCTGTTCCGGTAACCGAAAAAGATATCTGGGCTATTGCTGATGCTATAGCAACTGGCGAGCGTGTCAGCTTCCATTTGGTGGAAGTAGCTTTCATTGATGAAAACGGTATAGCGGCACTTAACAGCACATACCTCGGTAAAGACTATATAACAGATATAATCACATTCCCCTATTCGCCGGCTGATCAAACTAATGACATAGAAGTAACGTTGACCTGTTGTGCCCAGCGGATTGACGAGCAGGCCGCTGATTTTACTTCTGCCAGAAAAGCTGAATACTGCAGAGTAATCATCCACGGTTTGCTCCATGTTTCGGGTTACGACGACCGGACAGAAAGCGACTCGATGACCATGAAAAACAGGGAAAACTATTACCTTGATTTGTTAAATTTAGCTCAATGAGAACAAATGTAATCGATATAATAATTCAACTGATGCGGCATGTGCGTGTCGGCGAATCAATAGAGAGTATTAATTCAGAATATTTAAAGGGTTACGACAAATCAGAAATATCAGCTGCATACTCATGGATCCTGCATAAACAGCAATCCGGCGATCTTAACGAGCGTATGCGGACACGAAAACTGAGTGCGCCGCGGCGAATACTGCACTCCGCAGAGCGTGTAGTCATTACCCCGGAAGCACACGGATACCTCCTTGAGATGGAGATGCTCGGACTCATAGATTTCCAACGCATGGAATACATCATCGAACAGGCCATGTTACATTCCATTGAACGTGTAACACTTGATAAAATCAAAGACTATGTTAGTCGGTACGCGTTCGACTCTGAGATTAAAAAAGGGAGCAGATCTGTCTATTTACAAGGTAACGAATCTATAAACTGACCCTCTCTCTGAATGAGATGCAGATCAGCACGCTGCTTATCGTAGAATCACCCACCATTGCAAAAACAATCGATGGTTTTAATCTTCCCGGGCTGGAGGTGGTTCCAACAGCCGGTTACAGCTGGAAACCTCGTGCCGATTTTGTAAAAGGCACACTTAAAGGACATGCGGGCCCGGAAATGCTGCCAGTGAGGAAACGAATCAGAACGGCAGCAACGCATGCCTCCCGTGTATATCTGGCAACCGACACAGATCCATCAGGCGAATTCATCGCTATGTGCCTGGCCCGGGAATTGAAGAACAAGCGCCTGTTCAGATGTTATCTGAACCTCATGTCACCCAGGGGAGTCACCGAAAGCATGGGCATGGCTTTGCCTTATCAGGCCGGTGCTACGCAGGCCCTTCTTAACCGGTTATATCTCAATGAAAAGCTGACGGCCGGATTACCCCGTTTTTTTTATCCAGCTACAGAATCTACATCTGCACGGAAGAGCACCATCCCACTGTCGGTATTGCTTGGTAAACTGGCACTCTGCACATACTTTTTCACGGAACGCAGTTACCATGAATTTAACTGTGACGGACGGCGTTTTACTTCGATTAAACCTGTTCTTGCTTCATCCGCAAGGGAAATTGTGATAAACAAGACCGAGTTTACCCGAAAAATATACGATCTCAACCGTCCCTGGAATTCAGCGGAATTCATCTGCCGATACAAACCCGGCGAAACCGATAAAAACACAGTTGCCGGAAAGGAATCCCATGCCGGGCGTAAAAACGGATATCACTCATTCACCGGTAGCCATTTCAACATCGTTCAGGGCATACTGAACCGATTGTTCACCACAGTTCCGGATGACATCGGTACCGGGCTTATCAGTTATCCCAGAACGCACTCTTCCGGATTTTACAGGGCCACCTGGCAAAATGAATATGAACGCTTCATCCGCAGGTATCCGGCTGAAGAATTCCTGCCCGTACCACTTTGGAGCATAACACCCGATGTTGCACCTCACGAAGGTATACGACCTCTCGACATGAACCTGTTACCTGCTGATATTCGTCCGCTTCTCGGGAAAGATTTATATGATGCCTATACATTTATTCACAATGCCAGCGCAACTGTTTTCAGAAAACCGGCATCGGCTGAGAGATTCCTGTATAAAGATGAATTTGAAAACGTTTATGTAAATATACCCTCTCAATTTGCGGGTAATGTGGAATACTTACATGACCATAGTCTATTACTTCAGCATAATACATTAAAACTGACACCAAACATGTCTTCCATAGATCTGATAGATTACCTTACCAGGTATGCACTAATGCCGGCATCTGCTGCCGGCAAAACCCTCGACATCCTCATCAGGGATGGATGGATTACATTATCAGATGATCAGGTATCACCAGGAGATCAGCTCAGGAATTCAGTATTCTTAATCAGCAAGGCCGGAGAGATCGGGCATATTCTTGAAACCGTGGCCGGACTTGTATCAACATCAGAACATCCGTCACAACTTGATGACCTGATCCATCGTATGATCACCATAATAAATGAACCAACTCATGGATAATCACAAAACAGAGCTGCCTGAAAACCCGGCAGCCGATCAGGCAGACGTAAAACCAACGAGGCCTGCCACTGATCTGTCGTCAGATCCGGTTACTGAAAAAATACTGGATGAATCACCAGGAGCTTCATCTGCTCCAACTTCGGAAACCGATCATGCGACATCGGGTTCTGCTTCAGGTTTACCATCAGATTCTGATTCCGGAATTGATTCTGCAACCAATCATGCTTCTACATCCGGATCCACTTCTGGTTCTACTTCCGCTTTCGCTTCCGATTCCGGTTCTGACCCGGCCCCGGCAGATACCTCATCAATCAACAGAGAAAGCATCATTGCTGCTGTTTGGGACCTGATTGTTAAACATGCCGGTATGGAAACTGATGATCCTGGTGCCCGAAAGCCTGTAGAGGCACAGCAAAAACCCGACCGGCCTTTTCTTCTCGGACTCCTGATGGCTTATCCATATCTGCTTGCCCTGTTGCTCATTTTTTCGATGTACTGGGATTTTGATGGCATCACTTGGAATCTTTTTGGGAAAATTATTATTGGTGAAGGTCTTTTGCGGATTCTTGCCGTGAGCGGCCTGATCGGTTTTATGACCAACTGGATCGCCATTGAAATGCTCTTCCGTCCGAGAAGAAAACATCCGCTGCTTCGTCAGGGTCTTATTCCGGCACAGAAAGAACGGGTGGCCCTAAGACTGGCAAATGCTGTTTCCAAAGACCTGATAAATCCCGACCATATCCGGCACAAAATGACGCACGGTAAATCGTTCATAAATGCCCGGACCCGTGTTGGCCAGTCGGTTGAGATTGTGGTCAACAATCCCGAATTCCGCACAGACCTTAAAGCCGTAATCGGCATTCACATCCGGGATGCAATGTCGGATCCGGAACTCAGGGATGAATTGAGAGTTGCCGCTCAGGATTTCATTAACGATGCCCTGAGTGAGCGGTATATCGAACGTATGGCATTGAAAATCTATACTGGCTTCAGAGGCCGCGGTACAGGTGAATTGATCGATGACGCCATTACCGGCCTTACCGAAAACGAACAGGTCATATCAGACATCGTCGATCGGGTTCTCGACCGCATACCCCCTGCTGTAGAGACCGAAAGTGCTAACCTTCAGGATGCTCTCATCGCCATTATCTACCATACCCTTGAACGGGTCGACCTCCGG
>JAIVHB010000196.1 GCA_020201275.1 Rhodothermaceae bacterium | reverse complement strand
CATAAGGCTTCGCAAAAAACCGATAAAATGACGGTTTTTCAAAAGTCTCTTGGTGATGGAACTTACATGCAAGAAGAAAGGCATGAATAGCCTATTTTTATTATTAATATTTGAATTATAATATACTATTTTATTATTATTAGTAAAACGGTACTCATTAATATCACTCCTCATACATAAACATACTCTTATGGGGGCATTTCTAGGTTTAAGGGTGAAGGAAAAGGGATCAGATTTGAACAATTTATATCGAATACACATCCTTGCCGCTGCTTTCTGTATCTCCTTTATGGTCGGTTGTATGTCCCGGGAAAGTGGAGTTATAAGCCTCGACTTGAGTGCGGCTATTGACAATGGATCATTTTCCTGCCAGCGAGGAGAGTATGTTGTGCTTACACTTGCATCTGACCGGGATACCGTCTCAGTAGTTATGCATTCAGATGAAACAGGGATATACCGATATTTCGCAGATCCTGAATGGCTCGTTCCTGACAATATATATCTCCTTGTTTCTATCCGCGACTCCCTTGACAGTCTATTGGGAACGAATGCGACATGGATCCGGCATTCTGGCAGGGATATACGGAGTGGGGTCGTACTGGAATGGACAGGAGAACGGGAGGCAGGATTCACGGAAGTTGGGTTTACAGTTAGAATGCATAATCAGGAGGTTCTCGGCTTTTTCAAGCCAGAACGTGGGGACATTGTCCGTGTTTGGGTACTTGCGGGCAATGATAGCCTTTCCACTGATTTGTATCCGGATAAGCTTGGGTTGACCTGGCAGGGCACTATTCCGATTTCATTAAATGGTACGATCCCTTTGCACTGGAAATACCAAATGGTACCCGGGATGCCGGGCATCCGGCTGCCATCAAAGGGAGCAGAAAGAAGTAAATGGAGAACCACTGAAATCGGTTTGTGGAGAAACGTGCATGATACACCCGGGGTTTGGTTTGGTGATCTTCAGCATGTTGTCCGTTTCGTTTTTGATTCCAGCCCTGAATTGCCTTGGAAGCCGTATATAGCCCGGTTGTGGAGCGGTACAAACGAGGTCCTAACCCCAGAATTTATAAGGTTGCCTCAGGGCCATTACGAATCAGCCGTATCCCTGAACTTTTTGGAGAAAGAATGGCATTGGGAGCTTATAGACGAACAGGGTGCTTCAATAGCCGGGCCGGAAAAATTAGATCTGAAACCCGAAGGACTTGTCATTATGGTCAACCGTAACTGACTGTTCATGGAGAACATTTTTCACGTTTTTAATATCAATAAAACAATGATCCTGACACCAGGATCAACATCTATGAATATACTATGTGCGATTTACCTTAGCTTTTTTATTCTGTCCGGCTGTGTTACCGGCCCCGATGTAAAAGATCCAATCGACGTATTGCCCCCGTCAGAAGATTTTCACGCTTTACTTGGAACCTGGAATGCGGACGGAACCAAAATCCTGTTTCAGCATGACTTGAGAGACGGAAATACATTTATGCTCAATATGTTATGGGTGGCCGACCTGGCAACCGGGGCCCGTTACCCGGTTTTCGGCGGACAATCGCTGAACCCGGACTGGAGCAAGGATGAAGAGCGGATCTTGTTTCACAGCAACTCGGCACCGTCAATCGTGTATACGTTCGATGTGCCCGGCCAAAAGCTGATAAAACTAACCGGAAGTGACTCGCCAAATGATACGGATGATTTAAGACATAATTACTCGGCCAGATGGAGTCCGGATAACGAAAAAATACTGTTTACGACCGGTAACAATAAAGGGGTTGGGGTGGTTATTATGAACCGGGATGGATCCGATGCAGATATTGTTGTTCCGGGTGGATTGTATGGTAACTGGTTTCCTGACGGGCAGCACGTCGTATATATTGGTGGGGACACCACCCAGGTTCAGGGGCGGCGCAATCAGATGTACATGTCTTCAGTTGACGGCGGAAACCGGGTCAAGCTTACGGATCTGCCCAATACGATGTATATCGGCAGTCCTGCGGTATCGCCTGATGGCCGGCGCATTGCTTTTATGCATCAGACCCTGCCCGGGAATATTGATATACACATCCTGGAGCTGCAAACCGGCCGTGTCGAAAGGCTCACCTACCTTCGCGAAGGGGCCTATCGCCCTGTATGGCATCCCGATGGGCATTCCATCCTGTTTTCGGCCAACATCTACAACGCGAGCCGGTTATACCTGATCGATATCAACACACGGGAAATCACAGCCGTTTTCCCGGAATAATTAACCATACAGATAGTGAGGCAAAGATGAGAACATTATTGCTACTGAATATTATTTTTTTTGTTCTACCAAATATATTGATTGCCCAGATATCGCCAAATGATCCATTATTGAATCAGCAGGTTTATCTGCAAACGGTCAATGTTCCACAGGCATGGGCCATCGAAACCGGATCAAGCGGTGTGAAAATCGGGATCATCAGCCCGGGTGGAGTCTTTGGCGGGCATGAAGATCTGAGCTCGAGGGTTACACTGAAATACCAGGGAGCTACCCAAAATCAGCCTGTACCTCCGTAACGGTTCCGGTTACAATTACTGTAGCAGAACGGGTTAGTTGTTCCAGGGTTTGCAGGCCCCACTGGCCGAAGGCTGTCGGAGTACCGCCAGCATAAAATAAAGCCAGCATACAGGTTATTTTGAGTGTTTTCATCATATCATCCTCCAAATGTTTTTGGATGGTTGGTTTAAGGTATAATCATGATATAAGGTCGTTCAAGAACATCGATGGTGTGTACGACCTCACGCATGTTTAAGTCGATTACAAAGATGGAATTATCTAATGCGCAACTGATAAACGCTATATTTTCATCAGGAGTGAGCTGGATTCGTGAGGATCCCTGGGTTTTTCCGGATAGAACTATCACTTTTTCTCTTTCATGAGTTTCCACATTAAGGATATGAAACTCCTGGTAAGCTCCAATGGTATATACTTCATTCCGTTTGGGACTGTAAGCCGTATAATAAGGGTTCAGGCTCCATGGAAACCTCAGATCAGATTCTGCAAGCTTCCCGGTTTCCAGATCATAGCTGCCGAAATAACTCTCAATGTTCCGACTGCGCCCGTCGGATAGTTGGTAGGTAAGGAACAGTCGTTCTCCATCCTTCGAAAACTCGAAATCGTAAATGGCAATACTGTCACTTCCACCCTCGCTTAATGTGAATATCAAATCCCGAAAACCAGAATCTTTGCGATAAAACTGAATCTCATCATACCCACCGGTACCGCTCCATATATTATGTACTACAGTCCATCGGTCATCGGGAGAATGAGAAATCCATTTTTGAAGTCTGAAGTGATGCTCTTCGGATATCGTTTCTTTGACCTGCTCCTCAAACAGATCAATAGCATAGGTTCCGTAATCCCGCAGGTGCGCAAATATAAGACCAGGGGCAGAACCATCTTGTGCAGCGATAAATCTCGTGGGACCAGAACGTATAAACTCCGTATAGAAAAGGCCTGTAAATTCCTCTTTCCCGATGTCATATCTCGCAAAACCAAGGGAGGGTTCCGGCCAGGTTCCAGTAACCTCAAAAAACAGGTGATCCCCACCGGTGGAAAGCGTCATAAATGCCAATCTTGATATCTCTTCGGAAACCTCATATGGCATCTGCAAAGGAATTTCTTTTACAATTTCGAAATTCCGGTAGTCTATCAGATAAAACTTCTGGGCGGTGTTGGAAAACACATACATTTTGTGATCTGTTACATCGGATTTCGAAGAGTTCAACAAATCACAGGAAACGATTGATAGTGTAATAATTAATAATGTTGGAACCATGAATTGCCTATTCATTGCATGCATAAGATTCATGTATTTGGGTTACATGGAGGAGTGTATGTAGTTAACCGGTTTTACTGCTCTATGTGATATAATTCATCCAGTTTCAATGATCCAAAACAGGATGTATAGCTTTCTCTCAAACTGTTTGGCCCATATGGCCGGCTTGATCCTTTGATTCCATATCATGGTTTGCACTTCCTGACAGGGTAGCGACCAATGTCGGCACCAGTACTGAATCCAACCCTACATCAACATCAATATTACGGCAAGCCATTGGCAATAGATGTTGTCAACTTATATTAAGTAATGATTAATCATTCCTCTGCAAAATATCAACCCCTCTCCATATGCATTTACTATTTTTTACATTTCTTGGCTACCAAAACGCAAATCCTTTTAAGCATCCAGTTAATATATGCCTGACATCCATTCTTGATTTATGCAGTGTACTGTTCAGGACACCATAATAATATCCTGTTACCGGTAGATTTATTTTGGCTCAATTTGGTGATCAGTATTTTTTATAGCTCACAAATCCAGAGGTGAGGAGTCTTTTTTGGTTAATCGCGCAGGCCAGGAAAAGAAGCATTGGTATCAGCAAAACTTCAAAAATCATTAATCGGGATCATTTCAGCGGTGTGAACTATAGTTTTCTTTATAAGTCCTAAAAACAATATACCCGAACTGCGTTCTGTCCCGTCTTTTTTCTTATTTTTGGAGTCCTTATGAAAACGGAAACCAGATTTTCTCTAATTATTTTTACCCTGTGAATCACCCAGGAGGGATATCCTAAAATCATCCTAAAAATAACCCCATCAGCACCATCCAACTGAACCAAAGAAACAAGTGCACCATTGACCTAACGAACCCTTTGACCTACGGAAATCCGAAATGAACAAAACACCGAAAATTATCTACACCATCACCGATGAAGCGCCCATGCTGGCCACCTATTCACTGCTTCCCGTACTCCGGGCATTTGCCTCCAAAGCCGGTGTGGCTGTGGAAACCCGCGATATCTCACTTGCAGGCCGCATCCTGGCCCATTTTCCGGAGCACCTGACCGAAGATCAGCGCATCGGCGACCACCTGGCCGAACTGGGTGAGCTTGCGAAGACGCCTGAGGCCAACATCATCAAACTGCCCAATATTTCGGCTTCCGTGCCCCAGCTCAGGGCCGCGATCAAAGAGCTGCAGTCACAGGGCTACAAGGTGCCCGATTATCCGGATGAGGCCCGTACGGCCGAGCAGAAGGAGGCCCGCGAGCGTTACGCCAAAGTGCTGGGCTCGGCGGTGAACCCGGTGCTTCGCGAGGGAAATTCCGACCGCAGGGCGCCCAAATCGGTGAAAGACTACGTACGGAAACATCCGCCTCCGATGGGTGAGTGGGATTCCGGATCGGCGACGCATGTGGCGAGCATGTCGAAGGGCGATTTCTATGGAAGCGAAAAATCGGTGACCGTGCCGGCCGGCGGCTCCGCGAAGATCGAATTTACCAGTGAGGATGGTACGGTAAGCGTGCTCAAGCCGGAGGTGAAGCTGACGCCCGGCGAGGTGATCGATGCCGCCGTGATGAACATGGCCGGGCTGAAGCGGTTCACCGCCCGCGAAATCGAGGATGCAAAAGCGAAAGGCGTACTTTTCTCCCTGCACCTCAAGGCCACAATGATGAAAATCAGCGATCCCATCATTTTCGGCGCGGTGGTGGATGTGTTCTATAAGGAAGTTTTCGACACCTACGCGGACCTGTTCGCCGAACTGGGTGTAGACACCCGCAACGGCCTGGGCGATGTGTACGCGAAAATCCAGGGACATCCGAAGCAGGCGGAGGTGGAGGCAGCCATCCAAAAAATTTACGATAACCGTCCCGCGCTGGCCATGGTGAACTCCGACAAGGGTATCACCAACCTGCATGTACCGTCGGATATCATCATCGACGCGTCGATGCCGCCGATGATCCGCGATTCGGGCAAGATGTGGAATGCCGACGGTAAACTGCAGGACACCAAAGCGGTAATCCCCGACCGCTGCTACGCCGGCGTGTACCAGACCGTGATCGACGACTGCAAACAGCACGGCGCATACGATCCGACCACCATGGGCAGCATCCCCAACGTGGGACTGATGGCGCAGAAGGCCGAAGAGTACGGCTCTCGAGCAGAAGGTCGAGGCCGGCGATATCTTCCGGATGTGCCAGACCCGTGATACCGCCATCCGCGACTGGGTGAAGCTGGCCGTGAACCGGGCCCGCGATTCGAAGACGCCTGCCGTATTCTGGCTCAATAAGGAGCGCGCGCACGACGCTCAGCTCATCGCCAAAGTGAACACCTATCTGAAGGATCATGATACATCGGGGCTGGATATCCGCATCATGTCGCCGGTCGATGCCACCGCATTCTCGCTTGAGCGGATCCGCAAGGGGCTCGATACGATATCGGTAACCGGCAACGTGCTGCGCGATTATCTCACCGACCTGTTCCCCATTCTCGAAGTGGGCACATCGGCGAAAATGCTGTCTATCGTACCGCTGATCAACGGCGGCGGCCTGTTCGAGACGGGTGCGGGCGGCTCGGCCCCCAAGCATGTGCAGCAGTTCGTGAAGGAGGGATACCTGCGCTGGGACTCCCTCGGCGAGTTCCTGGCCCTGGCCGTATCGCTTGAGCATCTCGGGCGCACCTTTAACATCCCCGCGGCCCTGGTGCTGGGCGAAACACTTGATGCCGCCACGGGAAGCGTTCTGGAGAACGAAAAATCGCCGGCACGCCGACTCGGTAAGATCGACAACCGTGGATCCCATTTCTACCTGGCCATGTACTGGGCGCGCGAACTTGCCGATCAGACGAAGGATGCCCGCATGCAGGAGGTATTCGCGCCGATCGCGGATGAGCTCGGTAAGAACGAAGCCCGCATCAACGAAGAGCTGCTCGGCGCCCAGAACAGACCCGAGGATATCGGCGGGTATTACCACCCCGATCCGGAAAAAACAGAAAAAGCCATGCGCCCGAGCAGCACGTTCAACTCGATACTTGATAGATAAACCGGCTCTAACCCCGTCATGGTGTGTATCGCCCTTCGACTCCGTCCTTCGACTCCGCTGCGCTGCGCTCAGGATGACGGAGGTGGTGTGGGGCGCCCTGCTGCTCGACCTGTCCATTTTTATGAGTATCTTGAGGAAATAATCATAAAATGGGGAGACTATGTCAAAGGGTATTAAAATCGCATTGATTTCGGTCGTTGTTATCATTCTGGCGGGCTTTCTGATCCTCACCCTTACCCTCGATTCAATTGTTAAATCGAGCATTGAGCAGATCGGAACCGAAATGACAGGTACACGGGTGACGGTCGATAACGTATCCATTTCACCATTTTCAGGAGCGGGCACCATCACGGGTGTGCGGATCGCCAATCCGGAAGGCTACGAAACCGAAAACGCGATCGTTATCGACGAGATAGTCATGCGGGCAAAGATCCGGTCTGTTTTTTCGGATGTGATTATCATCGAGGATATCAATGTCTACGCGCCGACGGTATATGTGGAGCAGAAGCTGCCTGATAATAATCTCGCGACGATTCTCAACAACATCCACGAGGCCGCAGAAAGGGGCACCTCATCGGATGCCAATATGGTGGTCAATCATTTTGTAATGCACGACGGCTCGGTCGATCTGTACACGGAAGTTGGCGG
>JAIVHB010000195.1 GCA_020201275.1 Rhodothermaceae bacterium | reverse complement strand
TTGCAGATGTTTGCAATACGGATGGTTGTGATATAGATGAATGCAATGGTTTTTTGGTAAAGTTTAACGGTTAATTTCGCCCCTTCGGGGCTACACCATTTGGAGGGTGACACCGATGGTGCTGTTAGTATGCTTCGAATTAGGGAACAAGTGAACAATAGAACATTTGAACGGCGAAGTGATTTGGAAGTATGTGACCGGTAGGTTCAAGTCAGTTTTCGAGTTCGTGCTTGTGTTCGTGCTTGTGTTCAAGTCGTGTCTTTGTTCGAGTCCAGCTCAACTTCAAGTTCGTGTTCGAGTCGAGCTCAACTTCGATTTCACGTTTACATTCATGATTATGAACACGTTCGCGATCGTGCGTTTGACCGCGAACGTGTTCACTTTCATTTCCAAATTCAATGCCTATTCGGGAATATTCCACCAAACCGGGGTTGTGAGGCGTACAGCCGGGGTGTTGTCGCCAACGTTGTCCGGGTTGCGCACTTCTTCGTTGCCTTCGTAGACCATGGCCTGAATCCAGTCTGACTCGTCGTTCGCGTCAAAGATGATCGTGTTCAGGTTGGCGGGACGCTGAAGGGTTGGCCCGTAGATGTTCTGGCTGTAGTTCATCCTGCGCATATCCACCCAGATTTCGGGATTCAGGGGCAGGGCGATGTATTTCTGGCGCATGATGTGGCTCAGGCCTTGTGTGAGGTTGTTGAAATGGCCCGCTACGCCGTCGGCAAGCAATGCCGACCAGTAGGCTTCGATTTCATCACCGGGAACGCCCAGCTTGCGCATATGGGCCCTTACGCCTTCTTCAAAAGCAGCAAATGAACCGGTGGGATCGTTTGAGCGCAGCCTTGCTTCCGCTTCAATGAATTTGACTTCCGAGTAGGTTGAGAACGGGAAGGGGGAGTCGATGTTCGTGTAGTACCCGGAGCCCTTGAAACGGCCGTAGTCTTCGGGATCGGTAAAGGTACCCGATCCGCCCTCGCCGCCTGCAAGACCCATGCCTGAACGAAGCCCGCGGAACTGGTTGTCGGACGGCGCCGGCTGCATGATGCGGCTGATGCGCGGATCCTGATAATCGGTCTCCGTTACCGGGAAGTTGGTGAGCAGATCTACGTAGAACTGATTCCAGGTGAAGAACCTCGGGTTGTCGGGGTTGGTAAATCCGCCCCAGCTGAAGAACGGGTTCTCTTCGGTCTGCAGACTGCCGGCCGAGTAGTTGAACTCGGCATCCATGCCATCGGCGTTGAATCCGTTTGTGGCTGCCTCAATGATGGCGACCGGATCGTACAGGCTGCTTTTTTTGGACAAGTGGTTCAGGTACCGCGCTTTGAGTGTCCATGCGAAGCGTTCCCATTTGCTTACATCACCCTGGTAGAGGATGTCTCCGTTGGCGGCGTTCAGCGGCGTGTTGTTCTCTGTCTCACGGAAGGCGGCAATGGCCTCATCCAGCAGCCTGATGATCTCCTGGTAAACGAATTCCTGGTCGTCGAACCGGGGTGTGAGGTTTACCTGCGAAACACCGTCGTAGGAATCCCTGACCACAATGGCACCGTACTGATCGGTAAGCATACCGAAAATCTGGGCCTGAAGTGTTTTCCCTACGCCCACAAAATGTGGGGAACCGTCTGCTTCGCCAAGCCTGATGAGGTCAACAGCGTTTGGCAGGGCCCAGGTGTAGGAGTTTTGCCAGAAAAAGTAGGATGACGTGAACCGCCACGTCTCCGCATTGAAGAATCCGCCGGTGGTGTTCCGGGTGGCACCGTACTGCATAACGGAACTTATTTCCCTGGTACCGCGCCACATGGCGGCGCCGTTGCTCATTCTGATTGCACCCATGATGCGGTTTTCGGCAGGTACTTCAGAGGGAAGGTTCGGATTATCGTTCACCGATAAAAAATCTTCGCAAGAGGTACCCGCAAACAGCATTACGATGAAGAGGCCGCTTATTTTCAGGAATTTTGATTTCATGATAAAAACCTTGTAAATGTATAAATATTAAAAATATGGAATGAAACAGACCGGTTGGCCCTAGAGCGACAGTCTCACGCTGAAGTCGAATCCACGGGTCGATGGAACGCCGAGGTTGTCGAAGCCAAATGATCCGGCTCCGCCCACGCCTGCGCCGCTGCCGGTAACTTCAGGATCCACACCGGAGTAGTCGGTGAACAGAAGCAGGTTGCGGCCGGTTACGAATATCTGCAGGCTGCGGATGGGCAGACCACTGAGCCGCTGCGTGGGCACACTGTAGCCGAGAGTGATGAACCGCATGCGGTACCAGGTGCCGTCTTCCACAAATTCACGCCCGTTGTTTGCATACAGGGTGGTATAGTAGTTCTGGTCGAGTACCACACTCTGGGTGTTCCGTTCGCCCGTCGATTCAACGATGCCGTCGAATACAACGGTTTCGCCGCGATTGAGTGTTTTAGTGCTCAGGCCGGACCGTACCAGCGCGTTTTCGGTCGCGTTGAAGATGTCTCCGCCAATGCGTACATCCCAGGTCATCGAGAGCGAGAAGTTTCGGAAGTTGAGCGTATTGGATATGCCGCCGATCCAGTCGGGTTCACGGTTGCCGATGAAGGCAAGTACCGGATCAACCTGCGGGTAGCCCGCGTTGTCGAGCAGCAGCTCTCCGGCGTCGTTCGTTTTCCAGACCCGGCCGTTGATACCAAACAGTGGTCCGTCTAGGAATGCGGAGCCCTGTGCCACGCTGTATGCGGCCCATGCGGTCGAAAGTTCAACGCGGTCGAGCGTGCCGGGCAGATCCTTAACCGTTGCGGTATTCTTCGCAAAGTTGAAGTCGAGCTTCCAGTTGAAGTCGTTACCGCGCACCGGGAATGTGCTCACGATCATTTCAACACCTTCGTTCTGGATGCTTCCGCCGTTCAGGTAGGCAAGGAAACTGCTGGACGACGGCGGGGTGCGCGTGCCCAGAATCTGTTCGTCGGTCGTGGTTTTGTAGTACGAGAAATCGAGTCCCAGCCGTTCGTCGAGGAACCTTACATCCGCCCCTACTTCAATTGAATTGGTGAATTCAGGCTTGAGCGCGGGATTCCCGAAGAAGTTGTTCACATTTGAAATAAATCCCGTTGGCGCAACGGTAAAGGTGTTGGTAGCCGTTGCGAGCGTATTGGCCAGAATGTGAGGCGGTGCGTCTTTGCCCACCCTTGCCCATGAAGCGCGCAGCTTCAGGTAGGAAAGAACCGAGCCATCAATATCATATCCCAGTTCGTTCAGCAGTTCGTTCACAACGATGGACGTGCTCACGGCCGGGTAGAAGAATGAACGGTTATTGACCGGCAGTGTGGATGACCAGTCGTTACGCCCCCTGAAATTCATGAATACGATATTGTTCCAGTCCACATTGAAATCGACAAAAGCACCCACAAGCCTTCTTCTGGTCTCATTGCGGGATGTTCTCCGGTCCGACTCGAGCACATTGTTGATGCTGGGGAAATCCGGATCAATAAAATTCTGACCGGTCTGGCTCATGACCTGCCGGTCGGACATCTCAAGATTCTGACCCAGTGTAAGGCTCGTATTGAAGACACCGCCAAGTGTGGTGCTTCCCGTAACCAACAGTGTGGATGTGGTTATCTGGTTGTTGATATCCGCAAGGTTGATGATGCCCTGCTCGTTAAATGTGGATCCTGTTGCCTCGTAGTTCATCCGCCGATCGGTATAACGGTCTGTTCCCAGGCGGTAGGTGATATTCAGGAAATCGAACGGATCGTAGAACGCACTACCCACAATCATGGTACGCGACACATTACTTTCGAACGGTTTGTTGATGGTGCCCCAATAAGGGTTGTCGCTGCCGGTGATGGTGCGCTGGGTGCCGTCCGGGTTCAGATAGTCGCGCATATTGTCGTTGCGTGGCCAGAACAGGGCGCCCATTACGCCCGATGCGCTTCCCTGGGAAACATAATTACGTTCGGTCTCGGTGTAGCTGGCCGTAGCCTCCAGCCGCAGTTTGTCGCCTGCGCGGGTGTCGGCGGTAATCCGGAAAGCGTTCCGCATGAAATCATTGTTGTTCTCGACGATGCCGCCCTGGTCCATGATCGAAGCGGATGCATAGAAACGGGAAACGGCTGTTCCGCCGCCGATCGACAGGTCGTGACTCTGGGTGAAAGACGTGGTGAGAAAATCTCCCAGGTTATCGTAAACACGTTCACCTGATCCGAATTCCGGTCCCCATGAGGCCGTTGCGGCCGGATCAAACACACCCTGTTCGCCCTGCTTGTAGCGCGACTGCAGCGTCGGGAGCTGGCTAACGTTGTCGAAAGAGAGCGTGGTCGAGTAATCGATCGAGGTTCTGCCCGCCTGCCCCCGCTTGGTGGTAATGACCACCGCACCCGAACCGGCACGCTGTCCGTAGAGGGCTGCCGCTGCAGGACCTTTCAGGATCGTAATGCTGGCGATATCGGCAGGATTAATGTCGATGGCCCTGTTCGAACCGGGTGAATTGAGTCCGCCAGTGGTCGAATTGTCGATGGGGATACCGTCAACAACAAATAACGGCTGGTTGTCGCTGCTCAGGGATGTACCGCCGCGGATGAGGATCATGGACGATGCTCCCGGTGAGCCGCCCGAGTTGGTAACCTGCACACCTGCCACCTTGCCCTGAAGTGAATTTATCAGGTTGGGCTGGCGTGTCTGTACAATTTCATCGGTGGTTACCTGCTGAACGGCGTAGCCAAGCGATTTGGTCTCACGCTCCACGCCGAAAGCGGTAATTACCAGTTCTTCGCTGACAATTACATCGGGTACAAGACCGATTTCGAGGGTCCTTCTGCCGTCTATGGGCAGGGCCAGGGTTTGGTAGCCGATGTAAGAGAGGAGCAGGGTTGCATTCAGAGAGGGGACGTCGAGCCGGAAATTACCCTCCAGGTCAGATGTGGTGCCCTCAAACGTTCCCTGAATGAGGATGTTCACACCTGTGAGAACTTCCCCTGTTTGCGCATCCGTAACAGTTCCCTCAACGGTGGCCTGCGCCCATGCCAGGGGGGCGCTGCCGAGGAACAGCAGGAAAAGAATCAGGGGAATAAATATGCCTTTAATGGCTCGTTTTGAGCGCTGGTTTGTAGATGTACATTGCATGATATATAGTCCTTGGGTAAGGTTTTTGTTGTTTTCAACGCAAGATTTTGATGTCAAAAGAAGAGTTGAAGCTGATAAAATTCTCCGTATCAGCTGTGGGGAGATAGTAATTTTAACAGGGTAGACCTTTTTTTATTGACAGTCAAGTCAAGTTTGGAAGGAGAAAGGGGGTGGGAATTAGGGAACAGTAGAACAAGCGAACAATTGAACTGCGAAGTGGTTTGAGCAGTGCGGCGCACTGCTCATTTGAAATGTGGTATAATTTTAAAATCAGGGATTGTAGGCTCGCCTGGGGGCTTTTTAAAAAGCCCCCACGTGCTTCGACTTCACTTCGTTGCGCTCAGCATGACGTTTGGGGATCGTTTTTCGGCTAATACATGTTTGAACAATTGATGTTGTATCGAACAAATATTTTAATATCTTTCCATTTTGTATAACCTGACCCAAAACATGCGAATAGAAGAAGCCATCAAGCAGCCGTCGTTCCGCAACGAGCACCACAAGGCGGCGGTGAACCTGCTGTACACCTATAATATGGTGAGCGGTGCCATCCAGAAGATCCTGAATGAGGAGGGGCTGACCATGCAGCAGTTCAATGTGCTGCGCATCCTGCGGGGCCAGCATCCCGGTCCGGCCACCAACAGCCTCATCCGCGAGCGAATGATCGACAAAAATTCGGACGTGACCCGCATCATCGACCGTCTCCTGAAATCGGGGCACGTGAAGCGCTCACTCTCCCGCACCGACCGCCGGCGCGTCGATATCGTGATCACCGAAAAAGGCATGGACGCCCTTGCGCGGATCGACAAAAGGAACGACGAGCTCGATTCTATCATGGCCGCGCTTTCCGATGAAGAAGTGGGGGTGTTGAATGGACTGCTGGATAAGTTACGGGATGGCGGCGGTGATCGGGTTTTGAATTAGGGAATTAGGGAAGAATAGAACATGGAATTTGGAAGTATTTACTCGTCATGCTGAGC
>JAIVHB010000062.1 GCA_020201275.1 Rhodothermaceae bacterium | reverse complement strand
CCTTTCACGTGGGATCGGCCCGTGAGCTGCCCGGACGCACCGGTTTTGCTCATTTGTTCGAGCACCTGCTGTTCCTCGATTCCGAAAACCTCGGCTACGGTGGCCTCGACCGCCTTAGCAGCCGCGTGGGAGGGGCGGGCGCCAACGGTTCGACCAGCCGCGACCGGACCAATTACTTCCAAACCGTGCCGAACGACGCCCTCGAGAAAATGATCTGGGCCGAGGCCGAAAAGCTGGGCTTCTTCATAAATACCGTGAGTGAAGTAGTGCTTGAGAAAGAAAAACAGGTAGTAAAGAACGAAAAACGCCAGAGCTACGATAACCGTCCGTACGGGCATGAAGGCTATGTGACCGACAAACACCTCTACCCGGCCGACCATCCCTACAGCTGGCAGGTGATTGGTTCACTCGAAGATCTGCAGGCCGCCACGCTTGAGGATGTAGTGAATTTCTACAACACCTGGTATGTGCCGAATAACGCCACACTGGTCATTGCCGGCGATTTTGACAGCGCACAGGCGAGGGAATGGGTGGAGAAATATTTCGGTGAGATACCCCGTGGAGCCGACATCGAACCACTTGAAGTGCGCCATGCAAGTCTTGAAGACGACATACGCCTCTTGCATGAAGACAATTTCGCGCGCCTGCCACTGTTCACTGTTACCTGGCCCGGCGTCGAAAATTACCATCCCGACTCCTATGCCCTCGACATGCTGAGCAGCCTGCTCACCGACGGCAAGCGGTCGCCCTTCTACCAGGTGATTGTGGAGGAAAAGAAACTCGCCCCGGGTGTGAATATGTACAATGGCACGTCCGAAATTGCGGGTGAATACACACTGAGTATCCGCGCGTTTGCCGATACCGACCTGAACGAAGTCCGTGCCGCCATGGATGAGGCGTTTGCCCGCTTCGAGGAGGATGGGTTCACCGCGGCCGATCTCGACCGGATCAAGGCCGGACGGGAAACCGCCTTCTACAACCGGCTCACCAGCGTGCTGGGCAAGGCATTCCAGCTGGCCCAGTACAACATTTTTGCCGGCGATCCCGGTTTCATCACCCGTGACCTTGAAAACATTCTTGCTGTTACCCCCGAAGATGTGATGCGGGTGTATGAGCAGTACATCAAAGGCAAACCAACCGTCAGTACCAGTTTCGTGCCGCGCGGCCAGGCAGATCTTGCCCTTGCCGGTTCTGTCAGGGCGGATGTGGTTGAAGAGGAGATCGTGATCGGCGCAGAGGCCGAGGTAAATCCTGAAGCGGAGGTCGCCTTTGAACACACCCCATCCTCTTTCGACCGTTCTGTCGAGCCGCCATTCGGCCCCGAACCCGAACTCCGCATTCCAGACGTCTGGGTCGCAGATCTCGCCAACGGCCTGGATATCTATGGCATTGTTTACGATGAGGTGCCTATCGTTCAGTTCGAGCTCAGGCTGAAGGGGGGCATGCTCCTCGATGATCCCGCAAAGGTGGGTGTGGCCAGCCTTACGGCCGAGATGATGAACCGTGGTACACGCAACCGCACTCCATCTGAATTGGAGGATGCAATCGACCAGCTGGGATCCCGGATCCGGGTTTCGGCCAACGCCCAGACCTTTACCATCAGCGGAAACAGCCTGGCACGAAATTTCGATCAGACCATGGCACTGGTCACCGAAATACTGCTCGAGCCCCGCTGGGATGAGAACGAATTCGGGCTGGCCCGGCAACAGGCGTTGAGCACCATTACCCAGCGTGAATCCAACCCGGGCAGCATAGCCTCCGATCAGTTCAGCCGCCTCGTCTACGGGGATGAGCACATTCTGGCCAACCACCCGGGCGGTACGGCGGAGTCGGTAGAGGCCATCACCATCAATGACCTTAAGAACTATTACGATGCCGCTATCTCGCCGGAAGTAGCCGTTTTCCACATTGTGGGTGACGTTGCTCGCAACGATGTTCTCACTTCAATTTCCGGTCTTGAAAACGGATGGACAAACCGTGCTGTAACCTTCCCGGAATACCCCATGGCGGAGGCTCCCGCGAGCCCGGCGCTTTGGTTTTATGACGTACCGGGGGCCAGCCAATCGCAGATCCGCTTCGGCTACCCGGCACTGGCCGAAACCCATCCCGATTATTTTGCCGCGGATGTGATGAACTTCACCCTTGGCGGCGGCGGGTTCGTCTCGCGCCTGATGCAGGAACTGCGAGAAGGCAAGGGATACACCTACGGCATCTCGTCGTGGTTTTCCGGCACCGACTTGCCCGGACCATTCATGATCAGTACCGGCGTTCGTGCCAATGTGACCCTTGAATCGGCGGAACTCATCCGGCAGATCGTGCGTGATTACCCCTCAACATTCACCGAAGACGACCTGGAGAACACCAAAAGCAACCTTCTGAAAAGCAACGCCCGTGCCTTCGAAACACCGGGAGCCAAACTTGCCATGCTCCGCAACATGAGCACCTACGGATGGCCGGCCGACTATGTGCTGCAACAGGAAGAAGTGATCCGCAATATGACGGTGGAGCGCATCCGCGAACTGGCCCGGCAGTACGCCGACCCCGAACGCATGCACTACCTGATAGCCGGCGATGCAGCCACCCAGCTCGAACGCCTCCGCACCCTCGGCCTCGGCGATCCCGTCATGCTGGAATAGCTATGTCATCCCGGGCTATTAATTTTGCCCCTTCGGGACTACACCATATGGAAGGCGACACCAATGGTGCTGTTAGCATGCTTCGAATTAGGGAACAGCTGAACATGTGAACAATAGAAATTGCGAAGTGATTTTCTATCCCCCTGTCTCTTCCCCCCAACCCGCTTCACTACCCATCAAATAATTTCGTTTGATGATTTTTATTGAATATTCAGAAACATTTTTATACTATAACGTAAATATCCGAAAGTCTTCGCCCGGCTTCTCCATTAACCAACCACCAAGCGAGGACCGCCATGGCACCACCCGTCAACCGCCGGAATTTCATCAAAACCACAGCAATTGCCGGAATCGGAGCATCCATTTTCAGCCCGAATGTACTCTTCGGCAAAGACGACCGTAAAGCCCGCATCGGCATAATCGGTACCGGCCTTCAGGGCAGGCTGATGCTGCAATCACTTCTGATGCAGTCCGATACGGAGATTACCGCTCTCTGCGACATCGACAAACAGGCCCTCGCCCAGGCACAGGAGCTGGTGGTACAGGCCGGACGGAATAAACCTGAAGGCTATTCCAACGGCCCGCATGATTACCTTAATATGGTTACGCGCGACGATCTCGACGGCATCCTGGTTGCAACGCCCTGGGAATGGCATCAACAGATGTCGGTCGCCGTTATGAAGGCCGGTAAATACTGCGGAGCCGAGTGCCGCGGTGCCTTCTCTTTGAATGAGTGCTGGGAACTGGTTCGTGTGTCGGAGGAGACCGGTATGCCCTGCATGCTCATGGAGAACCACAACTACAAGCGGGAGATCATGGCGGTACTGCTAATGGCCCGCGACGGCCTCTTCGGAGAACTGATTCACGCCCAGTGCGGTTATCAGCACGATCTGAGGCGGGTTAAATTCCGGCCGGGAGTGGAGTTCGGCGATAAGGGCGAAAACGAATCGGTCTGGCGCACCAACCATTCGGTGGGCCGTAACGGCGACCTCTACCCTACCCACGGCATCGGCCCCATTTCCAGCATATTCGACATCAACCGTGGCAACCGCTTCGTTACCCTCACCGCCACGGCAACCAAAGCCCGCGGACTCAACGCTTTTGTTAAAGAACACGGCGGGGCCGACCATCCCAATGCGAAGGTCGACTTCAAACTGGGTGATGTGGTCACTACGGTGATCAAATGTGCCAACGGCGAAACGGTGATCATCAACCACGATACCAACCTGCCGAGGCCCTACTCAAACATGCGCCGGGTTCAGGGTACCAAAGGTTTGTGGTTGGAAGACAACAACTCCATCTATATTGAAGGCCGCAGCGAGTACGGCACCTGGGACCCCATGCTTCCCTATATCGAGGAGTATGAACATCCCGTATGGAAAACCTTCCTCCGCGAGGGTGTGAGAGGTGGCCACGGTGGCGCCGACTTCCTTAAAACACGGGCATTCGTGCAGTCCGTCAAGCGGAAAATCCCGACCCCGATCGATGTGTACGATACCGCCACATGGCTGGCCATTACCACGCTCAGTGAGCAGTCGATTGCCATGGGCAGCGAACCCGTCAAATTTCCCGATTTCACAGGCGGTCGATGGGTGACCAACAAGCCCATTTTCGGCCTGACGGAAGACTATTGACAAACCCATAAAACTCGCTAAACAGAACTCAAAACCGACCCTGACGCTGATCCCCATACGGTGTTTTTGTGTTGCACTGTCTCCTGGTAATAGTTAAGTGGATCAGGTCAGGCGTTGGTTCTTTTCCGGAATGATCAATGTGCCCAGATGCCCCCCAACGTCATGCTGAGCGCAGTCTGAAGAGCGACAGCGATGAGGACGAAGTCGAAGCACGTGGAGACTTTTAAGCCCGGAAGGAAGCCTCCAATCAAATTTCTCGATGATTTAATGCGTTTTCAGTGAGGCTTTTTGAAGCCTCCCACGTGCTTCGACTACACCCGTCGCTTCGCGCCGGCCTGCGCTCAGCATGACGTTTGTGGCCACTTCCCCATTCCCTGTTCTATTGTTCTATTGTTCAAAACCATGCTTGCGTGTTTTCTGTGAATAAGGTTAATTGACGGACATCATCCACCGGCAATTAATCCCCTTTCCCATGATTTCCCCTACGCGCACACTATCCATCCTCATCGCCCTTTTCATTCTCTGCACAACCGGTGCCTTTTCCCAGGACCTCCGCATCGACGTCAAAAAACATGTGCTGGATAATGGCCTGACTGTACTGGTCTGGGAGCGTCCCTCCGCCGGGCGGATCGGCACGCGCAGCTTTTACAAGGTGGATATTGCCGCCGAGCGTCCGGGAACCGTGGGACTTACCCACATGCTTGAGCACTTTCTGTTCAAGGGATCCGACATCGCGGGCACCGCCGACTGGGAGGCCGAACGCGCCGTAGCCGAACAGGTGGAACGCCTCGAGCGCATGATCACCGACGAGGAGAACCGCAACCGCGGATGTTTTCTGCAGCGCGACGTTTTTGCCGAGGTGGAGGCCGGTTGCCGCACACCGCTCATCGACTCCCTGCGCACCGCACTCGTTGAAGCCACCACTGTGCAAAATCGCCTGGCCCATACCACATGGTACGACTGGGCCGTGCAGTCGGCCGGAGGCACCAATTCTACCGCTTCCACCGGGCGCGACTGGATGAAGTTCGACATCGATCTGCCCGCCAACAAGCTCGAGCTGTTCATGTGGACCGAGCGCAGCCGTGTCGAGCATCCCGTATTCCGCCATTTTGAGCCTGAAAAGGAGGTCGTGGTCGACCAGATCCGCCGCTACGACAACCGTCCCGACGGCAAATTCTCGCGCGTGATGCGCTCCATGACCTACGACGCCCATCCCTACGGCTGGGCCCACTGGTTCAGCGATCTCACCCGTGCCACCCGCGAAGACCACTGGGAGATCTTCCATAAGTACTTCATCCCTCAGAACACCGTGCTGGTGGGCAGAAGGGCCGCCCCTCGCCCCGCCTTCGCACTGTTGAACCGGAACCTGTCGGGCAGAAGCGGCTAACAGTGGATGCGGCAGCAGGCCCGGCCGTAACCATGCATGTACCGATGCCGGCCGTGGGTCATCCCGATGCTCATGTATTCGATGTACTTGCCGAACTGATCGGTGGTCCCCGCGGGCTCCTTGCCGCCGAACTGATCGACCGGCAGGAGATTGCAACAGGTACAGGTGCCTCATCATGGACATCCAAATACCCGTCGCACTTCGAGATTCAGGCCGACGGACGCTCGAACAGCGACCTCTACGCCATCGAGACCGGCATCAATTCGGTTCTTGAAGCTGTTGCCAGCGGAAACGTAACACCCGCCCAAATCGAGGCCGCCGCCGGACGTCTCGTGCTGAACCTGGCCCGCAGCCTCGACGAAATAGGTCAAAGTGCCGTCACCATCGGCAGCATGGAATCGATTTACGGATGGGAGCATCTGAACGATCTGCCCGGCCTCTGGTCCGGCACCACATCAGCCGACCTCGCCCGCGTAGTTCAACGCTATTTCGGTACCAAAATGCAGACTGTCGGCTATTTGCGTCGTATTCCTGCCGACGGCAGCGTTGCCTCAACAACGGAATACCGTGGCCCTGTCGGAAGCGGCCACTCCTTCGGCCGTCACAGCGAGATGGTTGTCAATGCAGCTGAACCAGCTCCAGGAAGAGTTTTAAATGCAACTTTAAATGCAGCTCTAAAATCAGGAGCTACACCAACTTCAAATGCAGGTTCTATTGCAGGTTCAAATACAAAAGCCAAACCAGCTTCAAATGCAGTTTCAAATGCAGCTCCAAAATCAGGAGCCATAGGTTCAAATCTGGGTGATCAGACGGATTATAATCCTGACGTTTTGGGCGACGATTTTCGGCCATTGAATGCGGATGCACTCAACAGTGTGCGCCCCGGTATCCGTGCCTTCGGCGGTCCGGTTGGCGAGCATTTCCTGAACCCCGTCGATAAACAGCCGGCCGCCGCCTATCGTAACAACGTATCGGCAGAGCCCGGTGCCGGAGCCGGGGAGGATTCCGAATTACATACCGAGAATCGCCATGTTACCTCCGTCAGATTGAGACGGACCGGTGCCGAAACCGAAACCGAACCCCTCGCAACCGCCGAGCAGCCCTGGTACACGCCGCCCTGGATGGCCGGGCGGCGACCATCCGGTTTCAGCGAATCTGCGCCGACGCCCGACTACCGTGATCTGGTGTACGATCCTGTCGGCTTTGCACCACCGGATCCAGCCGACTTCCGGATTGCCCTTGACAATGGCCTCACCGCGTTCGTCTTGCCCGACAACCTGCTGCCCATGGTACAGGTGACAGTGCTGATCGACGCACCCTCCATGCGCGACCCGCGCGGTAAAGAGGGTCTGGCTGCACTCACGGCCGACCTGCTGCGCACGGGTACATCCACCAGGAGCGGCACCGATATTGAATACATTTTGAACAGCATGGGCGCCACGCTCAGCATCAGCAGCGACCGCAACCGGACCCGCCTGCATGCCCTGGCCCCTTCAACCGCCGATATCTCCGCTCTGATCGGCCTGCTCGGTGACATGGTTGCCGATCCTGATTTTAACAAGGCATTCGAAGCCGAACGCGAACGCCACGCCCTGCGGGCCGGCCGGGTAGCCGACAATGCCGCGGCACAGTCGCAGGCCCTGTTCGAGAAGGCGCTTTACAGTGAATCCCATCCGTTTGGCAGACGTCCGTCGCCTGAATCGGTACGGAGCATCACACCGGATGATGTACGGGCCTGGCACGAAACCCGTTATACGGCAAACCGGATCACCTTTGCCGTGTCGGGCGCGGTTTCAGCCGAAATCGCAGGCAGAGCCCTGCGGCAATCCCCGCCATTGAACGCGCTTCCTTCCGGTGTTGGCATCCCGCATGAAAACCTGCCCGATCCGGCTAAACCGGAAGGCATAACGGTGGTGACCCGCGACATCGATATCCGTCAGGGCCTCATCATCATGGGGCACCCCGGTATCGAGGGCCTGCCCGACGACCATGCTGCGCTCGAAGTGATGCACCACATCCTGGCCGGCGGCGGATTCATCTCGCGCATGATGGAGCTTTTGCGCACACAGACCGGTATCACATCCGCCCTGTTCGGCGAGGTCGAGCCCGGCCGCGGCACCCCGAATCCTTACCTGTGGCGCTTCGGCGGTAATCCGGAAACCATAGCTGAAGGTATCCGGCTGGCGCTGGAAGAAATCCGTATGATGTACCAGGACGGTGTAACCGAATACGAATTCGAATCGGCCCGCACCTCCTACATGGACGGCCTTGTGCCCGCATCCTACGATACCCCTCACAAAACCGCTGAAAGGCTTGCCCAGAAGCACCTGTTCGGCCTGTACGACTACCAGTCACCGCAGTACCTGAACTATTATGCCGGTGATGCGGCCCAGCTCGACGCCCTCCGCCTGCTAACCCTGGAGGATGTGAACAGGGCGGCGCGCACCTACCTCGATCCGGAAAATATGATCATCACCATTGTGGGACCTGTAGAATCCATCAAAAACACCGCGTCGTCTGAAACCAGGGAGATTTTGGGATGGTAAAAACTATGCCTGTGCACATGAAATGCTTATCACGAGCTGCTTGTGCTGATACAGACATTTTAACATCCAGATACCGGTAATCGGGTTTTATATCCCTGCCTGTCAGATAGACCAGATCGTAAAAATCCCGGAAATGCACTATTCTTCCTGGCCTGTGTTCAGAACAATTTGATAAACGAGTAACACAGGTTACTCCTCCCGGCTGATTTCATGGATCAACCGGGCCAGTTCCCCGATCTTTTCTTCGGCCGTTATCAGGTCCTTGAAATTTTCAGCAAAAATGGTAATGATGATCGGTTTCTCACCGAAAATGATGCCCGAATCGCCTCTTACGTAGGCCAGGGTCCCTGTTTTATTGGCTACGCGAACGGAATCGGGTAGATACCGCGGGATCAGCGATTTATCGGCGCATCCGGCCAGCATTTCCAGAACAAGCTCACGTGATGACGCACTCAGGAATTCCGTACTCGCCGGACTTACCCCGGGTGAATCTCCCGTCATCCCTTCCCGGCTCTTCAGATCTGAATCCTGCAGATGTCCGCCCATAATTGCAAGCAGCACCCGGTTCATATCGGCCGCGCTCGTATAATTCTGCCGTCCCTCTTCAATGGCCTCAAAATCCATCATGAACCGGGCCAGCACGGTCTGGTCCATATCCAGCTCCTCCATCAGACGGTTGATCCTCTCCATACCGATCCGCCGGATGATAATATTCGTCGCGGTGTTGTCGGATACGCGGATCATCTCCCGGGCCAGGAACTCCAGCGTATACTCCCCGCCGGGTCCGGCATGCTGCAGCTCGCCCGATCCGCCAACAATATCGTCTGAGGTCAGCGTATACGTCTAATCCATCGAAAGCTCGTTCCGTTCGGCAATCCGCATCATTTCGGCCAGTATGGGAATTTTGATCACACTGGCTGATGCCACCTGTTTCCCGGCATTTCGGGCATAGAGTTCTGTACCGTCTGCATCATGAACGGCAACCGAGAAAACAGCATTAACCGCCGCTTCTTCCAGGAAAGCATCTGCCGCCTGCCATTGATTTTTATTCTCCTGGCCGGCACAACCGGCAATTAACAAAGTCAGGAGCAGAAGAATTCGTAAAGGGAATAACATAGTATTGGTGTTTTATAGAAGAGACAGCCACCTGCGAGAGTCCGGAGCTTGGCGGAGGTCCTCGCAGAGTGGCTCTCTCCGGGGTACCCGTACCCCGGTTGATCTTTCATATTAACCAAATCCTACTTCAAACCCGCAGGGCGGGGGCATTTAAATACCCCCAATGATTTACTCTTCAGGGTGCGCCGCATCGCGGCGCACTCCTGAAGGAAAATCATCAGCACTACTTCAGCAATGTCACAGCGCGGGTCTGGTTGTAGCCGGGGGCTTCCATGCGAACAAGGTACTTGCCGCTTGTCAGGCCGGCCGCATCGAACCGTACCTGGTGCTTGCCGGCCGACTGCGGACCATTGTACAGGGTGCTCACGAGCCGGCCGAGAATGTCGTAAACACGGATCGTAACCTGTCCTGCTAAACCGGTTTCGTACGGGATCACCGTGGTCGGGTTAAACGGGTTCGGATAGGCGTTGCCAAGAGTGAAGGAATCCGGGAATTCACCCTTGTCGTCAATGGAGGTTCCGGTTCCCGCCCAGGTAAGGGTATGGCGTGTCGCATCGTTCAGTCCCTCTCCGAAGTTCATCCGTAAGGTCCCCGTTTCCAGCAGACCGAAATCGTTGTAAGTGAATACATCCTCCTGGAAGCGGAATGTCTCTTCGTCGGAGAGGAACTCCATGGCAGCGGTTACCGGCTTCATGTCTTCGTCGTAATCAATCAGATAAACCATTTCAGTGATCCATTGCTCCACATCCTCATCCCACTCAAGCACCTCGGTTCTCCATTGCATAATGCGCCCTGTCATCAATTCGTACATAGGTATTTTCGTGGTCATCATTTTATCGACCCAAGTGAACCCGATCAGGTGCTGCTCTGTCATTTCGGGCATCATCACCACGAGCATGGGTACCGAGACATATGCTTCCATCTGTTCCCCAATCTGCGCCGTGACTTCCGAAATACCGGCAAGGGTGATGTTATGATAGATGATCTTGCCGATCGGCTCCCAACCACCGAATTTCATGTAGTTGGTCTGAACAACATTTTCGTCCATCTGAACCATTACATATTTCTCGTATTCAACCATTTCATCACCGCTCCAGTGTTCACCGATCCACGTGCTGAGGTAGTGATTTCCCTGTGTAATCTCATACTCAAATTTATCCCTGAACGCGATAGACCAATCATTATCCATCCATGTGTACTCCTCGGTACTGTTGAGGATGAGTTTGCCGGTGAAGAGATGATAGCCGAAATTGAAAACGGTACGGCTGGTATTTACATACACACCGGATCCTACATGTTCTTCGGTTACGATCGCTTCAAGCACACCTGACTCATTGTAGTGATAGGTGTTACGGTGATGTGGCTCCCATCCGCTGCCGCTGCTGTAACGAACCTCCTCCGACACGCGCGAAGATCCGTTATAATGGTAACGGGTCTCCTCCTGGTCTTGCCAGGCCGATCCGTTCATGGTTTGGTAATGATCCCTGACCAACTGTGGACTTTCAGATGCCAGTGACATGCCGGTGTCCCTGTTCATAAGCCATTCGGCCTTACCTGCTTTTTTTGCCCATTCGAAAATACCGTTTTTGGGCAACTCCTGTGCTGATCCTGCAACCGAAACCAGCACCAACATTATCAGACTGAAAAAGACGCACTTCGATTTCATACATTTTTGCGATTAAGCGTTTACCGGAAGGCTTTTGACTAGCATTATCCCTTTATTGATTTGTTACACGGCCTTCCTGGGCTGTAACTCCGGCATTCTACGTATGATGCGTATAAAGTTACACCCACCCCGAAAAAAATTTGCGCAGAGCCGGATGTGAGCCCTCAGAGCCACCTGCGAGAGTCCGGAGCATAGCCTGAGCGTAGTCCTGAGCGCAACGCAGTGAAGACGAAGGGCTAAGACGAAGGGCATGGCGGAGGTCCTTGCAGAGTGGCTCTCACCGGGGTACGGGTACCCCGGTGGATCATCCTGTAAGCTTAACCTCACCCCTTCAACCCGCAGGGTGGGGGCATTTAATTGCCCCCATCATATGATTTACTCTTCAGGGAGCTCCGCTTCGCGTCGCGCTCCTGAAGGAAAATCATAGATGGCCAGCCATTCTCTGTGGTGTTTGATGGCGGTGATGACTTCGTCGGGGTGGTAGTGGCCGGGGGCGCCGGTGTGGGCGTAGTCGGCGCGGATCTGTTCATTATCGGGTATGGTAAGATCGTGGAGGGAGGCGGCAACCCGGCGGTAGGCCTCGCGGAAGGGGATCCCCTCAACCGTGAGGCGGTTGGCTTCGCGTGTCGCAAACAGCTCCCGGCTCAGGGTATTGCGGCAGGCATCCGGGTTGAAAGAAAGTCCGCGAAGCGACATGCAGACCGCTCCGGTCAGTTTTTTTGTATGCAGACAGGCCTGCATCACCGTCTTTTTTGTGAGCTGAAGGTCGCGGTGGTA
>JAIVHB010000194.1 GCA_020201275.1 Rhodothermaceae bacterium | reverse complement strand
GGCCTTCAGGCGGCCGGTTTCCGATGTTACCTCTAAATTCATGACCACGCGTTTTAAATGTCGGGTAATATACGGTTAGCAAACAGCTTAATAAAATCGATGATCCTAAAATTTGCACTTATTGAGCTTTTTTGGCTAACCCCCGCTTGTGAAGCGCAATTTCTGGTTGTAATCAGGATGCACGGGCAATTCCGGTCAAATTACCGGACTTTGATCCGGCATGGAATGTCTATTTGAGCTCGAGCTCTTCACTCACGAAACTCAGGTCTTCGCGATTTTCAGACTGGTCGCTGAGGTGAAGTTCCATCTCGCTGCGCAGCTTCTGTATGGTAAGCCCACTGGTGAGGGCACCATTGAACGCGATGGAAATACGTCCGGTCTCCTCCGATACGATCACCACATACACATTGTTCGATTCACTCACACCCACCGCAGCCCGGTGCCGGGTACCAAAAACGGAGGAGATATTTGGATTCTGACTGATCGGCAGGTAACAGCTCGCTGCCACAATCCGGTCGTTGCGTATTACCAGCGCCCCGTCGTGCAACGGTGTCTCCTTGTTGAAAATGGTCATGATAAGTTTGCTGCTCACCCTGGCGTCGATTTTGGTCCCCACATCTACCAGATCATGCAGAGTGGAGCTTTTGGCGAATACGATGAGCGCCCCCGTTTTGGTCCGGGCCATATTTTTTACGGCCTCAATCACCTCATCGATTACGCTTTCCGATTCAACTCCGCCAAAAAACCGGTCAAAATTGGTGTTCTGGCCAATCCGGTAGAGCAGTTTCCTGATTTCAGGCTGAAAAAGGATGATCAGCGCCAGGATACCAACATCCATGAAGCGCCGCAGGATAAAATTTATGGTTGTAAGCCCCAGCGCGCTCACAAGTACGTTTATGGCAAAGATGATGATGAGCCCGATAAATGCGGGCACGGCAAATGAACCACGGATCCAGCTGTACAGATAGTACAGCACGAACGCTATGATCAGCGTTTCGAACAGATCCTTAAGTCCGAATTCAAGAAAGCCGAAGGGTATCAAGTGGAATTACTGCTGCCGTTTCTGATTAAAGTGATGGATTTAATGCATTATAAATTAAAATTGAGTCAAATGCTTCCCTCACATCGTGCACGCGAATAATTTTTGCCCCTTTTGTGAGCGCATCGTAATGCACGGCAAGTGTTCCGGCCAGCCTTTTCTCCACAGGACGATTATCGAGCAGGTGGCCGATCATCGATTTGTTGGATGCCCCCACAAGAACGGGGTAACCCGTGAGTGCAAAGGTACCAATGCTGGAGAGCAGCGCCAGGTTATGCTCGAGTTTCTTGCCGAAACCGATACCGGGATCAATGATGATACTTTTAACCCCTTTATGCCGGGCATATTCTGCCTGATCGGTCAGAAAAGTGTATACATCGTCGATCACATTTCCATATACGGGATTTTGCTGCATGGTTTTGGGCTCACCCGAGGAGTGCATAATAATGAGACCGGCCTCATATCCGGCAGCAAGTTCAGCAAGGCGGGGTTCCTTTTTCAGACCGCTGATGTCGTTTATAAAGTGTACACCGGTGTCGAGGGCGGCCCTGGCGACTTCGAATTTGGTGGTATCGATCGAAAAAAAGAGGCCAGGGTACGCTTTAACCGCCTGTTCGAGTACAGGTATAGTTCTGTCGAGTTCCTCCTGAAGGGAAACGGGATCGGATCCCGGCCTGGAAGACTCTCCGCCAACATCAATGATAGCGGCTCCTTCACCGGTCATCTGCTCAATCCGCTTTATGGCTGAAGCAACTGTGGAATATCTGCCGCCATCAGCAAAGGAGTCGGGCGTAACATTTAGTACTCCCATTACGACCGGAGTCGTCAGATCAAGGGTTTTACCGGCAGCAGTGAGCACCATAATCGGCAGAACATGCACCGGACTGATGAGTGTGACAGGCGGTGCGGGATTCGGGATATAAATATCAATTAATCACAGGAAATCACCAGTCCTGGACGATATCATCGGTCGACTTCGGCTTTTCAGCCCATTCGTCGGCATCGGGGAGGGCATCCTTGGTTTCGTTGATCACATGGTCATCCCATTTTTCAGTAAGGCGTTCATTCCACTCGATAAAGTGTTCCCATTTTTCAGGTACTTCATCATCGGGGAAGATGGCCTCGACCGGACACTCAGCCACGCAGGCATCACAATCGATGCAGTCATCCGGGCTGATGACCAGAAAGTTGGGTCCTTCACGAAAAGCGTCTACCGGGCATACCGAGGCGCAATTGGTGTATTTACAGTTAATGCAGGGTTCGGTTACTACGTATGCCATCTTCTGAGTTTAGTCGATTAAATGGTTATTTGTGAGTGGTTTAAAATCGGAGACCAACATGAGCCGGGTTGAACATAGGCACATTACCATTTATTTCAAAATATGCCTGAGGCTGTCGGGGTGGCCATCGTTGGGTGCAGGCTCAAGATTAAGAAGGTTGCACATCAGTTCATAGACGTGAACCAACTGGAATGGAGCGATTCGCTCACCGGTCCGGATGCCCGGTCCGCTGGCCAGAAAGAAAGCCTGCATCTCGGTAGCCCTGTGATCATATCCGTGAACTCCTCCGGTTGCGCCGCGCTGTTCCAGCCTGCTGCGCGTGGTAATTGAATAACCTGCATCGGCAATCATGATGATATCGGGTACCCGGTGGTGATTTTTGAAACGGTATACATCCGGTACATCCTGCTTCATATAAACCGTATAGTTTGCTTCTGCGGCTTTCAGGGCCGAATAGACGTCTTCCGTTTTACCCTCAAGGGGCTGGAACATGCCCACGGGCGACCAGTCCCGAACGATGACGTCGTCAAGATTGATGATTTCGTCTAGTACAATGGCTCGGTCATCGGTAACCTGGGCCATGCCGTGATCGCTGGTGATGATGATGTTCACTCTGTCGGTCATCCCGGTACGGTCCAGTTCGTGGAGCAGATAGCCCATGGCACTGTCCACAACGGCAACGGCGTAATACAATGAGTCGGTCCACGGGCCGTAGCGGTGGCCATAGGAATCGACCAGGCTGAAATAGGTGGTCAGAAAACCGGGACGGGTATCGCCGCTGTCCTGCAGCCAGCTGATAACTGAGTCGACGCGTGTTTCATGGGGGAGTGACCCGTCGAAGGGCATCCACCGTGTTGGCCGAACGCCCATGATCTCCGCTTCGGATCCGGGCCAGAACATGGTGGCGGTGCGTATACCCTGCTTTTCGGCGGTCACCCAGATCGGTTCGCCGCCGTACCAGCGTCCGTCGCTTACCGCATCAAGGTTGCCCAGGCTGAATGAAGCGTCTATTTCCGCATCATACATGTTGTTTGATATGAGGCCGGAATTCTCAGTATAAAGGCCGGTAACCAGCGAATAGTGGTTGGGGAAGGTTTTGGTAGGGAAAACCGGGATCATGCCTTCGGCAAGTACGCCGCCGGCGATCAGACGGTCGAGGGCAGGGGTATCTACACTGTCGAGGTAACCCGGCATAAAACCATCAAGGGAGATGAGCAGCACCGGAGCAGCAGGTCGGTCGGCTTCTGATGACGGGCCGCAGGAAGCAACCAGCATTGGCATCAGAAGTATAGCCAGAAGGGTCATAGTATGCTTCAGGGGCTGCAGGTGGTTTGAGATGAAGATGTTGACAGGGTTGCCATTCGGACTTGAGGTTAGATTCATGTGAGTAACGGGAGACAGGTTTCAGATTGATATGAGCGTTTTTTGCTGGGTTAAAAATAAGCTTATCAGTGGTATTATTGGAATTAAATATTGTTGCCCACCCTCGTTCTGTGCCATTGTGAGCTGATGATATCGCTGCTGGAAGAGATATAACCAATTATCTCACTTAAGTATAACGGGTAGCACAATGGAATCAATTGGCAAATGAGTCGGGCAACACGTTGTATCCCGGTCGCTTACCAAAGGCCGCTTGCCCCTTCAGACCCTTAATCTGACCGGATGTTTCAGCGGATATTGGACCGGTAGAAATGCACCAGAATTTGTTGTGAGACGCCGGCAAGATACATCAGATAGACCATCGTAAACATGAGCTGCAGCCTGATGATACCATTCCCGCGGTATTTCCGCGCTGAGGTTACAACGGATGAACCGTGCAGCACAAACCTGGATCTGCCGATCAGACGGCCGGCGAATTCGAAATCTTCCATTACGATGAGCCCGGTATCGAACCCGCCCGTCTCTTCATATACCTGCTTTTTAACGAAAAGACTCTGATCGCCGAACCGCAGATACCGTGTTTTGAACCGGGTGAACCAGCTGTACAAATACAGCATTGGATGCTTCTGTTCGAAACTGAGCCGGAAACAACCCGACTCGGCTCCGTTTTTCACCATCCCGGTTATGATATGATGGAATCCGGTGGGTGGAAGTGTGTCGGCATGCAGAAAGTAGAGAATGGTGCCGGATGCGGCCTTCGCCCCGGCATCCATCTGAAACGCCCTTCCGCTGCGGGCACATGTGACCAGCGTTGCGCCGTGCTCGCAAGCAACGCGGGCGGTATCGTCGGTGCTGCCCCCGTCGCAAACCAGGATTTCGTATTCATCCGTATCCTGAAGCAGCTCTTTCAGCCGTTGCAGAAGTATTGGCAGCGAAGCGGCTTCATTGAGTGTGGGGATGATGATACTGAGCATTATCCGGTATCTTTGCCGGTGAAGATTATGCTTTTAAGATCAGGAAAAAAAGCCAGATCATCGGCATCGTCAACATCGCGAAGCTGCCTGAGGAGAGCGACTGAAAGTCCTGCTTTCTCCGCGTCGGCACGTGTTGATTCCAGCACCGAGGACGTGCTCCAGTTTTTATCGCCGAAAAGGCTGGCATGAATCTGTTTCATTCCGAGCAGGTAGTAACCGCCGTCGATGGCAGGCCCGATCACAAGGTCGCGGGTGTCGAGTGCCAGGAAGGCCTCCGCCAGCAGTCCGCTACTCAAAGCCGGGCAGTCGGTTCCGATGATGCATATTTTTTCGAAACCCTTTTTTTTAACATCATCAAAAGCGTTCAGCATACGTTTACCGAGATCGTTTCCCTCTTGTATAGCCACCGTGCAGTCATCACCGTTCCGGAAAGCGTCAACACGTGCCCGATGATCTTCAGCGGATGCATCCCCGGGCGTTGCCTCATTAAAATATAGGAAAACGGATGCACCGGGGAGACTTTTTACCGCTTCGGCGGTAATCTTTAAGAGTTCAATGTAGATATGAAGGGCTTTTTCGTCGCCGATTCCGGCGGCAAGGCGGGTTTTGACGTGCCCGGGCAACGGATTTTTGAGGAAGACGATCAGTGCATTCCGTTCTTTGCTCATGGTGTTTATCGGGCTGTGGTACCGCCGCAGCTGCTTCCGGCACCGGCCGTGCAGCCGTAGCAATGCTGATCGGTTACAATGGTGCGTTCGTTCAGGCTGGCCAGATCGAAGTCGCGCAGATGCCGGGGCGAACTGCCGTTCACTTTCATCTGAAGCATCTGGTTGAAATCGCAGTCATAGAGGTAGCCGTCCCAGCCTACCGATATGGTATTCCGGCACATCACATTGGCCGCGGCCGAGGGGTTGTAGGCGTTCACCAGTTTGGTCATGTAGTCATCCACATTTCCCGACATGATCAGGAAGTCGAGAAAGCGGCTGATGGGCAGGTTGGTGATGGCAAACAGATTGTTGAAATCAATGTCGTGGTTCTTTTTGAGCACACTTCTGAAATCGGCTTCCATGGTTTTCTGGTTGGCGGGGAGGTAAGCCCCGGTGGGGTTGTAAGCAAGGTTCAGCATCAGATCGGTGCCCGGCTGACCATAGCCCACCGCGTTCAACATCTGCAGCCCGATGATCGATTTATCAAAAACCCCGGCTCCGCGCTGCGCATCGGTATTTCTCTGCAGGTAATAGGGCAGGGAGGCCACGACCTCAATGCCGTGTTCCGCAAAAAACAGTGGCAGTTCGCGGTATTTCGGATTAACGGTGAGAATGGTGAGGTTACTGCGCACAATGATGTGCTTGCCGAGGGCCTTCGTCTCTTTCACAAACCAGCGGAAATGGGGGTTCATCTCGGGGGCACCGCCCGTCAGGTCGACTGTCCCGATATCCGTATCCCTGACGGCATCGAGGCAGAGTTCCATGGTTTCGCGGGTCATGATCTCCTTACGGTCGGGCCCTGCGTCTACATGGCAGTGTTTGCAGGTTTCATTGCACATATAC
>JAIVHB010000193.1:6431-7338 GCA_020201275.1 Rhodothermaceae bacterium | reverse complement strand
TCTGACCCAGTTCGATTCCCCCGATTCGGAAGAATTGCGCCGGCAATATGAAATAGCAGGCGTACCCACCATCGTGTTTCTGAATTCAGAGGGCGAAGAGGTGAAACAGGCCAGGGTTATCGGTTTCATGCGCGCAGAAGAGTTTCTGCGGCGCGTTAAAATGGCGTTGTAGTTTCATATATTCAACCTACCGATTTACGTCCGTTTCTATCTGTTTTTATCCTGCAGCCTGAACCGGAACAATAATCATATTTTAATGTTATAATACAGAGGTTGTATTATAACGACCCTGTTAAAGGCAAAGCTATTCATTACTTGTATCGGCTCTATGAAGTGAGAGAACTATGCAGATTTTAACCTCATGGTGAGCAGGCAGGATAGCGCATATTCATCTGGTTCAATGAGTGTTCTTTCAGGCAAAACCGGATACTGAACGAAAAAAATCCACGTCCACACCTCTCACTCTCGATTTGATAATCAAAAAATGGAAATCACAAAAACACTGAACATCAGCGAAGATGAAATCAACCTTCTTGATTTACATTCCTTTATAAATATCTTTAGTATAATCAACAGCAATCTGCAACTTTTGCAGTTAAACATAAAAAATCCGGATGTACTGGATTCAATAATCGACAGGGCAATTACATTGTCAAGGGCAATGTTGAACCGGGAGTTACAGGATTTCAACCTGCCGGCGATTCTCGATTACCAGAACGACGTAGTGCAACAGCTTGAACAATTAAAAACTGATCGGGAAAGCAACGATCTGAATCTTGATATTGAAGACGAAATTCAGACGATGACTCGGATATTTGAAGTCATGAATATTCGTGCGGAAGAATTGTTGAACCGGTGGCAACACCCCGGCAAATGGGAGGTGTTCAGATTGGAGGCATTCAGAGAG
>JAIVHB010000193.1:0-6268 GCA_020201275.1 Rhodothermaceae bacterium | reverse complement strand
TGTGTATGATAATGATGCTGAAAGATGTGATGAGAGATCTCATGGCAAACGCCCGAAAATATACACCTCCGGGTGGTAAAATCGACATTGGTGTATCAATGAAACAAAATGTTTTGCGGTTTGTGATCGAAGATTCGGGAATTGGAATACCACAAAATCAGATTGAGAAGGTGGTTGAATTTGGGTACAGGGCTTCAAATGTCAAAGATACTTACAAAACCATGGGAGGCGGGTTCGGATTGACCAAAGCATACTTCTTTACGAAAAAGAACGATGGCCGGTTGTGGATCGAATCCAGAGAGGGACTTGGCACGAAAATTTCGATCGAGATACCGGTGCCGGAAAGTGTTCAGGCACTGAACTGATTCCAGGGTTCACCTGCGGGTTTGTCGGCTTCGAAACGCAACCTCTCTTCACGAGTGGGGTGATCAAACTCAAGAATGTACGACATAAGTGCGATTCTTCGCCCGTCGGGCTGTATTTTCCCATATTTGTAATCGCCCCAAACAGGTAAGCCGGATGCCGTCAGCTGAACCCTGATCTGGTGCGGGCGGCCGGTTTCAAGCTCCACTTCGATAAGGCTGAGCCCGTTTTTGTGACTGATCAGCCGGTAGTGAAGCACAGCCAGTTTCCCTTTACCGGAACCTGCAGGGTGTACCGTAACCTTGTTGTTTTCATGGTCTTTGTCAAGTACATGCTCCAGACGCCCGGTTTTATCGGCACGGCCTTCCACAATAACCAGGTATTTTTTAACCACAGTTCTGTTCCTGAACTGATCGGATAAACGCGATGCCGCTTTGGATGTACGGGCAAATACTATAATACCGTGTACCGGCCGGTCGAGACGGTGAACCAGGCCCAAAAACACCTTGCCGGGCTTGCTGTACTTTTGCCCGATATACGCTTTCAGGGTGTTGAGCAAGTCGGTGTCGCCCGATTTGTCTTCCTGAACCGGTATGTTCTCAGGTTTGTGAACAACGAGCAGATGGTTGTCTTCGTAGTATATTTTTGGGGTCGGGGTCATGTTGGTGTTACGGTATCAGAATGAAAGTGGGATAGAGCGGGTTAAATGGTATGTTTATTTATAGACGTGAGACGTGAGACGTGAGACGTGAGACGTGAGATGTGAGACGTGAGACGTGAGACATGAGACGTGAGACGTGAGACGTGAGACATGAGACGTGAGACATTGTTGAGACATAACATATGGGACATTGGTATTGAGTATTTGTTGATGCAAGATATTGATGATGTTTTGGGAGGGATGAGGCTGTGGTTACGAGGTGTAGATAACATGCTGGAATTTGGCCGGGCGATTCGAGTTGGGAGTGATTTGGCTTTTTTTGGTATTTGTTTTCGTGATTTGGAGTTATACTTCCGCGACCGTAGCGACCGTAGCGACCGTAGCGACCGTAGCGACCGTAGCGACCGTAGCGACCGTAGTGACCGTTGTGATCGTAGTGATCGTAACAACATAGCGACCGATTTTCACGGGTTTCCGGTTTGCCGGAATGTACCTAATTTCAAACTGATTTTAACGATACCGGAAATGGCCGAAGCCGCATTGCAATCAAAACTGGATCACCTTCCACAACTCCCGGGCGTGTATATGTTCAGGCAGAAGGGCGGGGATGTGATCTATGTTGGCAAGGCCAAACGGCTGAAAAACAGGGTGAAATCCTACTTTCAGGAATCCCGTGGGCACGACGGCAAGATCAGGGTGATGATCTCGAAAATCGACGATTTCGAGGTGATTGTGACCGATTCGGAAGCCGAAGCGCTCATCCTGGAAAATACTCTCATCAAAAAGCACCAACCCCGGTACAATGTGATGTACCGCGACGACAAGACCTATCCCTATATCTGTGTAACCGCGGGCGACAGGCCCCGGGTGTTCCCCACAAGGACCGTTGTGAGGGACGGGAGCAGGTATTTTGGTCCTTACGACCATGTGGGCAAGATGAAAAGCATGCTTGAGGTTATCAGGCAGGCATTCGGCCTTTGTACTTGTGCCTGTACGCCGAGGGTGGTCGACAAATCCAGGGGAGTGCCCCGCTGGCACAGCTGTTTTGAGGAGTATTTCGAGAACTGTTCCGGCGACTGGCCCGCCGATCAGTACCGCGATACCATGGATAAAGTGCTGCAGCTTCTGAACGGAAAAACATCAGCCCTCATCAGGCAGCTTCGTGATGAGATGGAGATCAGCGCACAGGCGCTGCAGTTCGAACAGGCCGCAAGGTTGCGCGACGGCATACAGGCGCTCGAGAAATACAGCGAGAAAATGAAAATGGTAACCAACGAGGTGATAGACCGTGACCTGTTTGCCGTAGAAACCGACGAGATTGAGGCCACGGCCTGCGGGGTGGAATTCCGGATAAGGGAGGGTAAGCTGGTGGCCAGGTACCACCGCTTTATCCGGAATATCGAGGGGCTGAGCGAGGGCGAAATCCTGCAAGCTTTCGTGGAGGATTACTATACCGGCGATATGGCAGCCACCACTCCCGACGAGGTACATCTGAGTGTGGAAATGCCAGATGCAGAGCCGCTTATGGAATACCTCTGGCAGGAACACGGCAGGAAGGTGCCCATTCTTGTACCTCAGATCGGTGAGAAAGCGCAGCTGGTACGAATGGCCCAGGCCAATGCACGCCTGTTGCTGAGTGAGTACCTGCTTGAGCGTCAGAAGTCGGTTAAAGACTACATTCCACACTCCGTACAATCGCTGAAACGGGACATAGGGCTGCAGGTTATGCCAAGGCGCATAGAATGTTTCGACAATTCCAACCTGCAGGGCACCGATCCGGTAGCTTCGATGGTCTGCTTTGTAGACGCCAGGCCCCGAAAATCGGAGTACAAAAAATTTACCATTAAAACGGTGACGGGCGCTGACGACTTTGCGTCAATGAAAGAAGTAGTGTACAGGCGATACAGCCGCCTGGTAAAAGAAAAGCAGCATCTGCCTGATCTGATCATGGTGGATGGGGGCAAGGGGCAGCTGTCGAGCGCGGTTGAGGCCCTGAAACAGGCGGGAATCTACGGGCAGGTTCCGGTTATCGGTATCGCGAAACGGCTCGAGGAGGTATTTATACCAGGCAACCCCGACCCTGTGATGATCCCGAAAACATCATCCAGCCTGAAACTACTGCAGCAGCTACGCGATGAGGCACACCGGTTTGCCATCACCTATCACCGCGACAAGCGGAGTAAACGAACATTCTCGACCGAACTGCTCAGGATTGAGGGAATTGGTGAAACCAAGGCAAAAAAACTGCTTGAGACCTTCGGCTCGGTGAAAAGGGTAAAAGAAGCCGGTCTGGATCAGCTCATTACCGCAGCCGGAAAAGTGACGGGTCAGGCCGTTTTCGACTATTTCAACAGCGGCGACACCCCGTAAAAGTGTACGTATATTTTTGGCAGTAAAAACCTTGCAGCCAGTGCCGGGATGGCCCTGTCAAACGATCTCCGAATTTGTTATGTTATACACTTGTGAGTGTATGGTAAATTAAAAAAGCGTAGCATCTTACAGAAGCAGTACAGAAGCAGTTTAAAATCCGAAGAGAGTGGCATTACCGCTTCTGGTAATACCGATTATTAATGACCCTGTGGCATAATCATCAAGAATGTCGTTTCACATATGCAATATGAATATTTAATCAGCGTTTCTTTCTCATATGCTTGGTATGGCAAATAATAAAACTAAATATGACGGAACCGACGATCATCAACTCGTCAGGCTCTATCGCAAAGATGGCGATGAAGTGGCATTCAAAACGCTGCTCGATCGTCACCAGACCAAAATATACTCCTACATATACTCTATGGTGGGCAACCCGGAAGTTGCAAACGACATCTTCCAGGAGACCTTTACAAAGGTTATCACCAAGATGGACGATACGTACAACGAACAGGGTAAGTGGATTGCCTGGGTTATGCGCATCGCTCACAATGCCACCATCGATTATCTGAGGAAACAAAAGCGATTCGTGGATGTGAATGCACAGGGCGATCCGGATTATGATTTTTATGACCGGCTCCCCGACAACAGCATTACAGACGCGCAGGAGTCCATTGAAATGGATGAATCGAAAAAAAGTCTCATGAAGCACATCAATGAACTGCCGCCTGAACAGCGGGAGGTTGTGATGCTGAGGCACTACTATGAAATGTCATTCAAGGAAATTGCGGAACTCACCGATGTTTCCATAAATACGGCACTCGGGCGCATGAGATATGCTCTTATCAACTTGAGAAAAATGTTTGAGAAGGAGAATGGCGATGAAATCAAATTATCAGAACGCAGATGACCTGTGTTTAAAATATGTTCTGGATGAGCTGGATCCATCCGAAGTTCTTGTGGTCGAAAAAATGATGACCGAAGACGAAAATGTACTGATCGATGTGGAATCGATGAGGCAAACACTCAACCGGCTTGACCAGTTGCCGAAGGTGAACCCGCCGGAACATATCCGGCAGCAGATCCTTGTAAAAGCGACGGAGCACGCCCGTAACGGCAGCACCACCATCCCTATATTTTCGTTGCAGAACAGGGTTCTGAGCTGGGCTGCCGCTGCAGTTGTGGTGGTCGGGCTGGGCTTCGCAGGCTATTCAGTCTCGTTCGATACCCCGGCAGAAACAGCCCCAACAACCGAACAGGGTCCTGTGGCCGCCCAAAATCAGGCGGATGTAGCAGAACAGGACATCAACCCCTGGGTTGACCGCAACGAAATTCTGCAACTGAACGCACCGGCCTCGGCTCAGACCGCAGAAGACGGGCTGCAGAATCTGCGACCAGTAGAAAATACCACGCAGCCGATATCGCCCTTCAGGGAAATCCAGTTAACCCGCGTACAGAGGAAATAGCCTATACCGGTTTCTACAGTTTTCTCTGTTTATCTGAATTGAAAAATCCCCGGGTTTCCCCGATCCGGGGATTTTACATTTAGGAATTCCGTACATTATCCCCTTAATGTTTTCTCAAACAGCCGGTTGGTTGCATCAGGCTCTCCGGTTATATTGAGCTACAATAAAACCACAAGATCAGAGCACTACTACATGGGTAAAGTCATTTCCATCGCCAACCAAAAAGGCGGCGTAGGAAAAACCACAACGGCTATTAATCTGGCTGCTAGCCTTGCAGCTATAGAACATCCGACGCTTGTTATCGATCTGGATCCCCAGAGCAATACCACAAGCGGTATCGGGATTGATGCGAAATCGGTAACCAATTCCATATATGAAGTGATGGTAGGCGGTGTGGAACTCAGGGATTGTATCAGGAATACCGATATGCCTTTCCTTGATGTCGTTCCGGCCCATATCAACCTGGTTGGCGCCGAAATCGAGATAATCGAGCGGCACAAGCGCGAGCATATTCTCTCTCAGGCTGTTGGTGAAGCCCGCGAAAGGTATGATTTTGTGATTATCGACTGCCCGCCCTCACTGGGGTTACTTACCATTAACGCATTAACGGCATCCGACTCGGTACTGATTCCGGTACAGTGCGAATATTTCGCTCTTGAAGGCCTTGGCCAACTGCTCAATACCATAAAAATTGTACGCCAGCACCTGAATACCGGCCTGCAGATCGAAGGCGTTGCCCTAACGATGTACGATGTACGAACGCGCCTGTCGAGCCAGGTTGCCGAGGAGGTTAAACGCTATTTCGGCGACAAGGTATTCAACTCGGTTATTGCCAGGAATGTCCGGCTGGCCGAATCGCCCAGTTTCGGCAAGCCCGCACTGCTATACGATTCGCTGAGTACAGGATCGCAGAACTACCTGGCACTGGCCCGCGAGATTATCATCCGGAACAGGGATATGTTCAGCCACAGCCCCGTTTTTGCAGAAAAATCTGAGAATTAGTAAGTAGAATACGCTATGGCAAAAAAGGTTTTGGGAAGAGGTCTTGGCGCTTTTTTCCCCGATATGGAGAATCAGGACCTGCAGAAGACGCAGGAGTACATTGGCCAGCTGTCGAAACTGGATCCCAAAGAGCGGGTCAATGTGATTCTGCATATCCCGGTGGAAAGTATCCGCCCGAACCCTCATCAGCCCCGGCAGGAATTTGATGAATTCAGGCTGAAGGAGCTCTCCGACTCCATACAGATGCATGGCCTGATACAGCCTATCACTGCGCGTTATCTCGGCGAAGACCGCTACGAGCTTGTGTCGGGCGAGAGGAGGCTCAGGGCCACAAGGATGGCTGGAATAACCAGCATACCAGCCTACATAAGGGAAGTGAACGACGACGACATGATCGCATTTGCCC
>JAIVHB010000061.1 GCA_020201275.1 Rhodothermaceae bacterium | reverse complement strand
GTACCGTACCCCGTTTCAATGCCTGGAGCCCGAAACTGCTCATCCACTACATTATCGACAACCACCACAACTACGTGCGTGAGGCCCTTACCCGGATACCATTTTTCATCAACAAAGTAGCCGCCCGCCACGCCGAGACACACCCCGAGAATGCAGAAGTAGCGGGATTGTTTGCGGAGCTGAGCAGGGAGATGACCGACCACATGGCCAGCGAAGAAAACGAGGTATTCCCCCTCATCACATCGTACCTGAAACAAAAAGACGAAGCTTCACGCACCCGCCTCGAACAACTTGTAGATGATATGGAGAGTGAGCACAGCGGAGCCGGGGCCCTTATGGCAAGAATTCGCGAACTCACCAACGGGTTCACCCCCCCTCCCGGGGCATGCAATACGTACCAGGTGGCCTATGCCGAACTCGAGGCTTTTGAGCGCGACCTGCACCAGCATGTGCACCTGGAGAACAACATACTTTTCCCAAAAGCATTGAAAGCGTAACACAGCGACCTCCGGTGCTTTCCGGCAGCAGCTCAATCAGCGCTGCCGGTAATTACCGTACATACTGGAATAGCTGAAAAAAAAATGGTACCATTCGCTCTGGTAAAAACAGGATAAACCGCTTCTTTATACGCAAACACAAACATGGTCCTCTCTAAAGCCTGTACCTATGGTGTGCTCGCCTCCCTCTATGTGGCGAAACAATCTGAAAACAAGAGCTATGTGTCTATCCGCGACATGAGCAATGAGCTCCGTATTTCTTTTCATTTTCTCACCAAAATCCTGCAGAAGCTCACAGCCGAGGGGATTCTGCAAAGCCATAAAGGCCCCAAGGGCGGTATTTTGCTGGCCAGGGAAGCCCGGAATATCACCATTCTCGATGTGGTTTTAGCCATCGACGGCGATAAGGTGTTTACCGAATGTGTTCTCGGGCTTCCGGGTTGCGGATCCGAGCGTCCCTGCCCCATGCACAACCACTGGATTACCGTCAGGGAAGACCTCCGGGAGATGTTTTCAACCAAAACCCTGGCCGCCACCTCCGATGATATAAGGGAACTTGGCCTGCGGTTGAGTATCGAATAAAGGCATGGTTCCGGTTTAACAGGCACGATCCGGTCAGATTATTTTTTCATCTTCTCTTGACACGCAACATATTGGTTATTAATTTAAGATAAAAGAGTCTTTTATTTGTTTATGTTTATATCGAAAAGCTGCTCATATGGAATCCGCTCTGTAGCCTACCTTTCCGGGTACCCGCAGGGCCGGTACGTACCAATACGGGATATCAGCTCTGATCTGAACATATCATACCATTTTCTCACCAAAATTCTTCAGATGCTCACTGCTGCAAACATACTCATTTCCTCGCGCGGTGCCGGCGGCGGTGTTGCTCTGGCCAGGGAAGCTGCAGCCATTACCCTGTACGATCTCATTATTGCCATCGACGGCGACGAGCTCTTCACTGGCTGCCTGCTGCGTCTTCCGGGTTGCGGCACTAAAACACCCTGCCCGATGCACCAGGAATGGGATGTTGCACGCGGCAAGGTTAACCATTTCTGTTGCCATACCTCTGTTACCGGTTTAAAGCAACACATGCTGCTCCTGGCAGCAAATCCTGCTTCAGATCTATAATTAAGACAAAATACTACTATAACTTTATATACCTGTCCATCATGAAATTCCTATCAACTCTATCACTTATCAGCTTATTGCTCATTACCGGTTGCGGCAGTTCCGACAACGATGAAGCGTCGTCTGCCGCCAAACAAGCGCCGGGAAGTGAATTCACCGCTTTTGAACTCGAACACGGCATCGGCCCCATCACCGAGGAGATCACCATCAGTACCGATGATCTCGAGAAGATTGAAAAAGGCCGGCTGATTTTCGATTCAAAGTGCGCCTCCTGCCACCAGATGACCGAACGCTTTGTCGGCCCGGCCCTGGGTGATGTATCCGAACGCAGAAGCGATGCCTTCATCATGAACATGATTCTAAACCCCTCCGATATGGCCAGAAAACATCCGGAGGGTCTCAAATTGCTCGCCGAGTATATGACCCCCATGCCCTTCCAGAATGTGACGGAAGAAGATGCGCGGGCAATCACTGCCTATTTAAAGCATGTTGCAGAACAACCCTAATCAACCTTTCACTAACCACACTATACACCTATGAACCTATCCACATTCACCACCAAAAAAGCTTTGTTGGGCGGGATTTTTGTAGTTGCTGCCGGGCTCATGTTAGCCGGCTGCCCATCCCAGCAAGCCATGATCGGCAGCGGTGATGCTGCCCAGAAAACCTATGTTGCTCCCGGAGACTACGATGAATTTTACTCATTCATGTCGGGCGGTTACAGCGGCCAGGTAAGCGTTTTCGGCCTGCCCTCAGGACGTCTTTTCAAGGTCATCCCTGTATTTTCCCAGGATCCCGAGAGTGGCTACGGCTACTATGAAGAGTCGAAAGAACTGCTCAATACAACCTACGGCTTCCAGCCCTGGGACGACTCCCACCATCCTCATTTCTCTCAGACAGATGGGGTTGCCGACGGCCGCTGGCTGTTTATCAATGCCAATAATACCCCCCGGATCGCCCGGATTGATCTGACCACCTTTGAAACCAAGGAGATCATCGAAATCCCGAACACCGGCGGTAACCACGGTTCCTCTTTCGTAACCGAAAATACCGAGTACGTAGTCGGTGCAACCCGTTTCAGCATTCCACACGAGCCAGATAAGGATGTACCCATCGACAGCTACAAAGAAAACTTCGACGGGGCCCTCACCTTCCTTAAGGTGGACCAGGAGACCGGCCGGATGAACATCGACTTCCAGATGGTTGTGCCTCCCTACAATTACGACCTGGCACGTGCCGGCAAGGGGAAATCGGCCGACTGGTATTTCTTTACCACATACAATACCGAACAGGCCCATACCCTGCTTGAGATCAACGCATCCCGGAACGACAAAGACTTTGTTGCCGCCGTGAACTGGAAAAAAGCGGCTGAATACGTTCGTGAAGGCCGGGCAACGAAAATGTCGACCGAGTACTACCATAACACCTACGATCCGGCTACAAGCATGGTTGTGAGCACCAAAAAGGATGAAGTACTTGTACTCCGCCCCGAAGATGCACCGGGCGTAATGTATTTCATGCCGACCCCGAAATCTCCGCACGGAGTGGATGTTGACCCAACGGGCGAATACCTCGCCGCAGGCGGTAAACTGGCGACGGTAATCCCCGTCCACTCCTTCTCAAAAATGCTGGAAGCGATCGAAAATGAGGACTATGAAGATGAGATCAACGGTATCCCGGTTCTCCGATACGAGTCCACCATTGCCGGTGAAGTTGAAAATCCGGGCCTGGGCCCCCTCCATACCGAGTATGACGGCAAGGGTTTTGCATACACCTCCGTTTACATCTCCTCGGAGATCGTAAAATGGTCGCTGGAAACCTTCGAGGTTGTAGACCGCATCGACGCCTACTATTCGATCGGGCACCTTATGATACCCGGCGGCGACACGAAAAATCCGTACGGAAAATACATGGTTGGCCTCAACAAGACTGCCAAAGACCGCTACCTGCCCGTAGGACCGAAGCAGAACCATCCGGCGCAGCTCTATGACATTTCGGGCGACAAGATGCAGCTGCTGCTCGATTTCCCGACCATTGGTGAACCGCATTATGCGCAGGGGATTTCTGCTGAAAAATTAAGGCCGAATATTAAACAGATCTTCGAGTTGGAAGAGAATAAGCACCCCCATGCCACCAAATCGGTCAATGATGCCCGAGTTGTTCGTGAAGGCAACGTTGTTCGTGTGTACATGGGAATGATCCGCTCCAATTTCCGTCCCGACAACATCGAGGGTGTCCGTCTGGGCGACACCGTTTACTTCCACATAACAAACCTGGAACAGGAATGGGATGTGGTTCACGGATTTGCCATAAAGGGCGGCCAGATGGGTGAAGTGCTGCTGGCACCCGGCCAGACCAAAACCCTGAAATGGGAACCCACCCGTACCGGAATCTATCCGTTCTACTGCACCGCATTTTGCTCTGCGCTGCACCAGGAGATGCAGGGATATGTACGCGTATCGGCCAGAGATTCAGACGTACCGATCACCTACCGCACGGGCAATATATGATCAACGGGCACATACAGTTAACAAAGCCCTGAGCATATATCAAAGCTCCGCACATAGACAATTAACCGTTTGTCCCCTCTTCCGTTCAGCCGGAAGAGGGGCTCAGGCGGCTCACAAACACCATTACCACCAAAGCTTCAGCCAGGAGCTGACACCCATCATGAAAATCTCCAACAGAATACTTTTTGCCCTGGCAGCACTCATGCTAATTCCCCTCTATTTCATGCCTTTCTGGACGATCTCCATGAAAGCGCCACAGTTCCCCGAGGGTATAGGAATGTATATTTATATTAACGACGTACAGGGGCACGCCCGGCACAATATTTCAAGCATCAACATCCTGAACCATTACATCGGCATGAAGGAGATTGACGTGGAAGCCATCCCCGAAATCCGCATCATGCCCTGGATCTTCGCATTTATGATTGCCAGCGGAATTATCGGAGCTTTTACGGGATACCGGTGGATTCTGACCTCATGGCTTGTTCTTTTCATTCTGCTATCTATTGCCGGCATCATCGATTACTACCTGTGGGGTTACGAATACGGGCACAATCTGAACCCGGATGCTCCCATTAAAGTACCCGGAATGAGTTATCAACCACCGTTAATCGGTACCAAACAGCTTCTTAATATCAAGGCATCCTCATGGCCCTACTGGGGATCGCTCTTCATAGCACTTTCGATGGTAACCGCAGGTCTCGCCCTCTACAGGGACTATTTTACCGGTGCCGACAAAAACGGCACTGAGTCTGCCATATCCACCAAAACCGAAGAGGTGAGCGCATGAGACCATCCACAGCCATATTGATTGTTCTGACCGCGGCCGCATTTTTGTTATCGGCCTGCGGGCCGGAGAAACAGGGCCCGCACCCGGGGCCGTCGATAAAAACCAAGATTGCCGGCGATATTACCTACGGCACCGACGAGTGCGACTGGTGCCATAAGACGATTGAAACCGTACGCTACGGCGCTGAGCTGGTTACAGCCGATGGCAACATCCTGAAATTCAGGGCCGCCGAGCACATGGCTGCCTGGATGATTGACAACAGGGATGAGGCCGCCAAAGCCCGGTCTGTGCTGGTCGTCGATTTTGCTGACGGACAAAATCTGATTGATGTAAATCAGGCACTCTATCTGCGCAGTTCGCTGAGGCCGAGTCCGGGCCAGCTGCACATCACTCCCATTCACCGCGACAATGAGCGCATGCTCACCAATATCTACGAAGCCTACCCGGGCACCTACCTTGAATGGGATGAGGTTCTCGAGCTCGTGAAGTCCAGCATGGATCATCTGGCTGTCGGTAACATTGCAAACTGAACGGGCATGTCATGAAAATTGAACAACTCATACGGATAATCACACTGCTGCTTCTGCTGCTTGCCATAGCCTCGTGCACGCGCGGGCCGGAGCAGATCCATTACGGCAGCGAGGAATGTGCTTACTGCCGCATGATAATCTCCGAGCCGCAGTACGGCTCCCAGCTGGTCACAAAACACGGGCTGGTGTACAAATTCGACTCCATCGAATGCCTCGCCGCCTATGAGATGAGCGGCGAAGTGCAGGCCGACCATGTGCATTCGCTCTGGGTACCCGATTTCCCGGCCGGGCCGGAGTGGGTACCGGCTGCGGATGCCCATTATCTGCACAGTGAGACCCTGCGGAGTCCCATGGGGCTCTCCATTTCAGCCTACTCCGATTACGATGAGGCGGTATTGCATCAGCAACAGTACCGTGGCCACGTAATCGGTTGGGATGCCGTCAGAGAAATAGTGAAGCAGGAATGGAGGCTGCAGAACTGAAATAAGCGGCAACACTGAACCATACATACACCTGAGAAAAACACCACCACCACCATGAAGATTTTTAACCATTCACGATCCGATCCCCGTGGTCCATGCGGGCCGGGGAGCTCAGATCAGCGGCAGTCGCTGCCCTGCTCCGGTCTGCGGCTACGTCTGCGACTGCAGCACACATCATCAAAAAATAGATCAACCGTCGGGTTAGCACCCTTTTTTATCGGGTTACTATTCATGCTGACCGCGATCGCAACAGAGGCACCGGCCGCTACAGGCTCAGGTGAATTGGTGGTGCGCCCCGGCGGACCGGTTGCCTCGATCGCGGAAGCCATAGAGCTGGCCGAAC
>JAIVHB010000060.1 GCA_020201275.1 Rhodothermaceae bacterium | reverse complement strand
TTATTGCCTATATCGGTGCTGTGACCGCTCTCATTGCCGCCACGATTGCCATAACCCAGTTCGACATTAAAAAAGTGCTGGCCTACTCCACCATCAGCCAGCTCGGCTATATGATTATGGCGCTTGGCGTGGGGGCTTATACGGCCGGTTTCATGCACCTGGTAACACATGCTTCGTTCAAAGCCGGTCTGTTTCTCGGAGCCGGAAGTGTTATTTATGCCATGCATAATGCCCTGCACAAAAAAGATGACCATCATACCGATGCACAGGACATCCGCAACATGGGCGGACTGAAATCGAGAATGCCGGTAACGTACTGGACATTCCTCATCTTCACACTGGCCATTTCGGGCATCCCCCTCACATCCGGATTCTTAAGCAAGGACGAGATTCTGGCCGGAACCCTCGCTTTCAGCACACTGAATGGCCACTGGGTGCTGCCGCTCATCGGTTTCGCGGTGGCCGGGCTTACAGCGTTCTACATGTTCCGCCTGCTTATTCTCACCTTCCACGGCAAACATGCCGATACAACCTCACTTGATGATGTAGTTGAATCGCCCTTAGTCATGACCATACCCCTGGTTGTTCTGGGAGCGCTGTCAATTTTCGTATTCTACAGTTTCAACCCCTTCGGAGCCTCATCCGGCTGGTTTTTCGCGGCGATTGAACGTCCTGCGAGCGCGGTGCCAGCGTTGCTGCAGCCCGCCACGTATGCCGTGTTCCACGATGCGGTAAGCAGCGTGCACACCCTTGCCATGATATTGTCGATCACCGTTGCCACGCTGGGCATCCTGTTTGCCCTGGCCGTTTACCAGTGGAACAAAATCAGTGCCGACCGCATGGCCACCTCCATGGGTTTCCTCTACCGCGGTTCGCTTAACAAATGGTATTTCGATGAAATGTATGGCAGTGTTTTTGTAAACGGCACAATCGGCATTACGAAAATTCTGCGCTGGTTTGATGAAAACATCGTTGATGGCGCGGTAAACGGTACGGCAACGGTTACATCGCGTTTAGCGGTCGTCAGCCGGTGGTTTGATACCTACATAGTAGACGGGCTGGTGAACCTTTCGGCCCGGGTGGCCGGTATGGCTGGCTCCCTTCTCGGCAAAATTCAAACCGGAAAGGTTCAGACCTACTTCATCTATATCGTGTTCAGTTTTATCGTACTCTTTTTCCTCTTTATATGAATCTGATCATGGATACATCCACCGAAACTACATAGCTCCATCAGCAAAAGATTTTTAATACAACAATAAAGAAACGTTAATAATATGGAACTTCAATTGTTTGGCATCGGCATTCTCACATGGATCGTTTTCATTCCGATAGTGGGCGTAATTATTGTGCTTTTGCTCCCGGAAGAAAAACAAAATGCCATACGCTCGGTTGCTGCCGCCGTAACGGGAATCCAGGTTATTCTGGCCGGGATCATTTTCAAAAATTTCGACCGCTCCATGCTGGGGATCAACGACGCGTCCAGTTTTCAGTTTGTTGAGCAGTTCAAGTGGATAACCGTAGAAGCCGTGCCCTGGGTCGGCAAGATCGAGATCACCTATTTTATGGGGATCGACGGCCTGAGTGTTCTAATGGTTATTCTTACCGCCCTGATCTCCTTCATCGGCGTAATATCGTCCTGGAATATCGGGAAAATGGTGAAGGGATATTTTGCCCTCTACCTGCTGCTGGTAACCGGTATGATGGGGGTTTTTGTATCGCTCGACTTTTTTCTGTTCTTCATCTTCTGGGAAGTGATGCTGCTGCCGATGTACTTCCTGATCGGCATCTGGGGCGGCCCGCGTCGCGAGTATGCCGCCATCAAGTTCTTTCTCTACACCTTTGTGGGCGGTATCCTGATGCTTCTGGTCATGCTGGCCCTCTATTTCAGCGTTGCCTATACCAATACGGCGACCGGTGAAACGATTCACACATTCAACATTCTGCACATGATGAATCCGGCCAACTATGTGGAAGGATCCATCCTGTACGGGGTAGATACAACATGGCGGTATGTGGCCTGGCTGGCACTCTTCATCAATTTCGCCATCAAGATTCCGCTCTTTCCGTTCCACACATGGTTACCCGATGCCCACGTTGAAGCGCCTACACCCATCAGTGTTATACTTGCCGGCGTTCTGCTGAAACTCGGAACTTACGGCCTGCTAAGGTTGAGCTTCCCGATATTCCCCGACGGCACCATCTATTTCATGTACCTGATGGCTGTTCTGGGCATGATCAGCATTATATACGGTGCGTTCTGTGCCATGGCCCAGGATGACTTCAAAAAACTGATCGCCTACTCCTCTGTTAGCCACATGGGTATTGTGGTACTTGGCATTGCCGCCCTGAATACGCAGGGTATGGTCGGCGGTGTGCTTCAGATGTTCAACCACGGTATCATTACAGCCGTTCTCTTCCTCGTGGTTGGGGTAATTTATGACAGAACGAAAAAACGGGGGCTGAACGATTTCGGCGGCCTTGCCAATGTGATGCCCCGCTATACGGGGGTTGCCATCGTGGGCATGTTCGCGGCACTCGGGCTCCCCGGCCTGAACGGATTCGTGAGCGAATTGTTCTCGTTCCTCGGTGCATTCGACTCATTCCGCTGGATAACCATCATCTCCGTTACCGGTATCATCATAACAGCGGCATACATTTTGTGGACCATTCAGCGCGTATTTCTGGGCAAATCCCCGGATGAATACCTGAACCTTCCCGATCTCACAGCGAGGGAGATGGTGGCTTTTGTACCGCTCCTGATACTCATTATCCTGCTTGGTGTCTATCCGGCACCTGCCATAGAACTGATGAATTCATCGCTGAGCCATCTGGTGGAGCTGATTGGTAACGGCGGAAATTAAAAATGGCAACGAAACTAAAACACCAATTGATCCTGACCGCCTGGCGGCATGAACACATATTCAATTTCTGATTATGGTTGAAAATATTCTGAATAGCATAGGCCATTTTTATCCCGAAATTTCCATTGTGGTGACCCTCTGTGCTGTAATTATTGCGGATCTTTTACTTAAGAGGGAGAATCACACCATCAGCTGGATATTTCTGGCCGGACTTACCGTAACCGGTTTATTGGTATTACAGCAAACCGGGATAAACAGCTCCATTTTTCACGACATGGCAGCGGTTGATCCGTTTGCGGTTTTTTTCAAGGTGATACTGATCATCGCGAGTTTTTTCATCGTCCTGTTTTCAATCAAAAGCCGGGAACTGGATCCCTACCTGTCGCGCCTGGCCGAATATTATATGCTTATTGCCGGCATGCTGCTGGGAATGTTTCTCATGGTGGGATCTACCAATCTGCTGCTGATCTACCTTGCATTTGAAATGACGAGCATCAGTTCCTATGTACTGGCGGGTTTTACCAAGCGAGCGCTCAAGTCGGCGGAAGGATCTGTAAAATATATCATGTACGGGGCCGTATCGTCGGGCATTATGCTCTACGGTATCTCCCTGCTCATCGGCATTACGTCAGCTACCGATATTTACGGGGTTAATGCAGCCCTTGCCGCCGGTATTGAACAGCCGATCATACTCTACATTGCCATACTGATGATCATTGTTGGCATCGGATTCAAAATTGCCCTGGTTCCGTTTCATTTCTGGGCGCCGGATGTGTACGAAGGGGCACCCATCACCATTACGGCCTATCTTTCCGTGGCATCAAAAGTCGCGGCCATCGCCCTGATGATACGCCTGTTCAAGGTTTCGTTCATGGATGCCGGCAGCGTTCAGATTATCGGCGACTGGCCCATTTTTGAAGGGCTTAACTGGAACATGCTGCTGGCCTTTATGGCGGCAATGGCCATGATAGCGGGAAACCTCACAGCCCTGAAACAGGACAATATCAAGCGGATGCTGGCCTACTCGAGTATTGCACATGCCGGCTACATCCTCATGGGTTTCGTGGTGCTTACAGATGAAGGCATCACCGCGATAATGATCTACGTTTTCTTATACCTGTTCATGAATCTGGGGGCTTTTTACGTGGCCATGCTGTTCTCGAACAAGCTGAGTACAGAGTCGATCGAAAAATATAAAGGACTCGGGTACCGGGCTCCGATGGAGTGCATTGCCATGACCATTTTCCTGATTGCACTCACCGGATTTCCGCCTACTGCCGGCTTCGTTGCCAAACTCTACATTTTCGGGGCGGCCATCAGTGCCGGTTGGATCTGGCTTGCTTTAATCGCCGGTGTAACGACCGTCATCTCCTTGTTCTACTACATCCGGGTGGTAAGAAATATGTTCTTTTTCAAGTCTGACGGCATATCGGAACCGCTGGTTTTCGATGCGGGATCAAAAGTAATTCTGTTTTTACTTCTCATCCCTGTGCTGCTGTTCGGAGTCTATTTCACACCCATCATTGAATTTGCACGGTATTCCTTAAAAATGTTTGGTATGTGAGTGTACAGTATCGATATCCGGACCACCCGGCAGATTCAGTTTCCTGAAAAACGGGTTACTTTCGTTAAAAATGAACAGATAAAAAATCCTGGGATTATGAATAAAGAAAACCTGAAACAACTGTTCCGGCAGGCAGAGACCGAATTGAATATTGCCCGAAACGAGCTATACAAGCCTTCGCACGACGTGGTTACCTATTCCGTCTGCATCAATGCCAGAAGTGCGTTATACCGTTTTATGCAATGCCTGTACCTGCTGTATGCCGAAGAAAACAACAAACCGGTTGAAGAATCCCCTACGCTTTTCGAGCTACTGGATTTCAGCCTTCAGTATGATGATAAGCTGAAAACCCTCGATTTCTCCAGAATGAATTGCATTAACAGGGATGTTCGGCAGGAAAAAGAGGAAGCTGTCTACTTCTGCGACGATACCTGCATGGTTCAGGAATGCACCGACGCTGCTGTAACGGTAAGAGAGCTCGTTATAGCAAAAGCAGGCGATAGCATACAGAATGGCTGAAACAACACCTGATTATTCCATTAACTGCATACGAAACCGGTTGCAGTTTTTTATATTCCTCCGGTCAATTCAAAACTAAAAATAACAAATGTTTTCAACCTCGTGTCACTACGGGCTGCAGGCCATGTTGTATATCGCGCTGCATTCATCACCGGATAAAAATGTGGATCTTACCCAGATAGCTTCCGAACAGGATATCCCCAAGCATTTTCTAAGTAAAATTCTTCAACTGCTGGTGAGGAGTAAACTGCTGATCTCGATGAAGGGGCCAACCGGCGGATTCCGTTTAAGCAGGCCTGCAGAGAAAATTACACTGATCGAGGTTATTGCTGCGATCGACGGCCTCGATGTATTTACCCAATGCGGCATCGGTTTCAAAAAATGTTCAGACAGCAACCCCTGCCCGATCCATCACGATTTTAAAATTGTACGGGAGCGGGTAAAAGATCTGTTTGAAACAAAGACGCTGCATCAGCTCACCCAGGATATTGAAAACGGTAACAGCATTGTCAATTTGCGGAAACCGGCTGAGAAATTATAACTCTGCCAGAAGTAATGCGTCGGCCCATCCGGTTAATAGCATAAATATTTATCCGTGCAGTTTGTAGAGACGTTTGTTTTTGATTACATTAATATAGAGTTTATTGTCTAAATATCTGAAATAGAAATTACAGCATATGCGGTCACGGTTCAGTTATACAGTTATTATGCCCCGGCAAGAAGGTATACTGCGGATGATGAACTTTTATTCTCCCCGGTATCGGACTCTGATCCGGCACGAATAATTCCAATTTCACAAAACAGGTACCTATGTTTTCAGCATCTTGCCATTACGGATTACAGGCAATGTTTTATATAGCCCTTCACTCTTCAGAAGAAAAAAATGTAGAGTTAAGCGAGATTGCCTCTGAACAGAACATACCGAAACATTTCCTGAGCAAGATTTTGCAGCTGCTGGTGCGTAACAAGCTTCTCATCTCCATGAAAGGTCCGAATGGCGGGTTCCGGCTGAGCCGGCCTCCCGTGGAAATCACTTTGATCGAGGTGGTGGCGGCCATCGACGGCCTCGATATATTCAACAAATGCGGAATAGTTTATAAAGATTGTGACGACAACGATCAGTGCCCTATCCATACCGAATACAAAAAATTCAGGGAGTGCCTCCGCCATCTTTTTCAGGAAAAAACACTGGAATGCCTGGCTGCAGACGCCCTTAAAGCGGACAGCATAATAAATCTGACGAAACCCGGAAATTCATCGTGACAGCACTCTTTTAAACTCAGATATTGTAATATTATTAGTCGTTTTGAAACAAACGAAGCCGCTGCCTATGTAGCTCATCACCTGAGTGAAGTTATTGCCATTTATCCCATTACACCCGCTTCTCCCATGGGTGAATGGTCGGATGAATGGACCATGGCCGGTAAAAAGAATATCTGGGGCGTGGTTCCGGAGGTTGTGGAACTTCAGAGCGAAGGCGGGGCGGCCGGTACCATGCACGGGGCCCTTCAGACCGGTGCATTGACCACTACCTTTACCGCTTCGCAGGGGCTGCTGCTCATGATGCCCAACCTGTACAAAATTGCCGGCGAACTCACCCCGGCCGTTGTACACGTTGCTGCACGGACCATAGCCACACACGCACTTTCCATTTTTGGTGATCACAGCGATGTGATGGCCATGCGAATGACCGGTATGGCACTGCTGAGTTCGAACAGCGTTCAGGAGGCGATGGATATGGCCATGATCGCTCATGCAGCCACCCTCGAATCGCGCATCCCGTTCATCCATTTCTTTGACGGCTTCAGAACATCCCATGAGGTGCAGAAGATACATCAGCTCTCAACCGACGACATGAGACAGATGATTGACGACGAACTGATCATCAGCCACCGGAAAAGGGCACTCACCCCCGATAAACCGGTGTTACGCGGCACGGCACAAAATCCGGATGTTTTCTTCCAGGCCAGGGAGTCGGGAAATACCTTCTACGAGGCCTGCCCGGCTATCGTGCAAAAGACCATGGATAAATTCGCCAAAATCACCGGCAGAGCATACAAATTATTCGAGTATCACGGCCCTGAAGACGCAGAACGAATAATCATCCTGATGGGCTCAGGAGCAGAAACGGCTCACGAAACGGTTGACAAACTGAACGAAAAAGGTGAAAAAGTCGGCATCATAAAAATACGCCTGTTCCGTCCGTTCAGCATGCGCGACCTGGTCGAAGCCATCCCGGATACCGTTCAAGGAATAGCCATTCTCGACCGTACAAAAGAACCGGGAAGTGCCGGTGAACCCCTCTATTCCGACATTCTTACTGCCCTGCAGGAAAACCGCACAGAGAAATGGAAGTCTTTCATACATGACTTCAAACTTATAAACGGCCGCTACGGACTCTCCTCCAAAGAGTTCACCCCGCCGATGATCTCCCGGATCTTCGACGAATTAAAAGCGGACAAGCCGAAAAACCATTTCACCATCGGCATCAACGATGATGTAACCCACAAAAGCCTTGATTACACAAGTAACGGGTGGACCGGCGATAAAGAGGTGTTTGAAGGTTTGTTCTACGGTCTTGGCGCAGATGGTACGGTGAGTGCCAACAAGAATTCCATCAAAATTATCGGCGACAACACCGATTTCAATGCCCAGGGCTATTTTGTCTACGACTCCAAAAAATCGGGTGCCACTACCGTTTCACATCTCCGTTTCGGACCAAACCCCATCCGTTCGGCTTATCTGATCGACAAGGCACGGTTTATCGCCTGTCATCAGTTCCAGTTCCTCACCCGTTTCGATATGCTCCGCCATGCCCGCGTGGGGGCCACGTTCCTGTTGAATGCCCCCTATTCGCCCGAAGAGGTGTGGAACCACATACCCCGGGACGTACAACAGCAGATAATCGACAAAAAACTCAAATTCTACAGTATTGATGCCTACAAGGTAGCACGTGAAAATGGCATGGGTACGCGCATCAACACGGTGATGCAGACCTGCTTTTTCGCCATTTCGGAAATCCTGCCGAAAGAGCAGGCCATTCTCATGATTAAGGATGCCATCAAGAAGGCATACGGAAGCAAGGGTGAGAAAATACTGCAGAGCAATTACGCAGCCGTCGACAATTCTGTCGAAAACCTGTTCGAAATAATTGTTCCTGCAGAAGCAAGCTCTACCCTGAAAATGAGGCCTGCCGTACCTGAAGAAGCACCCGAATACCTGCAGAACGTAATTGCCGAGATCATTTCGGGCAATGGAGACAGCCTGCCGGTAAGCGCGTTCCAGCCCGACGGCACCTTCCCCACGGGTACCACACAATGGGAGAAGAGAGGCATCGCCCTCGATATTCCCGTTCTGGAACCGGATATCTGTATACAGTGCGGCAAGTGCATGATGGTGTGTCCGCATGCCGTTATCCGGATGAAAGCCTATGACGGCTCCCTGCTTGAAGCGGCGCCTGAAACCTTCAAGTTTATGGATGCCAAAGGCCGCGAATGGCCTGATAATACCAAAATCAGCATCCAGGTTTCTCCCGAAGATTGTACGGGATGTGAGCTTTGCGTGGAAGTTTGCCCCGCTAAAGACCGCAAGGAAGTTGGCCGTAAAGCCCTCAACATGGCATCCATCGATCCGCTGCTGGAGCAGGAAAAAGTGAACTGGGATTTCTTCCTTACCATCCCCGAATACGACCGTTCGCAGCTGAAATATGAAAGCGTAAAAGGATCCCAGTTCCTTCAGCCGCTTTTTGAATTCTCGGGCGCCTGTGCGGGTTGCGGCGAAACACCCTACATCAAGGTGATCACCCAGCTATTCGGCGACCGCATGGTCATTGCCAATGCGACCGGCTGCTCATCGATCTACGGTGGCAACCTGCCGGCAACCCCTTATACCACCAACGAACACGGGCTCGGTCCCGCATGGTCGAACTCCCTGTTCGAAGACAATGCCGAATTCGGCCTTGGCTTCCGGCTTACCATCGACCAGCATGAAGAGCAGGCCCGCGGGTTGCTCAAAAAGATGAACGGCCAGATCGGTAACGGACTTACAGAAGCGATTCTGAGTGCTGACCAGTCTACGGAACCGGGCATCTTCGAGCAGCGAGAACGTGTACACGAACTCAAGCAATTGCTGGAAAAATCTGACACCAACGATGCCAAAATGCTGCACAGCCTGGCCGATTACCTGGTGCGTAAGAGCGTCTGGATATTCGGCGGCGACGGCTGGGCGTACGACATCGGATATGGCGGTCTCGATCATGTACTGGCCAGCGGACGTGATGTAAATATACTCGTGATGGATACCGAGGTCTACTCCAATACCGGCGGACAGTGCTCCAAGGCAACACCTCTCGGGGCAATCGCCAAATTTGCCGCAGCCGGTAAACGCACCGGCAAGAAAGACCTGGGTTTGATGTCCATTACCGGCGGACATGCCTATGTTGCACGCATTGCCATGGGTGCAAGCGACACACAGACCATGAAAGCCATACTGGAAGCCGAGCGCTATCCTGGTCCGTCAATCATAATCGCGTACAGCCATTGTATTGCACACGGCTACGACATGAAATACGGCCTGCAACAGCAGCAAAAGGCTGTCGACTCCGGATACTGGCCGCTCTTCAGATTTGATCCGCGCAAAACAGCGAAGGGTGAGAACCCCTTCCAGCTTGATTCCAAAGCACCGAAAATTGCGTTCAAAGATTATGCCTACAACGAGATGAGATATCTCATGCTGGCAAAATCGAATCCAAAAATCGCCAAAGAACTGATGATCCAGGCGCAGAAAGGTGTCGATGAGCAGTGGCGCATATATGAGCATATGACTACGGTTTATGAACCGGAAAAAGTACAGGGTCAACCTGAAAATGGTGAGGATAATCAATAATTGATGAGGAATAACAATAATCAGAAACAGGATTGAATCATGAAATTAGAAACCACATACCTGGGCATCCCCCTCAAAAATCCGCTTGTACCATCGGCCTCACCCCTGTCAACCGATGTGGACAGTGTGAAAAAGCTGGAAGACGCAGGCGCCTCAGCCATTGTTATGTATTCCCTGTTTGAGGAACAGATCAACAGCGAAAACCAGGCACTCGACCATTTCCTTAACACCTCTGCCGAAAGCTACGCAGAAGCGCTAAGTTACTTCCCGGAACCGCAGGAGTATCATAACCTGCACGCCGAAGATTATCTCGAGCAGATCCGGAGTCTTAAAAACGCGGTTGAGATACCCGTTATCGCGAGCCTGAACGGTGTATCGAAAGGGGGATGGATGTCGTATGCCAAAAAAATGGAAGATGCCGGCGCCGATGCCCTTGAACTGAACATCTATTACATAGCGGCAGACCCCACACTAACATCCGAAACCGTTGAGCAGATGTATCTCGACGATCTTACCACCGTAAAGGAATCGGTAAGCATTCCGGTTTCTGTGAAGCTTGGGGCCTCATTCAGCTCATTCGGAAACATGGCCCTTAGACTCGAAAAAGCCGGGGCCGACGGGCTTGTTCTGTTCAACCGGTTTTATCAGCCCGACATCGACCTCGATACACTCGAAGTTCAGCCGAGCCTGGAATTGAGCAGCAGTTTCGAGAAAAGACTGCCCCTGCGTTGGATCGCGATGCTCAGGCCGCACCTCACATGCAGCATTGCAGCCACCACGGGCATACATTCGGCCAAAGATGTCATAAAAATGATCCTTGCCGGTGCTGATGTTGCCATGATGGCCTCCGTACTTTTGTATAACGGTCCCGGCGTATTAAAAACCATACTGAAAGATATGACGGCCTGGATGGAAGAGAAAGAGTATGAATCCCTTGAAGAGATGAAAGGGGCCATGAGCTCCGCTTCCGTTGCAGATCCGGGTGCTTTTGAAAGAGCCAACTATATCAAAATCCTCCAGGGGTTCAGAACAGAAAATTTCAGATAAATTTGTTTTATGCCGGTATCATGCCATAGAGCGGCGTGATACCGGTATCACATTTTGAAGTTGAAACTATTGCATTCACGCAGTCAAATATTAATACAGCAACAGCACATAAAAAAGCTGCAGCGATTACACATTTGTAGCACACCCACGCAGCAAAAACCTATGGACCGGTATTAGGTTCTGATTATCTATACCGAATCTAAATTCAACCGATTGCCCCCATTTTCTTGTGAGAAGTGTTCTTTTGTATTACTTTTAATTAGAGTTTTATATCCAATTCTCTATTAATATCGTCCAATACGATATAATTATATGATAATTTATTGTTTTAACTGAATATATAAACAAAATACAGAGAACTATTATGGCCGTTTTAATTACTGATACATGTATAAACTGCGCAGCCTGCGAACCCGAATGCCCGAACCAGGCCATTTATGAAGCCGGGGCAGAATGGTCGATGGCAGATGGTACAACCCTGACCGGTAACGTTACCCTGCTCAATGGAAAAGAAGTTAGTGCGGAAGAAATGCAGCCTGCATTATCCGATGAATTTTTCTTCATCGTAACCGACAAATGCACCGAGTGCAAGGGATTCCATGATGAAGAGCAGTGTATAGCTTTCTGTCCGGTACCCGACTGCATCATCCACGATCCGGATCATGTAGAATCTGAAGATGTTCTGCTTCAAAGACGGACTTTCCTTCACGGTTAGACTGCCGGAACGCTGCGCATCAGCATTATATCACAACTTACTTTCACCAGAAGACTATGGCTCCTGACCACCATTCCCGATTTTCCCGCCGAGATACGGGCTCCCCAGGGCAGTGTGGGGGGAGTTTCCAGTTTCCAGATACAGATCGGCGGCACGGAAATCTACACGCCCGGCGACAAGGTTGATGTACTGGTTGTGATGAACCCGGCCGCCCTGAAAGCCAATCTCGGTTTTCTCAAACCCGGCGGCACCATCATTGCCGACAAGGACAGCTTTAATACCAGGAACCTTAAGAAGGCCGATTACGACACCAATCCCCTCGAAGATGATTCACTGAACGACTATCATGTTTTCCGTACACCGGCCACATCGCTCACAAGGGAAGCGCTGAAGGATCTCGGACTGGAAAACCAGGTGATGACCCGCAGCAAGAATATGTTTGCACTGGGAGTGGTCAATTATCTCTTCAGCCGGCCGCTGGATAACATCATCGTATTTCTGGAGAAAAAGTTCGGCAAAAAACCGGTCATGCTCCAGGCGAACAGACTTGCGCTCGAGGCGGGCTATAATTTTGCCGTGAGCACCGAGCTGATGGGCCCCTCCATCATCATCCCCCCGGCCAATCTGCCGAAAGGCACCTACAGAAACATCGACGGTAATACCGCGGCGGCCTGGGGCCTGCTGGCAGCAGCGGAGAACAGCGGTAAAAAGTTATCCCTGTGCTCCTACCCCATTACACCCGCATCCGAAATACTTCACGAACTTTCGGCACGGAAAGATATGGGCGCGATTGTATTCCAGGCAGAAGACGAGATCGCAGCGGTATGCGCGGCTGTGGGAGCGGCGTTCAGCGGCAATCTTTCTGCCACTACCACTTCCGGTCCCGGTGCTTCGCTTAAAACAGAGGCCATGGGCCTGGCCGTAATTGCGGAATTACCCCTTGTTCTGATCAACGTTCAACGCGCTGGTCCATCTACCGGCCTGCCCACCAAAACGGAACAGAGCGATCTGTACCAGGCTCTCTACGGCCGGCACGGTGAGGCCCCGCTGGTTGTGATGGCCGCCAGTTCGCCCGACGACTGCTTCTACTACAGCTATATGGCAGCCAAAATCGCCATGGAAAACACTACCCCTGTCGTCCTGCTGTCAGATTCGTACCTGTCGAGCGGTACCAGCCCGTGGCGGATCCCGGAAAACGGCGAACTACCCGACATCAGCGTTCCCAAATTCGATAAGCCTGCTGAAGAGTGGAAACCCTACCTCCGGCAGCCCGATTCTCTGAACCGCTACTGGATGAGTCCCGGCGACAAAGGCTTCGAGCACCGTATCGGCGGCCTTGAAAAGCAGGAGATTACCGGCAACCTGACGTACGAGCCTCAGAATCATGAGAAAATGACGAAGATCAGGGAGGCCAAGATTGAGGGGATCGCAGGAAAACTGCCGAAGCAAAAAGTAATCGGTGCCGCGTCCGGCAAATTGCTTGTTGTTGGCTGGGGCAGTACGCACGGAGCCATCAATACCGCCGTGATTGAACTGCTTGAGGAAGGCGGGAAAGATATCGGTTATACCCATTTCAACTACATCAATCCGCTGCCCGAAAACACAGAGGGAATTCTCGGCAGTTTCGAACAGATACTGGTTTGCGAATTGAACAATGGTCAGTTTGTCAATTATCTCAGGGCGAAATTCCCGGGCCTGAACTTCAAGCAGTTTAACAAAATACAGGGCCAGCCTTTCTTCACATCAGAGATTAAAGCCGCAATCATCAATACTCTAACAGAATAGCCATGCAAACAGATGTAAAAGAGAATAAAGCCGAATTGACGAAGAAAGATTTCGTGAGCGATCAGTCGGTACGCTGGTGCCCGGGTTGCGGTGATTATATGATTCTGGCCAACATGCAGAAAGCGTTTGCCCGGATGGGTCACGAAAAACAGAACTTCGTGAATGTATCGGGTATAGGCTGCTCTTCAAGAATAACCTACTACCTGGATACCTACGGTGTACACTCTATTCATGGCCGAGCCCTGGCGGTAGCTTCGGGTGTAAAACTGGCCAATCCCGGCCTCAATGTCTGGGTATTCACCGGCGACGGCGACTGTATGGCTATCGGTGGTAATCATTTCATCCACGCCTGCAGGCGAAACCTGGATATGAATGTTGTCATTTTCAACAACAGGATCTACGGGATGACCAAAGGGCAGTCTTCCCCTACCACACCCCCGGGTTTGAAAACGAAAACGGCACCTGACGGAAGTATCGAAAACCCGTTCAACATCGGCGACATTGCCATCGGGGCCGGGGCCACGTTCTTTGCCCGTGTACCCGACAACAACCATCAGCTGATGGAAGAGGTAATGATGCAGGCCTATCACCACAAGGGCACATCCGTGATCGAAGTACTGCAGAATTGCGTCATTTTTACGGATGGCATCCACGAGCAGATTACCGGCAACGATACCAAAGACGACAACCAGCTTCTTCTTGAACATGGCAAACCCATGATCTATGGAAAGGACCAGAAGTTCGGTTTAAAAGTAAACGGTATGCGGCTGGAAGCAGTACCACTGAACGGCAATACACCGGAATCGGCCGGTGTGCTGGTTCACGATGTTCACGATGCAGGATCTCAGATGCACGCCGCACTGGTTAAACTTCAGCTGCCCGAATTCCCGGTTGCTATGGGAGTGATCCGCAGTGTCGAGGCACCGCAATATGAGCAGGACGTGCATAAGGCCATCGAGCGGGCACGATCCAAAACCAATTTCAAAAGCGTGAACGACCTTTTCCACAGCGGCAACACCTGGGATATCGGGTAAAAACTGCTCGTTCCTTTTTTTAGAGGCCATTATTATACGGTCCTCTTTTCGGGCTTCTGCTTACGGGCCATGCCCATAAATGTATATCCCCCGAATTTCGGCACCTTTTGCATGTAAAAGGTTTCGATCCTGACCGTTTGAAGCGGGCTGGATTCAATAATCTCGGGTATCGGTTTATTCAGATGGCACCCGTCGGCGATGCGTTTCTGTATCGGGGTTAGTACATGCTGAAACCATCCGACTCCCCTGTCGGGGCTTAAACCGTGCTCGATGAACAGAAACTCTCCGCCCGGCACCAGCACCCTGGCGATCTCTTCAAGTGCACGGCTGGCCGGGGTAACGGAGCAGAGTGTCCAGGTACTCACCACCACATCGAACGAGTGGTCATTGTAAGGCAGTGCTGTTGCATCGCCCTGTATAAATTCGGTTTCAAAAGGGTAATCCGCGCCGGATCTTTTCCGGAGAATTGTCGACATACCCGGATTCGGATCTATCCCGCTCAGCTTCGTCACAGCCTTTCCGTAATGGGGGAGGTTCAGGCCGGTTCCTATCCCGATTTCAAGCACACTGCCGCCCGCATCCTTCAGCAACTTCTGCCTGTATGCGGTAAATGGACCGTCGGACATGCCCATGTCCATCATCCTTGGGAATATGTATCTGGAATAGATCCCCATAAATGTAAAGATGCCTTTCCAACATTTAAATGTCGTCTGCGTTTACTAAAAACAATATGTTCTGAAACTGCAAACGATAATGAACCACAAAACGCTTAACAATTTATTATTTTAGGAACTTTGGTAATCCGGAATGATACTGATTCGTTCGGTTCCGTTTGAAACAATAATCAACATTGACTACAAAATTCATCTTCAGGTGCTTTTTTTACGCTCTGCTTGCGGTTTTTATTATTCTTCCGGGGCAGGTTGAACCTGTCTGTGCCAACGGAATAACTGCACATTCTGAAGTTTCTTTTGTGAGCACAGAGATGTACCAGGATGGGGTTCCTCCAAGGCCCTCTGTCAGAAAAGTCCGGTTTGAGGGCGATGCAACCTATCCGTCAATTTTGCTGCGTGAAATCATCGCCACCGAAGCACCGGGTTTTTTCAGAAAACTGCTCTTCTGGAAAAAAGAAGGCTTTGAATTCAGCGAAAATGAGGTGCGGAGGGATGTGATACGTATCAGAAATTTTTACAACCGGCGGGGATTCCATGATGCGAGGGTTGAGTATGACGTGAGAACCGGCAGTAAAGAACACTACCGGAATGTGACATTTCTGATCACCGAAAACGAACCCGTACTCATCGACAGCATCAACATCAGGATTGATGCCGACAGCGGTACCGTCAAAAATATTATCGACAAAAGGAGTTATAATCGTGCCCTGAGACAGAATCCCCTGAGAGAGGGTAAACGGTATGAACTGATCCGATTCCCGGATGTGGAGAACCTCTTTCTGGATGTATTCCGGAATCTGGGATATGCCTTTCCGGAGATCTCGATGCACGGAGATGTTGATACACTTGCAAGAAAAGCTTTTTTAAAAATTGTTCTTGATCCCGGTCCGAAATCCTATTTCGACACTTTCGAGGTGGAGGGTGCCGAAACGGTATCCGAAGCCTATATCCTGCGGGAGTCCGATATACGGCCCGGTGATGAATTTACACAGCGAAAGCTGATAAATGCACGGCGCGAAGTCTTCGGGCACCACCTGTTCAGGTTTGCAACTTTGGGGCTCCCCGAGCAACCCCGCGATTC
>JAIVHB010000059.1 GCA_020201275.1 Rhodothermaceae bacterium | reverse complement strand
ACTGTTGAAGAAACATCCATTAACAAGGCACTTGAATACCGCATGGACCTGGCCAGGATTATCTCCTCAACCGTGCTGCGTATCCGGAACAAGATCAATGTGAATGTAAGGCAGCCCCTTGCAAGGATCATTCTGCCGAGCAACAGTAAAGAAGAGCGGCTTGCCATAGAATCGGTAAAGCATATCATTCTCGACGAGGTGAACGTGAAGGCGCTCGAATTTGTGGATGACGACTCCGGAATCGTACGGAAAAGTGCAAAACCCAACTATCCTGTGCTGGGCTCGAAACTTGGTAAAAAAATGAAAATGGTTGCCGGGAAAATCAATATCTTTACATCAACAGATATTAATGCATTTGAAGCTTCCGGCAGCGTTACCATTCCCCTTGATGATGGTGAAAGTGTAACCCTGGTTCGCGAAGATATTGAGATAATCAGGGATGGCCTGGAGGGTTGGTCGGTAGAAACCGAACGGGGCGTTACAGTAGCCGCCGACACCAACCTGACGGAAGAACTGATAAACGAAGGCCTCGCCAGAGAATTTATCAACAGGGTTCAGAATATGAGAAAAGAAGCCGATTTCAATGTAACAGATCGCATCAATATCCGGTTTGAAGCAACTGCCGACCTGGAAAAAGCAATCAAGGATCTAAACGACTATATTATGACCGAAACCCTCGCCGAAAACGTAACTTCCGGGAACCTGAACAGTCCTGATTACGTGAAAGAGTGGGAAATTGACGGTCATCAGTGTAAAATTGCCATTAAACGTAACCTAAACTGATTACAGCAGCCTGATCATGGAAAACAATACAGACAAAGAAAAACGCATCTCACCTTATACCGATGAGGAGCTTGAGTATTTTCGCGACATTATAATCAACAAGCGGGATGAAGCTGAAAAGGATCTCGGGATGCTGATGGATGCACTTAAAGACAGCACTGAAAATGCTTCGGACGAGTCTGCCTATTCCTTTCACATGGCTGATGCAGGTACGGATGCCCAGGAACGTGAAAAGACCTACATGCTGTACAACCGTACAAAGAAATTCATCAAGTATCTGGATGATGCCGTGAAACGCATCGATAATAAGACCTACGGCGTGTGCAAGGTAACAGGGAAGAAGATATCTAAAGGCCGGCTTGAAGCGGTACCCCACACCCAGATCAGCATTGAAGCCAAATTAAAGCGTCGGTAGTCCTTGCGATCTCCCAGAAATAAAATCCTGATCCTTACGTCAACCGCTATGATCCTGTATGTAGTGGATCAGTGGTCGAAGTACGTGATCCGTACAAATCCCGATCTGCATAGACTAACGCTGATCGATGGCTGGCTCTCGTTCAATTTCACCAAGAATCCGGGGATGGCCCTCGGTATCACGTGGGCCGATACCTGGATCATCAGCCTGGTAGCCATAGTAGCCACGTTTGCCATAATCTATTACATCTCCCGAACAATGAAGGAAGCCAATACCGGCTATCTGGTATGCATGGGCCTGATCATCGGTGGTGCGCTGGGCAACATCACCGACCGCATTTTTATGGCCAGAATTATGGACTACGGCTCATGGCTTGACGGTCACGTGGTCGATTTCATCCATTTTACGCTTGAGATAGGCAGTTACCGGGTTTTCCCGTATATCTTCAATGTGGCCGATATGGGTATAAGCATTGCGATTTTTTCGCTGCTTATCTTCGGCAAGTGGATACTTCCGCACGACAAGCCAAAAGAGAAATCATCTTCTACTTCGGCATCTGCAACTGATTCATCTGAAGAATCTACTGCACCTTCACCGGCATCATCTTCTACTTCGGCAACTGCATCTGCCGCATCAGCATCCCGCCCTGCAGACAGTGCTGGAAATGAGGATACCGAATTGCCTGTTTCGGAAAGCGGTCAAAACGACCGAAAAACAAACGATGAAGTCTGATCCGGCCGGCCGCCGCATCCTTCAACATCCTTCTGCATTCTTCTGCATCTTTAAGTATCCTGCTGCATTGATCATTGTTTTCATACTACTTAAAACCTCTTGAGATTCAGATATCGGCTGGATGTTCCGGCCCCTTGCAATACGGAAAGTAAATGTCGGTACAGGACCTTTATAATACACTGCTGATCGGGCACTACAAGAGCCCTGCCCGGCGCTGTGTTCCTGAAACATATACCCATACCGGAACCGGCCACAACCACACATGCGGCGACGAAATCACGCTTTTTTTTACAATCGAAGGCGGTTTAATCATTTCAGCATTGTACACGGGCAAAGGATGCATGATATGCCAGGCATCAGCATCCATGCTCACTGCAGCTGTTGAGGGTAGTGCGGTGGATGAGGCCAGACGGACGATAGGCCATCTGTATGCACTGCTCGACGGACGCGCGGAACCCGCAAAAAATGATCCCGATTACGCAGCGCTTACGAGCATCCGGGATTTCCCCACCCGTATGAAATGCGCAAAACTGGCGTGGGAGACCGCGGAAAAAATACTGGGGAACTGAACACAAAACGGATGAGCCTGATCTTTACCGATTTGTGCCACAGGGTGAAACTGAAGGCGTAAGAGCTACTTGCCCGGGACTACTTTAAAATAATGCCCCGAATCACATCCTGCGGATCGTGTGTGTCGATGCGGCTGAGCGTGTGGCCCATCCGGTCGCGCTTGGTTTTCAGATAGCGCAGGTTTTCGGGGTAGGGATCGATTTCGATGGGCTCGATCTCCACGATTTCCAGACCGTAGCCGGTCAGGCCGACGCGTTTGGTGGGATTGTTGGTCATCAGGCGCATTTTCCGCACGCCAAGGTCGCGCAGTATCTGGGCGCCCACGCCGTAATCGCGCAGGTCGGATTTGAAGCCAAGCGCCTCGTTGGCCTCTATCGTATCCATTCCTTCTTCCTGCAGCTTGTAGGCCCTGAGTTTGTTGATCAGGCCGATACCCCGCCCCTCCTGGTTCATATACAGTACAATGCCCTTGCCGGCACGCTCAACCTTAAGCAGCGCGGTGTGCAGCTGATCGCCGCAATCGCAGCGTTTAGACCCGAAGATATCACCGGTAACGCACAGTGAGTGTACCCGTACGAGTACCGGTTCGTTCTCCTCCCAAGTGCCCTTGACCAGGGCGAGGTGGTTGCCGCCAGTCAGCTTTTCCTCAAAGGCGTGGAGCCGGAAATTGCCGTACACGGTCGGCAGTTCGATGTCGATCATCTCGCGAACCAGCGACTCGTTCTGCATGCGGTAGGCGATGAGATCCTTTATAGTGATCAGCTTCATTTTGAAGCGTTTCGCCACTTTGATCAGATCGGGAAGGCGGGCCATTGAGCCGTCTTCGTTCATTATCTCGCAGATCACCCCGGCGGGATAGTCCCCTGCCAGTTTGGCCAGATCTACGGCGGCCTCGGTGTGCCCGGCCCGCCGCAGCACGCCACCTTCGGCAGCAATGAGCGGGAAAATATGGCCCGGACGGCGGAAATCGTCGGGTTTCTTGCCCGGCTTGATCAGGCCCTGTATCGTATTGGCCCGGTCAGAAGCGGATATTCCGGTAGTAGTACCATCTCGCAGATCAACGGATACCGTAAAGGCGGTCTCCTGCGATTCGGTATTGTTCTCAACCATCCGCTCCAGGTTCAGGTCATAGGCGCGCTCACGCGTGATGGGCGTACAGATCAGGCCCCGACCGTACCTTGCCATAAGGTTCACGGCCTCCGGGGTGATCATCTCGGCTGCCATCACGAAATCGCCTTCATTCTCGCGGTCTTCGTCGTCACAGACGATCACCATCCGCCCGTCGCGGATGTCCTCAATAGCGGACTCAATGGTGTCGAATTTGAACCTGGGCATGAATTTTTATGATGTGATACTATAAAGTCCCGATAATTATATGGGACTATTACTTCTGCGGATTGACGTCAGTGATCGAATTCTTCAGAAAACGGACTTTCACATCCTTGTCCACTTCCACCAATACTGTATCGTCTTCGATACTGGCAATGATACCAATCGCACCCCCGGAGGTAACAACCTTGTCGCCTTTTTTCATTTCGGAAACTTTGTTCTGAATCTCCTTCTGTTTTTTGGACTGCGGGCGTATGATGAAGAAGTAGAATATGACGAAAATCAGGGCCAGGAATATGAGGCTTTCAAATCCGCCGCCACCACCTTGCGGATCGCCTAATAAAATCAATACTTGAGGCATTTTTGTTCAGATATAATGAATATTAGCTTGTAACCTGTTAAGATAAAGGTCTTTCATGATTAAAATCAAGCGCTGTTTATTTACAGTAACTTAGATGTTGAAACTAATCTAACTTTTGATAAAAAAAGACAATCCAAAAATATCTCACATTATATCAAATGACTTACTGTTTTATAAAATGATGATTTTGAATTTTTTAAAAATGTTCAGATCATCGTTATATGAATTCAATTCATGATATAAAAAAACTGTTACAATAAAATAAGTAGTGTTTTTATTATGAAAATTCATCGTATGCAGATTCAAAAAACAAATGGCATCCGTTTACTTTTCTTCACTCCCCAACTTTTCTAATCGACCCGATTTATCTCTCATAGAGATTTCCAAATTGGTCGGTTGTTCGGTCAGTACTGTCCGCAAGGTTGGACAGTTACCGATTAGTTAGCCGGGCAGGTTCCCCACCTTGGTTTGTATTCTGATGTAAGTGGACTTCCTGTAGAGAAATTGTTCGGTTCAGATTCAATTTTTTCTACACACCAAATGTTAATGGGTTGGTTGAACTGGCTTCCCCTGAACATCTCAATCATATCCGTAACATTGCTCACATCCCAATCCCTTATGGGCTGGTTGAAGGGGCTTTCACGAAACATCCGGCTCATATTCGTAACATTACCCACATTCCAGTTCCCAATGGGTTGGTTGAATTGACTTTCACGAAACATCCAACCCATATCTGTAACACTACCCACGTTCCAATTCCCGATGGGTTTGTTGAATAGACTTTTGCTAAACATTTCGATCATATCCGTCACACTGCTCACATCCCAATCCCCTATGGCCTGGTTGAAGGGGCACTCACGAAACATCCGGCTCATATTCGTCACATTACCCACATCCCAATTACCAATGGGTTGGTTGAACTGACTTTCACGGAACATCCAACCCATATTTGTTACACTACCCACATTCCAACTCCCTATAGGTTGGTTAAACTGACTTCCGCTAAACATGCCATACATGTCTGTTACATTACCTACATCCCAGTTCACTATGGGTTGGTTGAACAGACTTGCACGAAACATCACACTCATATTTGTAACACTACTTACATCCCAATTCCCGATGGGTTGGTTGAAGTTGGAATTACTGAACATCTCTGCCATATTCGTCACATTGCTCACACACACTTTAGTGAGGTCTGCTCCCTCATCCCTTCTCTGAATGAGCAGGTTTCTGTCAACTACTTCATATTCCACCCCATCTATAATACCAACCGCACCAACTTGAGCATCAGGACACATAACAGTTATACCGTTTTCACCCAAGTATACATTACTATTGAAGGCTGCAGTCACATTCCTGACACCATCAACTGTTATCTGGACAGGAACCTCATTACCACTCAAATCGCCACCCCATTCATTGAAATACCATCCCCTGGATGGAACCGGGGTTAATTCAACGATAGTTTGATATGGATAATCCGATGTTATCTGTTGAATTACTCTTTCTTCAACTGTTCCCTGACCAATAATCGTGATAGTCAATGGGTAGTTCCTCTTTTCAAATACCGCAACTATGTTGAAATCCCTGGTCATTGTGATATTGACCGGATTCGCAGTGGTATTCACGTCAAGGATACAGTAGTAGTTAGCGTAAATGTTGGATTGCTCTCCGATCCACAGGAGACCAATAATCCAACAATGAATAGAAAAGTGAATAGTTTTTTCATTTTTGAACCCCATTAGTTCACTATGATATGTATGCATCAATGTAAAATGAGTCTCTTAATAAAAAAAACTTATTTATTGAACCGGCTTTAGACGGATGCACAGGGATTTTTCCTTCAGAGAACTATCCAACTTGTTGTATGAGGCAGTTGTAATCTGGATTCAGGAATGAAATTTCTTACTGTTTTTTGCGGCATCGGTCAGGATTCCGGCAGGTTTGAACCGTATGCCGAGTTCACCTTCGAGCTTGTCGAGCCTGCTGAAGATGTTCGACGCACCCTCCCGATCGATATAACGGAACGGACCGCCGAGGAAGGGCGGGAAACCGAGGCCAAGTATGGCGCCAAGATCGCCGTCGGCGGGCGAAAGCAGGATTTCGTCCTGCAGGCAGAGCAGGGCTTCGTTCACCATGGCCATAAGAAGGCGCTCCTGGATGATTGCCGGCGTTACCGGCCGGCGTTCAGTGCCTCCGAAAAAGCGGTATATCTCCTGGTTCACCTCTTTCTTTTTGCCACCTTTGCCCGAATAGGTATAAAATCCTTTACCGTTCTTCCTGCCGGCATACCCGGCTTCATCCAGCCGCTCGGCGGCCTTGCTGCCCTCCACGCCGCGGTCCTGGAATTTGGCCCCCATCACCCCGGCCACATGAGCGGCCACATCGATGCCGACCTCATCCATGAGCACGAGCGGACCGACGGGAAATCCGAACTTTTTCATGGCTTTGTCGATCTGTTCGATGGCGGCGCCTTCCTCGAGCAGCATCATGGCTTCGTTCATGAACGGGGCGAGGATGCGGGTGGTGTAGAAGCCCGGACCGTCGTTCACCACGATCACCGTTTTGCCCTGCTTCATGCCCACTTCAATAGCGGTATGCAAGGCGCGTTCAGACGTCTTTTTCGTTTTGATGATCTCGAGCAGGGGCATCTTCTGGACGGGCGAAAAGTAGTGCATCCCCAGTACCAGCTCGGGGCGTTTTGACCCGGCCGCAATATCGGTGATGGGCAGCGAGGAGGTGTTCGACGCGAAGATGCAGTGGTCGGGCACTACCGCTTCGACCTCGGCCAGCACCTTGTGCTTGATGTCAAGATCCTCGAATACGGCTTCAATCACCAGGTCGGCCTTCTCAAATCCGCGGTAATCACCCGTCGGGTGGATGAGGCTGCTGGTACGGTCGCGCTCAAAGGGAGTGATGATCCGCTTGCCGCGCTTTTTGTCGAGCTCCTGCCAGATTCCGGCGTAGCCCTTGGCCGCCGACTGCAGGTCGCGGTCTTTAAGAAGTACCCGGTAACCGCCACCGGCCGACACATCGGCGATGCCGGAGCCCATCAGGCCGGCACCGAGCACAGCTATCGTACCGGTTTTGCCGGTTTTCGATTTGTCGAGGCGTTTTTTCGAGTCGGTCATGGCGAAGAACAGGTTCACCAGGGCCTTGCTTTGGGGGGTGAACACCAGGCTGGTGAAGGCGCGGGTCTCGAATTCACGTCCCTCACGCCGGCCGGCCGTAACGGCTTTTTCGACGGCTTCAATGATTCTGGGCGGGGCAGGATAATTTCCCAGTGTTTTAGCCTGCACCGTTTTGCGGGCCTTACTGAAGGCGATGCTGCGCAGGGGTGTGTGGGTCAGGGCCCTGTCTGCCAGGGCCATCTTCCTTTTAGGCTTCCATCCTTTCGCCAGTTTTCTGGCCACATTCAGCGCGGCCGTGCGGAGTGCATACTTGTGGGTCATCTCATCCAGCAAGCCCATCTTCAGGGCCTGACGCGGATAGATATTTTTACCCGTAAGCATGATATCGAGCGCTTTGGGCACACCCACCAGCCGGGGCAGGCGCTGTGTGCCTCCGGCTCCCGGTAGCAGGCCCAGTTTCACCTCAGGCAGGGCAAAAC
>JAIVHB010000192.1 GCA_020201275.1 Rhodothermaceae bacterium | reverse complement strand
CTCGAACATTTCGTCGATCTTCGCGGCCAGGGATTCCTTACCCCCGTGTAGTTCGATGAGACCGGTTACATCCTGCGGTACATAGAAGCTGTAATGCCAGGAATTCGCCTCGGTGAAGTGCCAGTCGACCGTGGTGGGATCGAACGGGGTGAGCCAGCCGCCGTTCAGGCGCGGACGCATGAAACCGGTCTCCGGATCGAAGATGTTTTTGTAGAATTGTGCCCGATGGATATACTCGCGGTACACGTCTTCCAGCCCCATTTCGCGGGCCATCACGGCGATGTTCCAGTCGTTGTAGGCGTATTCGAGGGTTTTGGAAATTGATTCATGCTCAAGGTCACCGGGGATGTGTCCATGTCGGCGGTACGCGTCGAGGCCGTAATGGTCGCGGGTGGCACTGTGGAGCATCGCCTCCATAGCCAGTTCGGCATCAAAATCGCGGATCCCCTTCATGTACGCATCGGCGATCACCGAAATGGCGTGGTTGCCGATCATGGTGTAGGTTTCGTTCGCGCCAAGCTCCCAGATGGGCAGAAGCCCACCCTTTTTGTACATGTCGAGCATCACGTGGATGTAGTCGGTAGTCCGTTTTTGATCGATGATGGTCATGAGGGGGTGCCAGGTGCGGTAGGTATCCCACAGCGAAAAAACGGTGTAGATGTCGAAATCCTCTTTTTGATGGATATCGCGGTCCATGCCCCGGTAGCGACCGTCCACATCAAAAAAGGTGTTCGGCTGGATGGAGGCGTGGTACATGGCCGTGTAGAACACGATGTTCTGCTCGCGGGTACCTCCACCGACACGGATCCGGCTCAGTTCCCGGTTCCACGCGCTAAAGGCATCGCTGCGCACCTTATCAAAACCCCATGCCGGCACCTCGGCCTGCAGGTTAAGGCGTGCCCCTTCGGCATCGACCGCCGAGAGCGCCACTTTCACTTCGATCACGTCGCCTTCTTCCGTATCGAAGCCGACAAATGCCTTGATATTCCGGCCTTCGGCGTATATGAGGCCATCCTGAAGCATGTCGTCGACGGCGATGCCGGTGCGTTCGAAGGGCCGCGAAAACTCCATGTGGAAGTACCAGACCAGGTTGTTGGCCCAGTTGGTAGAGCGGCGGAGGCCACGGATTTCGGTATCGCTCACGATCTCGATCCACGACTCCACCACGCGGTCGCGATGCTCCAGATCGATGATGATGTGGGCCTCATCCGAGGCGGGAAAGGTATAGCGGTGATAACCAACACGTGTGGTTGCCGTCATCTCGGCCAGCACGCCCGGTTTGTCGAGGAAAACGGTGTAGTAGCCCGCTTCGGCATGTTCGGTCTCCTTGCGGAAGGGCGATTTGTATTCTTCGTTAATGAACACCGGAGGCCCGGCCACCGGCATGAGCAGGATGTCGCCATAATCGCCCACGCCGGTACCGTTCAGGGCGGTATGGGAGAACCCGTAGATTGCACTGTCGGAATAGTGGTAACCGGAGGCGCCGTCCCAGCCGCCGAGACGGGTATCCGGGCTCAGCTGCACCATCCCGTGGGGCACAGTCGCACCGGGGAACGTGTGCCCGTGGCCATCGGTACCGATAAAGGGATCCACGTACGCGGCTGGTTCGCGGGAATCCTCCGGACCGGGGCCGTGGAAGGATGCGAGCACCAGGAAACAGCAGAATGATATCAGGTTAAAAAGGGTAGGACAGTTCTTCATAGTTTTTCAGAATGGATGCAGTCCTGAACGGATCCGGAAGCACAGACGGAGAAGGTCCGATGTAGGGTTGCACAGTACTTTCGATTGAAAATACATGTTTTGTTGACTTCAAATTACATTTTTGCACATCCGGCATTATGCGCGTATTGCAGACAAAAAGAATGGACGTACATTAACGTGACATTGTCCGTTAAAAATTATCCCGGTTCCAGATCTTAAACCGTTACCAGTTATGAAAACCACAGCCATATTCCTGATCGCCGCACTGGCTATAAGCGCATGCTCCAGGACTGAGCCATCCGACACATCCTCTCCGGTCCCGCCCGCTTACATTAGTTCGCATACAGCTGGCATGGTGGGCACTCATGATGCCATCAGGGTAAGGCTGACGTCCGACGCGGCTGTGAAGCCTGTAACCGGACGGCTCTTCAGCCTTGAACCATCGGTACGGGGGGATGTAACCTGGGAGGACGACCGTACTGTCGTACTCCGGCCGTCATCCCCTTTGAAAAGCGGTACCGCTTTCAGCGTGGCCTTTACGCTGGGGGATGTGGCCACGGTGCCGGATGAATTTCGGGTGGTCCGGTTTGGCTTCAACACCATCCACCAGGACCTGGATGTGCGTGTGGATGCCGTGAGCCTGACCGGGGAAGGCGATTATGTGATCCGCGGGGCCGTGCTTACGGCGGATGTGGCCAGTTTGGCTGATGTGAAACGGGTACTGCGGGCCGAGGTCGACGGACGAGAACTGCCGGTGCTCTGGCCGGAAAGTGGCGACCGCAGGCAGTATCCGTTTGAGGTGGCCGGTATCGGGCGTGCATCGGCCGATGCCATGCTGCGGATGCGCTGGAACGGCTCGTCCATCGGGGTCGCAACCAGCGGAGTGCGGGAGACGGAAATCCCCGCATCCGGGAGGTTTACGCTGATGAGCACCCGCGTGATGTATGATGAAAATCCCCATATCGAACTCACTTTTTCCGATATGCTCGATGCACGTCAGAACCTGCGTGGACTGGTGCGGGTGGGGACCTCCGACGACATCAACATCCTGATCCAGGGAAACCGGATGCGCGTGTTCTACACCCCCGGTGACCAGGAGATGTACACGTTAAACCTCGACAGAAGCATCCGGAACGCTGCGGGTACCACGCTGGACAGGGCTTATGAAGAGCAATTACGTTTGAAGCGTGTGATGCCAGCCGTTCGACTCGCGGGGCGGGGCGTGATCCTGCCCGCTTCCGATCGCATGCTCATCCCGTTCGAAGCCACCGGTCTCGGGGCGGTGGATGTGCGCGTGGAGCGCGTGTTCGAAGAGAACATCCCTCAGTTCCTGCAGGTGAACGACCTGGCCGGAGACCGTGAATTGAACCGGGTCGGTGTATCTGTTTTTGGAAAAACCGTACCCCTTGCCACCCTGGGCACCTTCGATCCGGAGAAGCGGACCACTTTCGCCCTCGATCTTTCCCGGCTGATGCAGCCTGAACCGGGCGCGCTTTATCGTGTAAATATCGGGTTCCGTCCGCACCAACGTGCCATTGCCTGTCCGGGTGAAACCCTGCCCGGAAGTTTTGCTGATCTCGACGCCACCCACTGGCTGCTCGATGCCGATGAGGAAGCCGCCTGGTGGGAGCGGACTTCCGGTTACTGGTGGCCGTCCGACTATAACTGGACGGAGCGTGATAACCCCTGCAGTAATTCCTACTATACCCGCGACAAATGGGTGTCACGCAACATGCTGGCCTCCGACCTGGGCATCATCGCCAAGGCGGCCGATGCCGGCACGATGGAGATCTTTGTGACCGACCTGAACACCACACAGGCGCGGTCGGGCGTGGAATTGCAGTTTTACAACTTCCAGCGCCGGAAAATTATGGATGCGACCACCGGCAGAAACGGTCAGGCAAGTGTTGATCTGCCCGAAGAGGCCGCACTGTTGATCGCCTCCGACGGTGACAGCAAGGGATATCTGAGGCTGGAAAGCGGACAGGCACTTTCACTGAGCACCTTTGATGTGGCCGGGTCACGCGTACAGGAGGGGCTGAAGGGTTTTCTCTACGGCGAACGCGGCGTGTGGCGCCCGGGCGATTCCTTATTTGTATCGCTCATCATCGGCGATGAGGGCGGACGCCTGCCCGATGGTCATCCGGTCATTTTCGAGCTGCGCAATCCTGAAGGCCAGGTGATGGAGAAGCGGACCGTATCCTCAGGGCTCAACGGGTTCTACAGCTTCCGCACGAAGACCGACGCGGCAGCGCCCACCGGGTCATGGTCGGTAAGCGCGCAGGTGGGCGGGGCGCGTTTCAGCCGGAGTCTGCGCGTTGAGACCATCCGCCCGAACCGGCTTGATATCAAGCTCGAACTGGATCAGGAGGTGCTGAAGGGCGGCAACCGCGACCTTGCCGGAACCATCCGGTCGACCTGGCTGCACGGTGCGCCGGCCTCCAACCTGAACACCGATATATCGTTGACACTGAACCGGTCTGCTACCAAATTCGAGAAATATCCGGGGTTTATGTTCGATGACGCCACACTTTCGTACTCGGCTGAAACACGACAAATCGTTGAAGCTCAGCTCGGTGCGCAGGGAGCAACGACATTTCGGTACACAATACCACGTTTTACTGAGGCCCCGGGCCGGCTCAGCGGGCAATTGTCGTTGCGGGTTTTTGAGCGGTCGGGCAATTTCAGCACCTACCGTGATCAGTTTGTCTACTACCCCTACACGCATTATACAGGATTGAAACTTCCCGAATCCGACCGGATGTCGGGCGGGCTGAAACAGAACGAGGAGCATACAGTTGAGATCGTCACAGTGGATGCCGACGGCAATCCGGCAGCGCGTCAGGGGCTGCGAGTCACCATCTACGAGCTGGGCTGGCGATGGTGGTGGCAGGAGCCCGGCGATGGTTCTGGGCTCTATATATCGACCAGCAATCTCGAGCCCATGGCCAGTATGACAGTGAATACCGGCAGCGACGGGAAGGGCACTGCTGCGTTCACTATCGGCGACATCTATGGACGAATCCTGATACGGGTCGAGGATCCGCAGAGCGGGCACTCGGCATCCGACATGGCCTATGTGGCCTACTCCTGGCAGGAGGGTGTCACCGACGATGGCCCTGCCCGGCTGGCCCTCTCCACCGACAAAGAGCGCTACAGCAGCGGTGAGCGTGCACGGGTTACCTTCCCCTCTGCGAAGGGCAGCCGCGCACTGGTGAGCCTTGAGTCGGGCTCGCGCATCCTGCGAACGTTCTGGGTGGATGCCGGCCAGGGCGAGACCTCGGTCGACATCCCCACCGACCGGTCGATGAGCCCGAACATTTACGCCCATGTGATGCTGGTGCAGCCGCACGGTCAGCAGATCAACGACCTGCCAGTGCGATTGTATGGTGTGGTACCTGTGATGGTGGATGATCCGCAGACGCGCCTGGAACCGGTGCTCACCCTGCCCGAGGAGGTGAAACCCGAGCAGAGCTTCACTCTGAAGATCCGCGAAAATCAGGGCCGGGCGATGACCTACACCGTAGCCGTGGTGGATGAGGGCCTGCTCAGCCTCACCAACTTCCGGACGCCCGATCCCCACAGCCATTTCTATGCGCGGGAGGCGCTGGGCGTGAAAACCTGGGACATGTTCGACCTGGTGGCCGGCCCCTACACCGGCAGCCTGAGCCGGATTCTGGCCATCGGCGGTGACCAGGAGGCGGAAGAAGCCACTCAGGAGCCCGAAATTACCCGATTCAAACCCGTTGTGCGCGTTCTCGGGCCGTTTCATCTTCAAACCGGCAGGGAAGCGTCCCACGAAATTGACATCCCCAACTACATCGGATCGGTGAGGGTGATGGTGGTGGCCGGGCAGGATGGCGCCTATGGAAACGCCTCCGGTAACATCCCCGTGAGGCAGACGCTGATGGCGCTTGCCACCCTGCCGCGGGTGCTGGGCCCGGGAGAGCAGGTGCAGCTGCCCGTGAGCCTGTTCACGGGTCAGAATGTGAGTGGCAACGTGGTGGTGGATGTGAAAACGGATGGAAATGTATCCGTTGAGGGCGATGCCCGGCAAACTGTGGCCATGAACGCCAACGACCAGCGCACGACCCGGTTCATGCTTAGAGTGCCGGGGAGCACCGGCCGCGCCGATGTGACCACAGAGACTTCGCTGGGTGGTGAGCGTGCTTCCGACCATATTGAAATTGAGGTGCGCAATCCGAATCCGCCGGTCACGCGGGTGTACCAGACCCTCATCAACCCGGGGGAATCGTGGGAAGTAACACCAGACCTGCCTGGCATCGACGGCACCAACCGGGTTACGCTCGAACTGAGCACCATTATGCCCATAGACCTCGAGCGCCGGCTGGGCAGCCTCATCAACTATCCTCATGGATGCCTGGAGCAGATCGTGTCGTCGGCATTCCCGCAGCTTTATCTGTCGGGTTTCAACGAACTGAGTGAGACGCAGACGCGGAACGTTGAGAAAAATGTACGGGACGCCATCACACGCATCCGTCCGTTCCAGACGCCGGGCGGCGGACTGGCCTACTGGCCGGGCCGGGCGGAGATCAATGAATGGAGCAATATTTATGCTCTGCACTTTTTGGTGGAGGCGGGCCGGAAGGGC
>JAIVHB010000010.1 GCA_020201275.1 Rhodothermaceae bacterium | reverse complement strand
ATCCTCAAAATCGGTAATAATTCTTCCGGTATCTACCCTGGTATTATCCAAGCGGGCAGAAAGATGCGGCGATAGCGGTTGTTTCAGCACATAACTTTCCGGTTCAAAATGCACATCACCGAGTCCCGTCAGCTTTCTGACGGTGTTGGTATCGGTTCCATCTGCAATGCCGCTCTGAACCGGTTTCCAGTATCTCCCCGTTGTAGCCATCAGCAACATAGCTGATATCAGTGTTTTACCTATACCGGTATCTGTTCCGCTAATGAAAAAACCTTTCATCCCTGTTTACCTGTCTGATTCGTTTTTTTGAATCCGGTCACTACATCGAGACCGTATGTGATTTTAATGTTATCCGGCTTACAGATCCCGTTATCTGATTGATCAATGGCCGATATAAGCCGTTTCATATCTGATGTGCGGTTACTGATGCCTCCGAGTTGAGTTGACGCGCCGGTCATTTTGAGACTTCTGAAAAAGTGGATTGCCGACTGATAATCGATTGATATGCAGATATGCTCGCTCCTGACATCAAAACCAAGTGATTTCAGAATATCGCTGCCGCTACCTGTTTCTGGTAACCTGTTGGCTGTAAATGGGATATCCAGTTCAGAGCATTTTTTTGCCCACTCCGGGAAGCTGCTGTTTGTGAGGTACGAAAGGATAATGTGACCTCTATCTGATACAGAGTTTGCCAGTGCAGATACACCCCTGCCGAAATCACCGAACCACTGGGCGGTCAGCGCCGATACAACCAGGTCGTGCTTTAATGGGTATGGTCCCTCCTTTTCCGGGTTGTAAACGAAAAAGCGGAGTTTATGTATTTGGCTTATGTTCGCATTCCGGACGTTATCATCTGGCATACTATTATGATAACTGGTCCCTGGTAAAGGAGTAGCCGTTGCAGCCATCACTGCATCATCACTGCCGTAACTGATTCTTAATCGGCCCGGGAACGATTTGTCGAGTTCCTCCGTTCAAATGATCCGGAAGCCACCCGGAAAGGCGGCGGGCAGCCTCTTTCTGAAAACCTGCCCATGTTGAATAACTGTTCGATTTTTCGGAGAAAGCCTGGATTACTATCTGACCGGCATTTTTGATCATAGTACTCATACCACAAAAATAGGGATTATCCGTTCGATAAGACTCGGAAAATTTTCATCCACCATTACAGTATTTAATATATTCCCGGCATATTTCTGTAAATCAAATCCCGGTGTGTAAGCGGTATCATATGCCCTGCCCGCGCGATTTCTATGAGCCGTGATCCGGGCAGTAAAGAGTGCAATGCAACGGATTGTACTGATGGTACAATGATATCATCCCTGCCATGGAATAGAAGCACTGATTTGTCTCTCAGGGCATCAAGGGTAAGCAACCGGCTTTCATTGAGAAGCCCGAGATCTTCTCCCAGCAGATCGAGTTCGAGCTTACCGGGACTGCCAACAATCTGCTTCTCGGGGTACATGCAATTGGTATAGAAATCGGTCATAACGGTAAGGGGCATTTCGCTGAACCGGTTGATCATCCGAGCCAGTTTTTTCCTTGATGCCCTGTCACCTTCGGGATGGAACTGTTCAAACCCGCCAATAATCACAATCAGACCTGCCTGCCGGATCACATCCTCTGGTATGAAATGCAGACCGAATGAATGGGAGATCACTATCCTTATTTTGGAGTCGTCGCGAAAATGCTCCGGGCCGTGCGGATTTCCGGTATATCCCCGATCGAAAAGGTGGTAGCGTGAAAAGGATGCCATCCGTACCCAGTTTTTCCAGAGATCTGCATTAAACCCCCATCCGTGGTAGAAATGGACTTCACTGATTTTCATGATACCAATTCTCAATAGCCGTAATCAGCCGTGATATATCACTGCGGGTGTGTGCTGCAGTGAGGGAGATTCGCAGCCGGCACTTGCCGTCGGGTACAGTTGGAGGCCTGATGGCCACCACATAAATCCCCTGATCCCTGAGTGCCTCAGTTAGTGCAAGGGTTGTCTTCTCATCTCCTGTCACTACCGGTATAATATGGCTATCGGATGCCAGAGTATCGATACCGATTTTTTTTAGCCCGGCCAGAAGCAGCGCCGAACAATTGCTTACATGTTCACGTTCTGCGCTGAGCTGCGGGAAAAGTTCAAGTGCAGCCCGGGCAGCAGCGGTTACTGCCGGCGGTAGTGCCGTGGTATAGATAAACCCGGAGGCAAAATTGATCAGGTAGTCGCGCATCATCCGGCTGCAGCATACGAAGGCTCCGAATCCGCCGGCTGCCTTGCCAAAAGTGGCCAGGTAGATATCGATGCCATCCCTGCGGCCTGCAAGTCCCTGCCCTTCGCTGCCGGTAATGCCAATGGCGTGTGCCTCATCAATCATCAGCAGCGAATTGTATTCCCTGGCCAGTTGAATGAGGGTGTCGATGGGAGCCCGGTCGCCGTCCATACTAAATACCGACTCGCTCACGATTATCCGCCTCGGGGCGGCCTGTACATCCTGCCTGAGCATCAGTTCCTTAAGATGGCCGGCATCGCAGTGGTTATATCGCAGCAATTTGGCCCCGCTCAGTCTTGCACCCTGAATCAGACTGCTATGGTTCAGGCGGTCGTAGAGCAGTACGGTATCCCGGTTTGCCAGCGCCTGAATGATGCTGATGTTGGCCTGGAACCCGGTATTGAACAGCAGCGCGGTTTCATGTCCGAAAAAGCCGGCCAGCCGGGACTCTAGTTGTTCATGCCAGTTATGGTTACCGCTTATAAGCCTGGATGCGGTCGATCCGGTTCCATAGATCTCGGTATAGTGAATGGCAGCAGATTTCAGCGAGGCATGACCTGCCAGATTCAGGTAATCGTTGCTGCAGAAATTGAGAACATTACTTCCGCTAGGAACCGTACGCAGCTCCCTGAACCGGTCCTGTGCTTTGCGCTCATCAAGCGCATCCCTCAAAAAGTGATGTCGGGCATCCAATCGGTCTTAGTCTGCTAGTACCTGAGTAAATGGATCGAAATCCGGATAGCTGTCGATGTCGAACGTAGAATCGGAGCGAAATGTGCGTATCATCGATTTGAATTGATATAGGAAATCCCTTTGGGGAAACCGCGGTGAGAACTGAGCGTATTCGACCAGGTACAGCCGTTCAAGCGACTCATCATACATAGTGTAGTTAATGAACGGGCCCGCCATGGCATCACCCTGCATGCGCCAGATTCCCTGTGTCTCCCAGGTGAATTTGTTGTTGATGGTGGTGGTACGTGTCTGAATTGGCCTTCGGTAATCGGTCATTACATATGAGTCTTCTCTCGAACCGCGAATGTGCCGTTTGAGCAGACTGTCGCGGCGGGCATTGATCCATTGTTCATCGATCTGGTCAACTCTGCGCACGTTATCTATCCACGAAATCCAGATCCAGCGGTCATTGTCGGGCAGGTAGCGCCTCATCGACACAAAACCGACGGTATCGGCACCGATATTATAATCGTGCTGCACGCGCATCGACCAGCCGTAGTTTTCCCAAAGCCGATCAGATACCTCGGGCTGGTCACCGCGGCGGTAGACTTCCGATGTCCAGCGTTGCAGTTCTACCTGCTCCAGACTGGAGACAAGCCGCTGTTCTGCATTGATGATCCTGCTGGCCAGCTCCTCATCCGAGTTGTCGGACAGAAACAGTACCCACTGGTCGCGGTACCAACGGTCGCGCAGCGGAAAGGCGAAATTCTGCCCGCTCCGGATCCGATCCTTGATATCGTCGCTGAGAATACCCCGCATGAGCTGGCCAACGATCGTCTCCTCATCGATTGTGGCCACAATAATCACATTCTTGTGCCGCTTGATGTTATCAAAATCACGATTGGTGCGGATGCCCGTGAAGCGAAGATCGAAACGCGGTTGCGGTCTGGGCATGGTTAGAATCGTATTGCCAAAGGTCTCCTGCAGAGCATTATAGGTGGCACTATTCCACTGCGTAGTGTCCATAACCACAAGTATCTCCGAATTTGCTCCCCGCGCTGCCTGTTTGTAGTCGGCATCGCAGGAAATGAGAAATGGGAGTGCAGATAAAATCAGTAAGAAGTAAGCATATCGCATGATTGCCGGTAATGTATTTGGGTTATCCGGTTTTGGAGGCAGCCGAAAACCTGGTTGCTGTTGGGACTGATAATTCATGACTCTTTACCGTGTTTCAGTTCCTTAACGAATTCAAACAGAGAATCTTTCCATCCTTTTTCAGGATAATGTGATCGGATGTTATCAATGAGGGCGCTGCCCACAATAAAACCATCAACTTTCTTCGATATTGCCATGGCGCTTTCGTGATTGCGGATGCCGAAACCGATCATAACGGGATTCTTTTTAATATTACGGTTAACCCGTTCAATGAAGGTATCCACTGAACTGCTGACCTCCGACCCCTCACGGGTTCCGGTCACCCCGGCGATCGATACACAATAGACGAAACCGTTCGATTTCTGATCGATAAGTTGCATGCGCTCATCGCCTGTATTTGGAGCAACCAGGCAAATAATCGGAACACCATAACGCCGGGCATACTCATCGGCGTATCCTGACTCTTCGACCGGTACATCCGGCAGTATCACACCATCTGCCCCGCTTTCAGCCGCCTGTTTAAAGAATCGCTCAATGCCGTAGCTGAAAACTGGATTGATGTAGCCCATCAGAACAACCGGAATGGCTGATTTCTCCCTGATCCGGCGCACCATCCCGAAAATACTGTCCATGGTAATGCCGTTGGCAAGGGCAACTTCACTGGAATGTTGTATGGTGGGTCCGTCGGCGAGCGGATCGCTGAAGGGCATTCCGAGTTCGATTATATCCGCTCCCGCCTTTTCAAAACCGAGAACCAGATCAACGGTTTCATCGGGGTGCGGATATCCGGCGGTGATGAACAGGCTCATCACTTTCCGGTCAGGTCTTCGGTTTTTGAATACCTGCCCTAATCGGCTTGATTCTGGCGGGGGATCGGGTAGAAATGTTTCTTTTTCAGACATCAATGTATTGGAGTTCAATAGGATAAATAAATCAGATAAATTAATTATAAGTAAAAAAAACAACACCGGATGTGTTGGATAACCGCATCAGAGATACTTTGAAATGGTTCCCATATCCTTGTCGCCCCTGCCCGAGCAGTTCAGCACCACAAGCTCGCCGGCTGAGGTTGTGGGCATCAGTTTGTCGAGCCATGCGAACGCGTGGGCGGTTTCAATGGCCGGTATGATCCCTTCAAGCCTTGATACCAGTTTAAGGCTTTCCATGGCTTCATCGTCGGTAACAGGAACGTACTGTACCCGGCCGATATCGTACAGGTAGGAGTGCTCGGGACCAACACCCGGGTAATCGAGCCCGGCGCTTACAGAATGGGCCAGCTCTATCTGCCCCTCATCGGTCTGCAGCAGATAGCTCATCGATCCGTGCAGGATTCCAGGCCGTCCTTTGGAGAATGTTGCCGCGGTTTTACCGCTGTCAACCCCGAAACCAGCGGCTTCGATACCAATCAATTTCACATTGTCATCCTCAATAAAGGGGTGAAATATTCCAATCGCATTGGATCCGCCACCTACACAGGCCAGCACATAATCGGGCCCGCGCTGTTCTTTGGCAAGAAGCTGTTCCCGGGTTTCAATTCCGATAATGCGGTGGAAATCACGAACCATCTGAGGGTACGGATGCGGACCCACTACCGAGCCGATGATATAGAAGGTATCGTGCACATTGGTCACCCAGTCGCGGATGGCCTCATTGGTGGCATCCTTAAGCGTTTGGGAACCGCTGGTTACCGGCCTTACATCGGCACCCAACAGCCGCATGCGGTCTACGTTCAGTTTCTGGCGCTCCATATCTTCAGCGCCCATATATACGATGCACTCAAGTCCGAATTTGGCACATACTGTGGCAGTGGCTACGCCATGCTGCCCGGCACCGGTCTCCGCGATGATCCGCTTTTTGCCCATCCTGATTGCAAGCAGCACCTGCCCCACCGTGTTATTGATCTTGTGGGCCCCGGTATGGCAGAGGTCTTCGCGTTTCAGGTAAATTTTTGCCTTTCCGTAGTGCTCTGTAAGCCTGTCGGCAAAAGTGAGCGCTGTAGGCCGACCCACGAATTCCTTCAGGTGATAACGGTATTCCTGCTGGAAACCCGGATCACTGATGGTGGCCTCATAGGCTGCTTCCAGTTCCACAAGTGCCGGAATCAGGATTTCAGGAACAAACTTGCCCCCGAATTTCCCATAATAGCCCTGTTTTGTCGGTACTTCGTATTTCATCTGTTAATTTGCTCCATTTATTAAAAACTGCTGCATTTTCCCGGCACCTCACATCCCGAAACCAATGTCGCTTGCCTTAAATCCAATGTCATATGTCATATGTCTCATGTCTGATGTCTGATGTCTGATGTCTGATGTCTGATGTTTCACATCTCACATATCAAACCGCGCCGGTTTCCTGCTCGTCCCAAATCTCTCTCATCTCATCAAACAATTCGTTCATTTTATCAAAATCCTTGATGCCAGGTGCCAATTCCAGACTACTGCTAATATCTACCGCGTACGGTTCTACAATTTTGATGGCCCGGCGAACATTCAGTTTGCCGATTCCGCCGGCCAGAAAAACAGGGACTTTTTTACTCACTTCCCTCACGCTATTCCAGTCGAACTGCTTGCCGGTACCTCCGTGTTGTGCTTCATCAAAAGAATCGAACAAGAAGAACTCGACCGTTCGTTCATACGGTTTGATCATTTCGATAATATCGTTCTCCGTCATCCCTGCTTTTATCCGGAAGGCCTTGATTATGGGGCGGTCCATGATGGCGCAGTATTCCGGCGATTCATCACCATGAAGTTGCACATAGTGGATGCCGGTTTTTTCGATAATATCATTCACCTCATCGGCCGGATGATCGACAAAAACACCGACGGTTTCGGGTCCTTCGATCCATGAGATGATTTCACGGGCCACTTCGGGGTCCACATAGCGGGGGCTTTTGTCTGAAAAGATGAATCCCAGATAGTCGGCCATGGCACCGGAGGCGAACCTCGCATCATCCAGTTTGGTTATGCCGCAGATTTTTATCCGCGTACGGTAATCGTCGTTTTGCATCGGACGGAATTCAAGATTATTATTATTCATAATGTTACGGGGTATAACCCAATAATTCATTCATCATCTGCAGCTTTCGTGATTCCCCTGAGCCCACTCAGAGCCTTGCCGGGATGTGGCTGCCTCATCAAATATTCGCCGATAAGAGCGGCGTGTACATCATGGCTGGCAAGATAATCAAGGTCTTCCCGTGATGTGATCCCGCTTTCCGACACTTTTACTACACCGTCGGGTGCCCTCTGCAGCAATTCAACACCCTGGTGCAGTGACACGCTGAAGGTTTTCAGATCACGGTTGTTGACCCCGTAAATACGTACCTGGCCAAAATCGATCTTGCCTAGATCATCCTCGTTATAGCACTCTACCAGGCACTGCAATCCCTCCTCTTCGGCAGCGTGATGCAGTTCACCGAGCAATACTTTATCCAGGACGGTTGCAATAAGCAGGATTGCGTCGGCACCATAAGCCCGTGCCTCAGGTATCTGATAAAAGTCGACAATGAAGTCCTTGCGCAGCAGAGGTATATTGGCCATACGCGATACAGATTTCATGTAATCGAGCGAGCCCTTGAAAAACGGTTCATCGGTCAGTACTGAAATTGCAGCAGCACCGGCATCCATATAGCATTCCGCAATCCACTCCGGGCTGAAATCCTCCCTTATCAGCCCCTTGGATGGGGATGCTTTTTTGATTTCAGCAATAATACGCACATCATCCACGGTGCTGAGGGCATCCCTCAGGCATTTCCGCTCCCGCTGGTAATCCTCAAAGCTCCTGAAGTCGGCCGCAGCAACTTTCCTTTTTCGGCCGGCCAGGTCCTCCCGGGTTTGGGTCACGATTTTATTCAGGATGTCTATTGTCTATTGTCTCAAGTCTGATGTCTCAAATCTCAATTGATCTAATCACTCAGATCATTCGAGCATTCCACGAAACGTTTCAGTGCGTTAGCCGCGGCACCGCTTGTCAGGCTTTCTCTGGCTGCGTTGCCGGCCTCGGTCAGGTTTGCAAATTTTCCTGATGCGTGAAGGGCAAAGGTCGCATTCAGTTCCACAATATCGCAGTGGAACCGGTCGCCGGTACCATTCAAAATGTCTGAGATGATGACTGCGTTGGCATGGCTGTCGCCTCCCTGCAGGTCATCCATTACGCTTCTTTTGTATCCGAGGGTTTCCGGATCGAACAGGATCGATTCAGAGTGCACGCTGTTCTTGAGTACGAACACATCCGACTGACTCGTGGTGCTGAACTCGTCCAGGCCGTCATGGGCGTTCACGGTGTAGGCAAACTCGGTACCCAGATTAGCCAGGATTCGGATCATTGTTTCAGCGGTTTCACGATTGTAGGCACCAATCAGCTGCCGCTTCACCCCTGCCGGATTCATCAGCGGGCCCAGAATGTTGAAAAATGTACGCATGGCCAGACTTTTACGGGCCGGCATTACATACTTCATCGCCGGGTGGTGATAGGGCGCGAACATGAATGCCATATCCGATTGTTTGTAGCATACAGCTATTTTTTCGGGCGGAAGTAATGCTTTTACACCAAGGGCTTCAAGTACATCTGCGCTGCCGCTGTTGCTGGAAATGCTGCGATTGCCGTGTTTAAGTACCGGAACACCCGCACCGGCCACAACGAACATAGCCCCGGTGGAGATATTGAAGGTATTGGAATGGTCACCTCCGGTTCCGCACATATCAACGGCGTGCTGTGTGTTCACATCAACGTGAATGGCGGCTTCCCTCATAACTTTCACAAATGCTGTGAGCTCATCGATGGTTTCACCCTTCATTCGCATCCCGAACAGAAATGCTGCTATCCTGGATTCAGAAACATCACCTGAGATAATTTTATTGAGTGCAAAGGTGGCCTCCTCGAAACTCAGATCACTGCCGGTAGAAAGTCTATTCAGAATGTCGGTAAAATCGGTCATGAGATTATTCAGGGTGTTGGTTTGTTCAGTATATGTTTGCCTGCAGGTTTGTGTTAAGCACTTACTGTTTGAGAGATGCCTGCAGCCAGTTACGGATCAGGTTTGGCCCTTCGGTCGTAAGTATGCTTTCGGGATGGAACTGTATGCCTTCAACCGGATAGTCACGATGCCGCACCCCCATGATCACGCCGTCCGGTGTTGTGGATGTAATTTCAAGCACATCCGGGATGGTACCGGGAGCGAGCACCAGTGAGTGATAACGGGTTGCGATGAAATCCTGCGTGATGTTTTTAAATATGGTTTTGTCGTCGTGGCGGATCACCGAAGTTTTACCATGCATAAGCGTGGGTGCATGAACAACTTCAGCCCCGTATACTTCACCTATAGCCTGATGACCGAGGCAGACACCAAGGATTGGGGTTGTATTCCCGAATTCACGGATGAGTGCTTCCGAAATGCCGGCATCGTGAGGCCGGCCCGGCCCCGGTGAAATCAGTATGCAGTCGGGTTTCATTGCGCGAATTTCATCGAGGGTCAGTGCATCGTTGCGGTAAATCTGATAACTATCGGTGTGCCGTGCCACGAGGTGAACCAGGTTATAGGTAAACGAGTCGTAGTTGTCGATTATCAGTACCATACGTGTATTAGCTGCTGTCAGTGATTCCTGAGGATTCCGGCCGCTTCGCGAACCGGGGCCATTACGGTTTCAGCTCTCAGGCGTGCCTTGCGGCCTCCCTCTCTGAGAACATCCATGATATAGTTCCGGTCGTTATCCAGCTCTTTGCGCCGCTCACGCGCCTCTGCAAAGTAATCCTGAATCAACGTCAGCAGTTCCTTTTTTGCGTGACCGTAGCCATATCCGCCTGCGCGGTATTGAGCTGCGATCTCAGACTGCTTCTCCGGCGGGGCAAACAGCCTGATGAGCGCGAACACGTTGCAGGTGTCGGGATCCTTGGTATCTTCGAGTTCTTTGGAATCGGTAACGATCGACATCACCTTCTTTTTCAGCTCTTTGCCCTCGTCAAAAATGAGGATAGTGTTATTGTACGATTTGCTCATTTTACGTCCGTCGATGCCGGGAACCGTAGCAACCGATTCGACAATGAAGGGTTCGGGCATTTTCAGGTATTCACCCTTAAAAACATGGTTAAAACGCCCGGCAAGATCGCGACATATCTCCAGGTTCTGCTTCTGGTCGGCACCTACCGGAACCACATCGGAATGATATATCAGGATGTCGGCAGCCTGCAGTATAGGGTAAGTAAACAGTCCGATGTTGGCAGGCAGCCCCTGGGCCACCTTGTCTTTGTAGGCAACGGCCTTCTCCATAAGGCTTACCGGTGTGAGGGCACCGAGAATCCAGGCAAGTTCGGTTACCTGGGGTACATCACTCTGCAGGAAAAAGGTGCATTTCTCCGGATCCATGCCAAGCGCGAGGTAATCGGCGGCGATACCAACCGAATATTCATCGAGCCTGTCGCGGTCGTTCAGGGATGTGAGGGCGTGGTAGTTGGCAATAAAATAGAACGCGTCGCCCTCCCTGATCATGCTAATATGCTGGCGGATGGCACCGAAATAGTTGCCGATATGGGGACGTCCCGACGGGGTTATGCCGCTTAATATTGTTTTCATCAGTTACCAGGTTTTCTTTTTGCTGAGGTCAGACACAGCACCTGTGGCCTGATGATCTTCTTGTTATTCAATAATAGTACCATGGGTGCTTCAGTTTGATGTTGTGTTCAATTTGTGGTGCTTCAGTTTGCTGATGTATTCAGTTTTTTTGTGCGTCAGCTTGTTGGTGTGTTCAATTCGAGGGCAACGCTCAGTGCTTCGACCAGGGCACGGGCCTTGTTTACGGTTTCTTCATACTCTCTTTCGGGCACACTGTCGGCCACTATACCGGCTCCGGCCTGTATATAAATATCTCGGTCGGTAGCAACCATGGTCCGGATGGCAATACAAGTATCCATGTTCCCGGAGAAATCGAAGTACCCCACGGCACCGGCATAGGGCCCGCGTTTGCTTGGTTCCATCTCATCGATGATCTCCATTGCCCGAACTTTGGGAGCTCCCGACACGGTACCTGCCGGGAAACAGTACATCAATGCATCAACCGAAGTGGCTTCATCTTTGAGCTGGCCGGTAACATCGGAGACGATGTGCATGACGTGAGAATAACGCTCGATTACCTGGTTTCTCACCAGCCTTACGGTATCAGATTTGCAGATTCGGGATAGATCGTTGCGACCCAGGTCGACCAGCATAATGTGTTCCGCCACCTCTTTGGGATCGTTGCGCAGATCATTTTCATAGAACAGGTCTTCTTCTTCCGTCTTGCCCCGGGGACGTGTTCCGGCGATCGGCAGCACCTCTGCTTTGCCGTTCTGAACGCGTACCAGTACCTCGGGAGAGGAACCGATTAGGGCGAACTGGTGAAAATCGAGATAGAACAAGTAGGGAGACGGGTTAACCATACGCAGGGCACGGTAAAGCATAAAGCGGTCGCCCGTATAACCGGTCCGGAAACGCTGGGAAAGCACGACCTGGAAAATATCACCTTCATAAATGCAGGACTTCGCTTTTTCAACCATCTCCATGAACCGTGATTTTTCTGTGTTGCTGTCGATGCCTTTCTGGCTCAGTGAAAAGGGCAGCTGGGAGCTGGTCTCACCCGTTGTTACAGTCTGCATATCATCAAGCGATGAAACCGCCGTATCATATATCTCCCTTAATCCGGCATATGTTCCCGTTTTGGCCTGATCATCCAGGAAAACGGTTTTGATGAGAATAATCTGATGTTTTACATGATCGAATGCATAAATCTGATCATAAAAGCACCAGATTGCCTCAGGAAGGTTCAGATCGTCGGCCGGTGGGTTGGGCAGGTGTTCGACCAGGCGCACGGTATCGTAGGCCGAGTATCCGACTGCACCACCGGTCAGGCTTGGCAGATCTTTCAGCTTGGGTTCACTGTATTGGGTGGTTAGTTCTCGCAGATGATGGAAGAAATTTCCGTCGAGTGTTTCCGCATTCCCGTCAGCCGACAAGGTTGTACCGCCGCCGGAATAGGTAAGGATGCGGAACGGATTCCTGCCCAGGAATGAATAGCGGGCAAGGTGCTCCCCTCCTTCTACCGATTCAAGCAAAAACGGATATCTGGCATGCTCCCTTACTTTCAGGAACAATGAAACGGGAGTAACCGTATCGGCCAGCAACCGGCGGTAAACCGGAATGGCAGTATAGTCTTTCGCCAGCTTTTGGAATAATTCGAATGTCATGTACAGATAAAAAAAAACCCGCTGCAGGGATCTGAAGCGGGCTGGTTAAAAAATCCTAGAATACGCACAGGAAGGTCAGTCCGCTTAGCGAATTGACCACCACCAGGTGTTGTTGATATGTGCGTTTGTAAAAATCATTGCGGCAGAATTTATGCCGGAATGCCGTTAAAGTCAAGAACTCCGGTTAACTCAGGCTAACCAATCTGTATCCGGAGAACGGGGTTCCGGGAAACCGGAATTTAATAATCACGGAATTCTGTAATAATCCGTAATAAGCGGTATACTTTGACGGAGCAGAACCTTCTAATGAAACAGAATAAATCTTTCCGGCTACCCGTTAATTTGACATTCATGCCATTGATTTGACATTCTTGGAAGCTTGCACTAATATTACTGTAACAATTAACAGATCATCCGCTTATTGATATTGAGATACGGCAATTATTACAACTAACATCAAAAGGTCCAAACTCTGTTGAGCGTTCGTATTATTCTTGTAGCCCTTATTGCGCTTGTGTTTCTCATTCAGTGTGACAATCCTCCAGGTCCGACGGATTATCTGTCGGAGATGCCGTTATTGACAGCTTTTGAGATCTCACCAAACCGCGTTGAATTTGATAGAAGTGCTGGCGCTATCGACACAACCCTTAATATTGAGATGTCGGTATCTCTCAGCGCCGGATTCACTTCCTCTCCTCCTCCCGAATATCAGATTATTGACAACGCCAACGGCACCATCATACGGGAAGGCATGTTTTCCAGTTTTCTGGAGCAGAACAGGATCTGGTCGCAGATTGTTTCTATAGAAACCCAGACTACTGTAATAAGGGAATACACCATTTATGCATGGCTGAAGGATGAATCCGGCAGCAATTTGAGCAGGGTTCAGGGCAAATTGAACATCACCGGATTCTCAAGCTCTCCACCTGAAATTATCTGGGTCGAAAATCCCGATTCTGTTCAGATTCCGGCTGCCGGTACTACAGACTTTGATTTCCGGGCTAAAGTTGCCCACCCCGACGGCCAGAATAATATATCGCGGGTACTCTTCGATCTGATCGATAACACTGGGAATGCGCTCAATGGTTCGCCCTTTGACCTGTTCGACGACGGCCGCCTGGAGGAGTCGGGTGATGCCGTTGCCGGCGACAGTGTGTATACAAGGCGATTCTCGATCGGGACGGGTAATCAGCCAGATAATTTGATTGTGCGCTATCACGTCCTTGACCGTTTCGGTGCCTCTAGTGATACGGTGTCGACAAACCTTGTAATCTGGAGATGACCGTGAAAATGAATTCGAATTCGATTTTTCGAAATGTTGTTACAGGCTTCTTAGTTGCATCGGCTGTTTTGGCAGGCTCACCCCGGAATTCAAGTGCCCAGATATCGGGTGAAGTGATTGACCGTTTCACCAGCATCACCCAGAACAGCATATCAAATATGGGTGCACTTGGTGACACGTTATGGACCGGCCCTCTCCTGTATTATACAATGGAGGGAACGGTTAATTATTTCGCACCGGTTGGTGCCGATTCGGTACTTAAAGGCCGCGGCAGATTGTTTTCCATAAGTGTGAGCCCGGATACAGTTGTTGCAGGCCTTGGCTATAATGACGATGCATCAGGTGAATCGGTGCAGACCGGCCTTGGATTTCATACCACTACCGACGGGGCGCTTACATGGGAATTTATTCCCTTGCCGCTTGATCATCCCGATTCAACAACCATTCTGTATGGCGGCCAGCGCATAGAAACAGTACCGGTAATTGTGCCACAGCAGTCGCCGCCGTTTGATGTTACCTTCAGCGGTAGCACCATTTTTTCAGCCGGTTGGGCATCCGGAATAAGAAGAAGCCGTGATTTTGGTGAAACCTGGGAGCGCATTCTGCTGCCTCCGACCACGTTCAGGGAACTCCGGCCCAACCGCAGTTACAATTTTGTGTTTGACCCGCGTCTCGACAATAATTTTCTCGGCTTCTCAATACTAATCGACCGCGATGGTTTTGTCTGGGCGGGTACGGCCGGGGGCATAAATATTTCCCCGGATGCCCTTAATGCATCTGCCGACAGTATCAGTTGGATCCGTATCTGGGCAGGCACCGACATCGACCGTATGCTGGGTAACTGGGTCATTAAAATGCGTGAAAATCCGTATGATGGCCAGGTCTGGATGACGAACTGGATCGCGACCCAGGGGGAACGCCAGGGTATTGTGAGTACTTCAGACAAGGGAAACACCTTCTCCCGATACCTTGAGGGTGAACGGATCTACGACCTTGCATTTGACGGTGAGACCATCTACGCCTCGGGCGACAATGGCCTTTTCATAAGCCGGAACAACGGCGAAACATGGGAGCAGATCAGTCAGATACGCAGTCCCAACGCTCTTATCAAACGATCTGCAAACTATCTGAGCCTGGCCCATACCTCTGAGCGCCTCTGGGTTGGTACTACCGATGGATTGGCATCAACCAGTGACCAGGGCCGCACCTGGAGTATTTCACGTGTTGAGTATCCGCTTCAGGGTGGCAATCAGCTGGTACCTGATGGACGGGATGTGAGTACCTATGCCTATCCCAACCCGTTTTCACCTGCCATTCATGAAATTGTTCGCTTCCGGTTTGAAGCGCCGGCATCGGGCCTGGCCTCCATCCGCTTGTATGATTTCGGCATGAACCTGATCAGAGAGCTGGAAACCGATTTTCAGGTAACCACCGGGCGTAATTACGAAGCCATATGGGATGGCACAGACAGTTCAGGACGCAAGGTGGGCAACGGGGCCGTATTCTATAGAATTTCGGTTGGTAACGATCATGCCACCGGCAAAATCCTTGTACTTGAATGATGAAGAAACAGATCAAAATTGGAATGGCTAAAATGGTATGGGTGATGCTGGCTGCAGCCGCTCTGCTTTTTGCTGATACGGCTGCAGCACAATCCGGTGGATTTGCCGGCTCCTACTCAAGGATGGGTATAGGAGCGAGAGGAATCGGAGCAGGCAATGTGTTTACATCGACTGCTTTCGATGGCGTATATGCACATTACAATCCTGCCCTGGCCGCATTCAACCGTGGGAATCAGATCGATCTTTCATCCTCGATGATGACCTTCAACCGCATGATGAATTCTGTTAATGCTACATTTTCACTGCCACCCAACGCCGGAATCAACGCCGGCATATTGCATGCCGGGGTGTCAGATTTTGACGGTCGTACCCTCAGCGGCTATCCCACCGACCGTTTTTCGATTAATGACTATCAGCTGTTTGTTGCCTTCGGTCTTCGGGCAAATGAAAGGCTGAACCTGGGTTTTGCCGCCAAGGTGGTACATGCAAGTTATTTCGATGATGTGAATCGCCCGTGGGGATTTGGTATTGACCTCGGGCTCACTTACCGGCTAGCAACGGATTTATCATTAGGTATAGCGATTCAGGATATTCTCACATCCCTTAGCTGGGATACCTCCGACCTGTACGGTACTGCCGGGAGTACCCGAAAAGACGATCGCTTCCCGACCCGTTATAAATTGGCGCTGAGCTATGTTTTACCCAACCAGAAAATCATGTTTGGCACAGAGTATGAGATCAGAGCCCAACGATCTGATGTGATCTCGGCCAGTGTCGCTACCGGAACGGGCAGCCCGCGTATCGTTCGCAATACCGACCAGATCACCACATCCAGCAACCAGTTCCGTGTTGGCAGCGTTTATCATGTGCATGAACGTTTTTCACTCAGAGCAGGATTACAGATACTCGATTTTGACTATATTGAAGAAAGTATTCAGTATTCCGCCGGGTTCTCTGTACATCTGCCATTCGACCGGTTCAGCCCGTCTGTCGATTATGCAGTTGTTCAGGAAGCCGATGGTGTTAGCCTGATGCACGTTTTTGCACTCCGATTTAATCTCTGATGAAAAGATACCCGCCGTTCCATCTTCTTCTGCTTCTTTTGATGGGTTTTTATGCGATTCCGGCAGATGCCCAGAACCAGTCGCCCGGCCTGCAGTTTCTGAACATCGGTCCCAATGCCCGCAGCCTTGCCATCTCCGAGGCCCATACGGCCGTGCTGCTGGGATCCGAGAACGTTTTCACAAACCCGGCCAACCTTGTATTGCAAAACCAGTCGAACCTGGGAGTTGCCTATACCCTGTGGCTCGGCGATTCTTACAATACCCAGGCATCATTGAATTATAAAAGAGAGAAGGATGCCTTCGGCTTTGGTATTCTGTCGAGTGTGGTCGATGATATTACTGTGCGCCAGCAACCTGGCCCTGCCCTCGACGACTTTTCCGTACGCTATCTGGCCCTGGCTGGATCCTATTCCCGGCTTTTGGGGCCGGTTGCGATAGGTGTAACGGGGATGTACCTTTTTGAGCAGTTTTTCGAACAGAACGCCTCCGGCTTCGCTTTCAGCGCCGGCCTTTCCACCGAATTTCTCGACAGAAGGCTGCGGGCATCGGCCGCCCTGCTCAATTACGGTGAGATGAACGAACTGAACATTACCAGTTCTGAGGTACCTGCATTTTTTAAAACGGGCATCTCTGCACAACTGATTCAGTTCTCGGCAATTGGTACAACAGAAATACCGCTCCTGGTATACGTGAGCAGCGATTTTGTGGTACCAGTAGATCAGAAAAGACCCGATCCTGCAACCGGTAACCTCATTCAGATCGATCCATACGCCGCTTTCGGCCTCAATGCTGAGGTATACGAACTGGTTACACTGCGAGCCGGGTACCGTACGGGCGATACAGCCCGCCCGGTCAGTTTCGGGGCTACCATCAATGTAAAACCGGTTGAATTCAACTATGCACTTGTACCCTTCGACACCGGTTTCGGTACGGTTCACTCCATCAGCCTGCAGTATAACTTTAATTTATAGTACGGGGGGTTGCAGGTATGGCCCATGTAGTGATGCTAGTGCACAGCGATTACTACCACGATAACCGTGTGGTGCGTGAAGCCGAACTGCTGGCTGCAGAACGATACAAAGTAACCGTGCTTGCCATAGAGACAGGTTCAGGTGAACCCTTCCGATCAGGGCATCAGAACGGTGTTGAGGTCATCACCTGCCGCGTCAGCGCAGCTTCGGGCAAACGCAGGTTCATCTCTGTGATGCGCGTCTTCTGGCGCCGCCTTAAAAGCCTTAGGGCCGACATTATCCATGCACACGATCTGGATACCCTGTTGCCAGCATGGCGTTATGCCAGAAGCAGGGGAATTCCGCTTGTCTACGATTCTCACGAACTCTACCTGGAGTCGACCGGCCTGCGCGGGCGCAGGATGAACCGGGCTGTCTGGTCGGCAATTGAACGGATGCTGATTCACCGGGCCGATTCGGTGATCACGGTGTGCGACAGCATTGCAGGTTACCTGCAAGAATTCTACAAACTTGACCGAAAGCCGGAAGTAATCCGTAATTTCGCCGCTTCTCAGAATACGGATGCGGTAACGAAGGTGAAAATACCCGTTCAGGTTCAGGAACTGAGGTCTCGGGTACCATATCTTGCAATATATCAGGGTGTACTCCGTGAGGGGCGTGGCCTTGATCTGATTACTGACGTTATTCAGGATGCTGCGAACTGGGGACTTGTAATCTGTGGCAGTGGTCCGATGACCGATGAATTATCCCTGAAAATTGCCGGTCTGCAATCAGAATACCGGATTGTAATGACCGGTCAGCTTCCGCATAACGTTCTTTCCGGTGTTACCGGAATTGCCGATGCCGGTTTCTGTTATATCGAGCCGATATCTCTCAGTTACAGGTTTGCGCTACCCAACAAACTGAGCGAATATATACAGGCCGGTGTTCCGGTAATAGGTTCTGATCTTCCCGAAATCAGACATCTGATTGATGAGCATCATGCCGGGTATGTATGCAGCACAAGGGAACAAATTATACAGGCTCTGAACGAACTTGAGATACCTGAAAATTCTGCCAGAATACGTCACAACTTGAAAAGGGCGGCCCCCCTTCTAAGCTGGCAAATGGAAGGGAAAAAACTTGTAGCGCTCTACGAAAAGCTGGTCTGACTGATTTCCGGAGTTGCTAACCAATCACCCTCCCCGACCTTTCCACCCCTAACGGTCGTGGTGCTCAATCACATCATCATCCCCATTGCTGCCATTATCCTCATCTTTCATAATATCGCGGAAATAGTGGATGGACGACATGATCAAACCCTTGCCAATGAACACGACAAATACCAACAGCAGACCAATTTCCTGCAGAAACAGTATGGCCATGAGATAACCTGTGAAAAGAAATATGCGGGGCCTGTGCCGGCGCGCATAGTGTTTCCCGAAACGGGGGATTTTATCGAATGGAACGGTGCTAACCATCAGCAGGGATAATATGATCATCATCGGGATGAGTATGCTGTTGATACCGAACTCGAAAATATCAAAGAATTCGAGGTTATTCCGGAAAGTGAGATAAAAACCGACGAGCATCATGGCATGAGCAGGTATGGGGAGACCTTTAAAGAAATCGGAATCGTTGTCTTTGGCTTCCAGGTTAAATCGGGCCAGACGTACCGCACCACAAAGGGCAGGCAGGGCACAGACAATGATTATGGCAAGCGCTGTGATGTCAGACAAGGTAAAAGCATACAGAAGAAAACCGGGTGCAACCCCGAAGGAAACCACATCACTGAGTGAATCCAGCTCGATACCAAAAGAACTGGTCGATTTTGTGATGCGGGCCATAAAACCGTCGAGGGCATCGAACAGGCCGGCGAATACGATCAGCCAGGCACCGTAAAGCATTTGTCCTTCATAAATCTGTATGAGAGCGGCAAATCCACAGAACAGGTTCATCAGGGTAAAGAAACTGGGAACTATAGTTCTGGGGAGGGGCTTTTTCAACCGGCTTTTCAGCCGTTCGTTATAGCGTTTTGCAAACTGTTTGCGCCGCTGAATACGATATTTCATTGCCTGGGGAACCTTCCCATTACAGTAACGGCCCCGATGGTATGGTCATCCTTCTTTACTGTAAGTTCTACATTGTCAGGAACGATAATATCCATTCGGGAGCCAAATTTCATCATTCCGAACCGCTGTCCGGCAGTGGTTTTATCCCCCTCGTTCAGGTCGTACACGATTCTGCGTGCAATAAACCCTGTTATCTGTCTGAAGAAGATCCTGGTTCCGGAAGGATGGAGCAGGCCGAATTCGGACCGCTCATTCAGTGTCGACGATTTTTCGTGCCATGCTACAAGATAGAGACCGGGGTGGTACTTCAGGTATTCGATTTTACCGGCAGCGGGCACCCAGTTCACATGTACATCCAGTGGGGAAAGGAAAATGCTGATCTGTGTGGCCTCACCTTTGATGTAGGTGTTTTCGGTAACCCTGCTTATAGCTATCACTTTTCCATCGGCTGGTGCAAGCAGCAGGTCATCACCCGCTGGTGGAATGCGTTTGGGATTGCGGAAAAAATAGAGGGTAAACAACATAAACAGCAAACCCACGGTTATGAGCAGATACCCGAGCCATCCGCCGGCCCAGAGGCCGCCCCAAACCAGAAGTACGGTCAAAAAAAAGACCGCCGTTACTACGTTTGCCCCTTCTCTTGCAATCATATCAGTTTACAATGTGACGCATGATGTCGTTGAATGTCACAAAAATAAAGAGGCCGATGATTAAAATTAAACCGATCTGCTGCAGTGCCATTCTCACTTTTACGGAGGGTTCGCGCCGTGTTATGCCCTCATAAGCCAGGAAAACAAGATAGCCACCATCGAGCACGGGAATCGGCAGGATATTGATGATGGCAAGGGAAATACTGAGAAATGCCGTGATCATCCAGAATCCGAAAAACCCGCCCTGATCGGTCACTTCTTTGGTAACCGAAGCAATGGCTACCGGACCTCCCAGATTGTCGCGAACAGAAATAGAACCAGTTAGCATTCTGCTGAATCCTGTTAGTATGGCAGAGGTGGTTTCGTAGGTCATGCGGCCACCCTCATAAAGTGACGAGAAAAAACCGTGATTGATATACTCAATGCCAAAATATTCAAAAGGATCTACGGGATAGATACCTATTGTGCGTGTTTCTTCATTTGGTTCTACGGGAACATCAAAGACCTCACCATCACGCCGGATCGTAAGTATAATTTCCCCTTCTGAATTACTGATTATGGAAGATAACTGCATCCAATAACCGATCGGCGTGCCGTCAATAGCAATGAATTCGTCATCGGCCTGAATACCTGCTTCTTCTGCAGGTGAGCCGGGAATAACGGCAGATGTTTTGCTTGGCAGTGCATTTTGTATGGAGAGGAACTCCTGATTTTTAGATAGCTGATCCATGAAATCTTCAGGGGCGAAAATCTGTACGGTCTCCCCTTCTCTCTCAACTGTGAATCGCAAATCGGTTTTGGTTATATCAGGCAACGATACGAGCTGACTGATGCCATAGGTTTCCGGTTCACGGTCGTTAATCGTTAAAATCCGGTCTCCGGTGCGGAAACCCATTTCGGAAGCCAGGGAGTTTTCGGCAACATATAATTCTTGTACATTATCAGCCGGAATATGTTGGGTACCATAGATAAATGCCAGGCCTGCATAAATAACGGCAGCCAGAATAACGTTAAAAATAACACCTGCACTGATCACGATTATCCTCTGCCAGACCGGTTTGCTTCGGAACTCCCATGGTTCCGGGTCTTTGCCGATAAAATCGGAATCCATAGTCTCATCAATCATGCCTGATATTTTCACGTAACCTCCGAGAGGGGTTGCTGAAAAGCAGTAGTCGGTGTCACCGATTTTTTTTCCGAATACCCTTGGCGGAAATCCGATTGAAAACCGTTCAACGCGCATACTGAATAGTTTGGCCGCCAAAAAGTGGCCTAATTCATGCACAAGTACGAGAATAAACAGAGCTGCCGCAAATATGGCAAGGGTCTGTAAGATGGTTATGATCCAATCCATGTAGGTTATTTAATTCAAAAAAACTACGCTCTGAAAGCTTTGGCTTTAACCCGCGTCTCTTTATCGGTATGTATTAGATTGTCAATAGTTACTTCTTCACTGCTATCACGGTTTTCCAGACAATGCCTTACCACCCGTGCAATGTCAATATAAGAAATTTCTCCATTCAGGAACCGCGCCACAGCAATCTCATTTGATGCATTCAGAATGGCTGGGGCCAATCCCCCTTCAGCCAGGGCGTCTACTGCCAGTTTCAGGCAGGGAAACCGCTCGTAGTCAACGGGTTCGAAGGTTAGTTGTTGTGCTTTCGACCAGTCAAGCCGGGGTGTATCGAGGTACTGACGACCGGGATATGTGAGTGCGTAATGTATGGGTAACTTCATGTCGGGCACACCCATCTGTGCCTTGGTCGAACCGTCGGTGAATGTAACCATAGAATGGATGATACTCTGCGGATGTACAACGGCGTCAATCTTTTCAGGGGGGATGTCAAAAAACCAGTGGGCTTCAATGATTTCAAGGCCTTTGTTCATCATTGTGGCTGAGTCAATAGTGATTTTTGCCCCCATATCCCAGTTGGGGTGGTTGAGGGCATCCTTTACGGTAATCTTATTCATCTGTTCCAGGCTCCACGTACGGAACGGGCCGCCACTGGCCGTAATTGTAAGTTTTTCAACCTCTTTACAGGGCTCTCCTACCAGGCATTGCAATATGGCACTGTGTTCCGAGTCGACGGGTATGATTCTGTCGTGCCTCTTGTTTACATAGCCCGAAAGAAGCTCGCCACCTACTACCAGCGATTCCTTATTGGCAAGTGCAACCTTGTGACCGGCTTCAAGGGCACTTAAAGTGGGAATGAATCCGGAAAATCCGACAAGGGCATTAAGAACCATATCATGCCTGGCAGTGCCGGCAACAGCTGCCAATTCAGCATTGCCAAACATGAGGGTGATATCGCTGTCACGAACGGCTGTACGGAACAGTTCTGCATTGGTTTCATCAGTAAGAACAGCAATTTCAGGCCTGAACTCATTCACCTGTTCAGCAAGGAGCTTCCAGTTTGAGTTGCCGGTAAGTGCTATTACCCGGAACTGCCCGGGATTGGCCCGTACTATCTCAAGAGCCTGGGTTCCGATTGAGCCTGTTGATCCTAGAATGGTGAGGTTTGTCTGTTTCAAAATGTTATGGTCGATGTCGGCTGCTTTTCTTCCGGGAAACTTTATTTCAGGCGATTACTGAGTCACCAGGAGAAAGAACATTTGCAGATATTAAATATAGGGAGGATGCCTTTAACACCAATGGGACGCAAAGAGTTTATTTCATTGAGAATTAACTCTCTCCATCTATCGCATCACAATAAGACCCATCATCCTGCCGGCTCTGTCCCTGTCCCTTCGGTAGGAATAGAACCGCTCAGAATCGTCATAAGTACAAGCCGGGTCGGTATAAATTCGATCTCCGGGCAGACCGCACTGCAGAAGCTGGCTGCGCACAAAACCTTTCAAATCGATGTGTGGTTTTTCAAACCCTTCTCTTAGTACAAACTCAGAAGGAAACATTTCGGCCACCTCCTCCCCGACTTCAAAGCGGGAAGTTCCGATGCAGGGACTAATCCATGCGTGCATATTTTCCGGCTTGGCCCCTTTCGATTGCATTATCGAAACCGTATTAATCAGGATATTTGCAGCTGCCCCCTTCCATCCGGCGTGGGCGGCGCCTATAATACCTCTGCTGCGGTCGGCGATGAACACGGCAGCACAGTCGGCCACCTGTATGGCAAGTGCAAGGCCGGGTTGGTCTGTAACGTAGCCATCGGCTCCGTCAACGGTTCCCGGATCTGTAACATAGAGTATATTGGCGCTGTGTATCTGGCGGGCAAAAACGACACTGGATAATGGAACTTCAAGCTTTTCAAGAAACCGTGCCCTCTTTTGCCAAACCCTTTTCTGATCTTCAGCCGTATTGAGTCCCACATTGATACCAGGTATGGTATCATCAGGATAAAGCGCCGACTGCCTGGCACTGAATGCCACCAGTAATGCTTTATCCTGATGCCAGATAAGCGGCTCAATCTTCACCGGTTACCTTCAGTTTATTGATTAGAAGGTTTTCGGCCTCATCAATGGGGAATTCTTTTCCGGTCCACAATTCAAATGCTTTTGCCGCCTGATGGATGAACATCGGCAGACCGTTGATAGTGATAGCTCCGTTGGCACCGCATTCTTTCAGGAACCTGGTGCGAAGAGGATTATAAATGAGATCAAAACAGATTTTCGATTTTACTTCAGCAAGCAAATCCGGATCCAGAGGGGAATTATCTTTAAAACTACCCATGCCAAGAGGGGTCGAATTGATTATGATATCGGCAGTGGCAATTACATCAGGCACACTGGCATATGATATGATCTGAATCAATTCGGTTTGCGAGTTGCAGGCGCTTTTATTGCGGGTTACAACATATATCTTATTTACATGGAAATGGTGCATTAGCGCGTAAACGACAGCAGCACATGCTCCCCCGCTTCCGAACACAATAGCTGTACCATGTTTCAGAATATCGGCGAACTGCAGAAGAGGTTGAGAAAAACCGTACTCATCTGTATTGTAGCCTGATATAATGCCGGCTTTTTTAACAATGGTATTTACAGCACCGGCCTCCTGTGCCGATTTTCTTATGATATCAAGATACGGTATAACTGACCTTTTATGCGGGATCGTTATGTTGGCACCGGTAAAATGCTTTAGATGAAACAGGCGGGACGCTTCTTCCAGCTCATCTTCCAGAACTTCTACTTTGTGGTAGGTCCAGTCAAGGCCGTACTGACGAGCGGCAAAATTATGAATTTCTGGCGAATAACTGTGTTCGACAGGGTTACCCATCACAAAACAGAAGGGCTGGTCTGTAGACCCGGATTGCAGAAAAGAGGCTAATTTCATGGCATTACCTTTTCACACAAAATAAAAAAGCCCGGAAGATTAATCCCCGGGCTTTGAGAAAAAAGATTCGGAAAAAAAATCAGACAGCAGCCTGTTCTTTTTTGTCTTCAGATCCCAGTTTATCTGAAGCTACTTCATCGAAAAACCCAGCACCTTCAGCAGTTTCTTTAAAGAAGGTCAGATCAGTTTTGAGCTGTTCCTGAACACCTTCTATAAAACCGCGAAGGCCTTCATCGGGCTCACCGAAGAATGTTCTGTAATCGAGGCTGAAATCAATTCGCGTACGGGTTCCGCTGTTCAGAGGTGTGAAGCGGATGGTACCGGTCTGATTCAGATTTCCATTAATCGTAATCCAGGCAAAACGGGTGTTTCGCAGATCATCGATAATATTTGTGGTCCAGCGGAATTCCTTATCACCGATTGCTGTTACAAACTCGAATGTTTGTGAGTTAATCTTGTTCACCTGATCTATATTGCGCAAGAAGCGCGGGAATTCGGTGGGTGTGTTAAGAAGTTCGTAGACTTTGGCAAGGGGTAGGTTTACTTCGATGCTTTCGTGCGCCATATTCCGATTTGTATTCTTCGTAACGTTGATGTGACCATACCGACGGTAGCCGGTATGCTTTTATGATTGACAGAGTCAGTCTCCACAATAGACCAAAATTACGCATATTCACGCTTAAAATCAATTATTTCTGCTAATGCACACCATGCAACACGCTCTAGACATGCTAATCAAGTCATTAAAAAACATAGTCGAATTGTGTTTATTAATATTATTTTTGTTATGTTTTGTATTGCCTGTTTTCCCAGGAAATGGTGCCAGGTTGTACGCCCAGATCAGCTGGTCGGGTTATATGGAGAACTACAATGCGGTAACCACAACAGGGCGGAACGAACTTATTTCGGGCCGCAATCAACTGCGGATAAACCTGCTCACCAAACTTCCCGACGGCCGGGCTTATGCATCGCATGACATCCGCAATAATTACAGCTTTTCACCCGATTCCATCAATTACACACTCCGTGAGGCCTGGGTTGAGCTATATCTCCCCAACAGCGACCTGCGCGTTGGCAGGCAGGTCATCGTATGGGGCCAGGCCGACGGTGCTTTTATCGCCGACCTGATTTCACCTGTAGATTTTTCGGAATTTCTGACACGCTCTTTTGATGATCTCCGAACGGGTGTGGATGCAATCTCATATACACGCTATTTTGGTTCCCAAAGCCTTCAGCTTGTAGCCAACCCGGTATTTCAATCCTATACCCTTCCGGCACCCGGCAGCAGATGGGATGTTCGTCCACCTTTGCCCGATTCTCTGAATGCAAGCTTTGCTCCATCCGGCAGTAATACCATCACCCTGCGCAACATGCAATTTGCTGCCCGTCTGTCTCTTAGGCCAACGGCCGGATCCGATCTGAATCTGGCAGTGATGTACTGGCGTCCGGGTTTGCCATCGTACCGCAAAACGCTGATGGCGGTTGAAGAAAGCGGGTTCCGATTACCTGAACAGCTAATTTTGAAAGAACAATTCAAACCAACATTCATTGCAACTGTTGGTTCTGTATTCCGGCTGGCCGGAAGTCTCAACTCACAGTCAGAAATTGCTTTCTATTACCGCCGTGATGCCGACTATCTGCCGGCGAACGTCTCTTTTGAGCGTATCAATGAACTGCTTGCCACAGATCCTCAAACGCTGCCCCTTGAGGAGATCATCAGGCTTGCCGGCGAACTTGATTCCATCACCCGAAGTATACAGGCCGACAGTGCTTCTGGACTGTTAATGGCAAAACCGTTCATTTCCGGCATGACCGGCCTTCGTTATACACGATCCGGCTGGCTCATAAGCACCCAGTATCTCGCCGAACTTATTCTTGATTACGACCAGCGCCTGCTGCAGGAGGAGTACTATCATTCGGCTACATTTCTGATGCAACGTACGTTCAGGCGCGAAACAATGGCTTTGAGAACGTTCTTCGTATCAGGGCGTACTGGTAAGAAATGTGCAGGATATTTAGCAGGATATTTAACTGAAGGGGATTTAATTTAACATTCAGTTTGTTATGACCCGACAGAAACCTGAATCAGCCTCCTTGATTGGCACACATGAAAAAACCCAAATGAGCATGCGTCGACAACAAAGAATTATGTCCGGCTTCATAATTTTACAAATCCGAATCCCTGATACCAAACCTTGAAGTACATCGCCGATTTTATCCTGAATAACCGCAAGATTGCGCTAATCCTGTTTGCGCTTCTCGCGGTGGCTGCCGTATATCCGGTACTGCAAATTCAGACAAATTTTGACCTTGAGGGCTTTTTTCCGGTCAGTGATCCCACAATTGAAGAATACCGCTCCTTCTCCGATGAATTCGGCCGGGACGACAATATCATAATTGTGGGTATGGCATCCGCTTCGCTGTTCACCGAGGGTGGTATCAGCGATATTCGTGCTCTCACGGCAGAATTGAGCGGAATTAAACATGTGGTGAATGTTAACTCCATTACCGATGCCGAGTACCTGGTTAACCGTGGCGGTTCACTTGAACTGGTTCCATTCCTTGACTTTGAGCGCGATAATATTAATTACCAGTCGGTGTTGGATGAATTCCGCAGCGATCCGTTCTCTGTAGGTCTGCTTGTAAATGAGGAAGGTAATTTTACAGCAATCTACCTGGAGATTGACGAGGAGACCAACTCCTTCAAGGTTCGCGGTGAGGTGATCCGCGCACTTGAGAGTGCTCTTGCGCCCTATCGGGGAACCTACGAAATATATGTAGCCGGCATACCCTATTTCCGGAACCAGTATGTACAATTGTTAAACACCGAGATTCTCTTCTATATCTCGATTTCATCAGTTTTGATTATACTGCTGTTGTGGTTTCTGTTCCGCAATGTACAGGGGGTGGTCATACCGATCGCCATCGTGTGGCTTACCATCCTGTTCACTGTGGCCCTGCTGGAGCTCACAGGTGGTTATTTTGAAATTCTGACCAGCAGCATTGCACCCATTCTGCTATGTGTGGGAATAGCAGATTCCATTCATATGCTGGTGAAATACAATGATAACCGTTACTGGGGGTTCGGCCGTTTTCACTCGCTTCGCGACAGCCTCATTGTTTTGGGCAGTGCAACGTTCATTACCAGTATAACAACGGCTATTGGTTTTGCCACCCTTGCCACCAGCAATGTGATACCGATGCGAACTTTTGGCATCTATACGGCAGCGGGCGTACTCATTGCCTATCTGATCACGATTTTTATGGTACCCGGACTACTCCCCTATTTCAAAGACCGGCAGCATCACAAAACACCCGCTACACGGCTCAATCATGTGATAGAAAGTATGCTGCTCGGCAT
>JAIVHB010000058.1 GCA_020201275.1 Rhodothermaceae bacterium | reverse complement strand
CGGGGCGGTAGCCAGTTCAGGATCGTTTTCGAAGCGGATGGTGTATTGCAAGGGTTCTTGAATACCCACCCACTTTTCCTCGCCATGCCCCTCAGGTCCGATGATGTCGTTGGGGTCGAATGAACTTTTGACATGGGTTTCATCGGAAGTGCCAAAATCCAGATTCGCCTTTATAAGATTGCGGCCGCTTCTGGTTATATCATCCCTGGCATTCCTGGCATCAATCATTGCACCTATGGTACCACCTACCATTACACCCAGGGCAACACCCGTCGCCAGCAGAGCTGTTGCCGGATTAAACAAAAGTCCACCAACGATTAAATAACCCGCAACCCCACCGACAATACCCCCCGCAAATCCGAATGCAGGCATTCCATAACTACCAAATCCACCTAACAGATCTTTAAGTCCGTTCACCGGGTCATTCATAATTTCCGATCCGGCTGAAGATGCCAGCTCCGCATAGGCGGCACTCATGGATTCGGCCAGGATCCGGAAACCGACCGAGCTGTCGAGCTCATCGGGTGATCCGGTTCGTGTGAAACCGGATTCCGGCATTGGTACCAGATAGGCGCCATGAGAGATTACTCCCTCCAGTACCTCGTGCATGACTTGAATAGAAAAAGTTAATTCCGCTCCCGGCGGGATTTCATATAACCATAATGGCATTACTATGGTCAAACTATCATCCAGTGCAACAGACATCGGAATTGTTACAGGCGGTACAGAAGGGTGCTGTGGATATCTTTCATAAAAGTGATTAAGCCGGCCGCTTGTAAAAACGGTTCTTCTTGCACCAAGGAGTAGAAAATAATCGGTTGCATTCTCTGTGCCATCGTTTCCCACTGTAATTTCAACGGTTACCGGTTCGTAACTTCTTACTGCATTGGGGTAGGTTATACGAGTATATGGTCTCGCACCTACACCTTCCACGACATGAAAACCGTTTGACAGCATCGTTTCCTCACCGGTTGGCGACACGACTACCACATTGCGTGTGCCTGCCTCCTCATCATAAAGCTGCAGACGGGCTGCCAGCTCAGTGCTGTTTATAACGTATGTGCCCTGTGCTTCAAGGCGCCCGCCGCCGGCATCTTCCAGATACAGCGTGCTGCCTTCCTGGAATTTGGCGCCCGATACATATACCGTCACCACTCCGGTATTCCCACCGTAGTTCGGCGTAATTTCCCCGATCATGTAATCGAGAATATGAGCTGAAACGGTTAATGGCACGGCATCACCGGCACTCTCCACGTACATCATCAGGTACCAGGTACCGCCTTCGGCGCCGGGCAGCCTGATCTCCTGGTTAAACATGAAGGGCTCGGCCGCCGAGAAATCAAAATCGCTTCGTGTCGGTGCCTTTTCGCGGCTGAGATAGAGCGCGGCGGACCCGGGCATCTCCGTCTCAGACTCTAGCCGGAACACGACATCGGCTCCGGCCGGTATATCGAACCGGTAGAGGTTTTTCTCCGTTTCGCCTATGAAAACCGATACAGGCTCGCCAGAAATCAGTTCAGGCACCGCAACGGAAACCGATCCTTCCGAAATACCTGTATTGTTCTGCAGGTTGGTTTCGCGGACGGTCTTCCGCAAATTTGTTCGTACCGCAATCCGGTAGTCACCGCCAACAATGGGTGGCAGCGGAGCAATGATGTTACCCTGATCGTCGGCCTGAAAGATGATTCCCACATTCAGATCGGCACTCATCACCATATCGGCACCCGGGTCCAGGTCGATGTCTCTGTCAATGATACCGAGTACGGGGGCAGACGGATCGTACGCGGTGTCGGGCAGGATGTAAACAGCCTCCCTGATCCGTGCTTTTGCCGGGTTAGATCCCTGGTTGACCAGGGTCCATGAAACCGTGATCAGCTCGCCGGGCACGGCCTGTTCATCCACCATTACATTGGTGATCGCCAGATCGGTTGGTGAAGGGATGGTAACCGATACCGGATGGGTTCCGAGATTGTTGTCTTCACCCTCGTGCTCATAAATATCATTGCGGCTGTCGGTACCCACAATCAGATTATACGACCCCGAAATGTAGGCGGGGAATTCCACTTCCAGTTCATGCTCGTAGGATGAACCGGGACCCACTGAACCCTCATGTTCAACGGTGCCGATCAGTATGGCATTTTTATCGATCTCATCCTGAACCGTAAGGTAAAGGGCGTCGAACCACTTGCCGGCCGGAGTTATACCTGTTCCGGTATTTTCAACTGTCCAGCGGATCAGCGACACCTCACCGGCGTTAACGGCTGCCGGTGCTTCAAGCTGCCCCACCTCCAGATCGGCCGGTGGTGACAGTGCGATCGCAAGTGTGGTTTCCGATACGATGATATTATTCGTGACATTCACATCTCCGGTCAGTGAATCGTTTTCTGTGGTAACAATCACATAATAATCGCCGCTCACACCATGGGGAATGGCGGTTTCAAGTGTCCTTTCATAAACTTCTCCGGAGGCCAGCACGCCTCTGCGCTGAATCCTTCTTACGGGAATTACTTCCCCGGGATCAAACGGGATGATGTTGTCGGGCGAAAGATAGATCATTTCATTCCATTCCGGCGACAATGTTGCACCACCGCCCGCATTTCTGACCGCCCAGCCGAATGATGCCGGCTGACCGGAAGCAGCGGTTTCAGGAATGGTGAGCTGCTCAATGACCAGGTCAGGCGGCGGATACTCCGACACATCCACCCTTTGGCTGCTGCCAACGTTATTGGCTTCGTCGGGATATTCGAACAGGGTGCTGTCGGCATTTATGATTACGTGAAAATAGGTATCGCCCATCAGATCGTTCGGCAGCCGTACGAGGTGAGAACTGGACTGCGATTCATTTATACCAAGCGGCCTCGACTGTTCTACTTTATCCAGCAGAACGGCCTCATCAAAATCCCATTCGGGAGAGTTGGATACAAACAGGTAATCGGTTCGGGTACCCTCCGTTGCCTTCTCACCAATATTTTCAACACGCCAGGTTATGGTAATCCTCTCCCCGGCGGTTGCCACGGCAGGCACATCCGGATCGCCGGCAAACAGGTCAGGATACAGGCTTCGTTCGATCGCTATGGGCTGGCTGCGTGTGATATTATTTTCGTTGAAGGTATGCTCAAAAACATTTGCAAAGCGGTCGGTATATACATACAGGTACCAGGTGCCCTCTATTCCATCAGGCAGGGTTACAACCATCTGTCGGGCATACGTTGCATCCGGATTAAATGGGGATGAGGCCGTGTATTGCTGCACCCCCAGAGAATAGGCATCGGAGACGTCCAGTTCCGGGGTGGCCGACAGGAATACGGCATCCATCCAATCGCGGGATCTTGCCGCTCCCGGTCCCTGGTTTTCAACCTCCCATCCCACAGTAATCCGTTCGCCCGAAAGGGCTGACGTCTGCACGTCGATCTGAGTTGCTACCAGATCGGGTGGTGGTGTGAGAACAATGCTGATTGCCTCACCCTGCCAGTTGTTGAACTCCTGGTTTAACTCGAATACACGCCCCCTGTAAAAACGTTTCCCGCCCGACCGGTCAAGGTCCGTGTATACGAACAGGATATAATCACCAATGGCATCATCCGGCAGCTTAACGCGGGTTGAAACGGTATATGATTCGCCCGGCTGAAGTATACCCTCGCGCTTAAGCCACCCGATCTCCGTGTCGTTGATCCTGATTAGTTCCTCATCGTTGGTGAAGTTAAAATCGAGTTCGGAACCGGCCGCCAGTATGATATGATCGAACCATTCAGCTGCCTCCGCAAGGCCGGTTCCCATATTTTCCACGGTCCATTGAACGGTTATGCTGTCGCCCGAGAATACATTGGGCGGGATAACGAGCGATACAACCTGCAGATCGGCATACGGCGTGAGTGTGATATCGACCGGCCCGGGATCACCGATGTTGTTATCCTCATCAAGCTCCTGCTGGGTGTTATCACCGTCGGCTTCTACAAACAGATACCATGTGCCTTCGAGACCATCAGGCAATTGTACCTTTGCGTTGTTGGTATAACTGCCGCCCTCCGACAGGTATGCCACATTTTCGAATTTTCCGAGAAGAACCGCTTCCTGCCGGTTAAAGGTTGAGCTCTCAGAGATATACACCCGGTCGTGCCAGACCGGAACATTGGTGGGACGTGCCCCGGTGTTGGTGACTGTCCAGCCCAGCTCAATTTCACGTCCTGAAAAAGCCGTTGCCGGCACCGAAATGTCCGATACCACCAGATCAGGCAGTAACTCGCCCAGGTTGTTCAGGGATACGCTTCCGATGGTGTACCGGCCTGCGATAGCGGTTCGTCCGGCAACCGTGAGCGACTGCGCATTCTGATCAACAGCCGTGGCGAGTACTTCCCATTCGGTCTCCCCTTCCGGCATATACAGTAACCGAAGATCTTCCGGCTTGTGTACATCCCCGGCAATCAGATTGTAGAACATAGCCATCGTGGAACTTAAATCGGCAGCTTGTGGCGCGCTGTGAATTTCCCACATAATCGTGCTTGCAATAATCGCGATGCCCTCCGGGAGGCTCCCATCGGGATCTTTCATGAATCTTCGTGAATTCACAAGGGTTCCACGGTCCAGACTCTGGAATTGCAGCCTGACCCGGGTATCACCCAATGTCTGCATCCCGCCGGAGCCAGGCGGAAAAGAGTGGAGCCACTGTGCTGCAAAATCAGTATCGAAGCTGCTCAGGGGCTTGTTGTCGAACAGGGCAGCGGACAGTTCAACCGGCTGCACCGAGGGGATGGTTAACCCCCGGGCTGCCCCGCCCGAAATGTCCAGCTCGGTGATCCAGTCGTTGTTTACCTCATAGCCATCCTGGTTCAGATCCATAGAAAATACATACTCTGCATTCACCCCTACGGGTTGCGGCACACGCACGGTGAATATGGAATCGACCCCTGAATCGTAGAGCATGTACCTGCCGGCCAGTTCACCGCCACTGATTTTCACCAGGAAGCGATAGTTGGTGCTGTACAGTCCCGACCTCATCAACCTGCGCGGGTCCAGTTGAAAGGTGACATATGCCGCATCATATTCAGGGGGTTCGGCGATCCAGCGGCCAATATTCCGTGAAGGCATACCACCTGCTTCAAAAATGCGGCCGGCCGGATACACATTCACATGGGCGGCATCGATCGCGATGGCATCTATGTAAGCGACATTCCGCGCGTAAGCTCCTGCACCCAGCGAGGCCCATCGTTGCAGATCTTTGTCCCAGCGTGCGATGAGCGATGTAGCGACCACGGTGCCGTCGGCATTCCCGGCTCTGGTGAAGCTCCCGCCTACATATACACTATTCCCTGCAGGCTGTAGTGAGGTTACAATTCCGTCTTCAAATCCATTACCCAGTGCAGACCATTCATTTCCGTCCCAGGCTGCTATCCGGTTCACAGTCTGACCATCCATGCCCGTCATGTTTCCGCCGGCATATAGCAATCCCCCGGAATCGAACGCGACCACCCATGGTCTGGAGCTGCCGATATTCGACCACTCGGTTCCATCCCATACGGCCAGTCCGCTGATATTGACCTTTGTGCTGTCGGAATTGAATACACTGCTAAAATTTCCGGTACCGGCTAATACCACATTTCCGTTTGAAGGATGAACAGCAATGGATCCCACACCAGGGCCAAATCCGGCAGTTACACCCAGCCCCAGGGGTTGCCATTCCTGTCCATCCCACCTGACAATCTTGGGCGAGTTGATCATGGATCCGTCAGCATTAATCGCATGAGAAAAGCCGCTAATGGCATCACCTCCCACATAGATATGGCCGCTCATTTCATCCAATCCTATTGCGGTAACCCGGCCATCTACCCCCTGGCCTAACGCTGACCATTGCCCACCATCCCATTTCGCCACATAGGCCACAGGAACGACTGCTCCACCCGTCTGCACTGCCTCGGTAAACCGGCCACCGGCATAGATCATACCATCCGGAGAGATCACCATGGCATTAACCTGATCATTCAAACCGCCGCCCAATGGGTGCCATTGGTTGCCATCCCACCGGGCAATGTAGTTAACCTGTTCAGAGCCCGCATCCCAGAAATTTCCAGCCGCATAAAGGTCTCCGGTCAACGGGTGTACGGCAACGGCATTCACAGCGGCCGACATTCCGTGCCCTCCCCTGGCCGGATCACCAAAAACATTGTCCCACATGTTATACCTACCTATCCTGAGTACGATTGCCCTAAATGCTGTTTACCTGTTTTAAAAATAGAACTTGACGTGTTAAATGCAACAGAACATATACTTAGTTATAATTACGTAAAAGGCATCATTAAGGAAGTACGCATGAGCGTGAGGTACTACACACCTTTTTTCCGATTGCACCTGGTAACCGTTAGTGAGGAGATCGATTTCGGCTCCACCGGATGGACAAGCGGCATCTACATGTTCCGGCTGACAGCGGGCGATATATTCGGCTACACTTCGAATATATGGGAACGTTTCTCTTCAAATTCACCTATTTTGTTCAATAAATTTCACAGATAATTACCAGCATGAAATAATTTCAAGCATGAAAAAACCGCTACTGCTACTGCTACCGCTCCTTATCTTCCTTTTCAGCTCCAACCTGTTATTTGCCCAATCACTGCCAATTGCGATCGACGGAGAATTCGACGATTGGGAAAACGCCACCCTTTTATTTGAGATCGATCCAATTGCCCCCGTACCGGATGGTATTCATGTGCAACGAATCTGGGGTGCGAACGATGACCGGTTTATGTTCCTGAAAATAGAAGTGGATAGTGAGATCACATTGCTCGAGAACAATCCGCTTGTTCTACTTATAGATTCCGACAACGATACGTCTACCGGATATGATCCTGGTAGCACCGGTGCTGAGCTCCGCTGGGTATTTGGCAACCGGAAGGGAACATTCCATACCAGTTCGGCCACGCATGCCATACAGTACCCGCACATCAGGCTGCGGACCGCACCTACCGTAACCTCTAATATATTTGAAATAGCTATCGGCAGGGATACACATCCGAATGGCTATACCCCGTCATTTCAGGCTGATACGGCTATAATTCACTTCCGGGGTGACGGAGAATCACACGCGGCAGGTGCGTATACCTTCGATCCCGACCCCGTTCCATCTCCCGAACCGATTCCGCTTGGCCGGTTTGATGATTCTGATCTGCGGGTGCTTGCGTTCAATGCATGGAACGACAAACTGTTTGATGAGCAATTCACCGATGAGTACAAACGAATTCTTGAGGCACTGAACCCGGACATCATTGCCTTCCAGGAAATATGGGATCACAATGCAGCACAGACGGCCCAACGTGTGGAGGCGCTGCTGTCAAGCGGGGATGATACTCAGTGGCAGGCCGTTAAGCATGACAGAGGCAACGTTACCGTAAGCAAGTATCCCGTACAGGATTCATGGCATATATTGGTTGGTGAACAACAAAGTGACGGGCACCGATTAACCGCAACGCTTATCGACCTGCAGGAAGCGTACAATACAAATCTGCTGTTAGTGAACGTTCATCTGCGCTGCTGCAGCGGTGGTGAAAAC
>JAIVHB010000137.1 GCA_020201275.1 Rhodothermaceae bacterium | reverse complement strand
GGTCTCGACATTGATGCGCTACGGATCGTTTCACACGGCATCAACAAAATCAAGACAGACGAAAAAGCTGTGCTCCTTGTAACACACTATCAGCGTATCCTCAATTATATTACGCCCGATTTTGTACACGTACTTGTGAAAGGCAGGATTGTAAAATCAGGTACTAAAGAACTGGCACATGAACTTGAAGACCAGGGTTACGACTGGCTCAAAGAAGAAACCATGGTAAACGGAGAAGCGAAGAAATGAGTGTGAGAACTGAATCAACCTACCTTGCAGATCTTCTGAATACATACAAACCAGAGGTGAATACCAATGGCTTTACTGGTCAGCTGCGGGCCGAAGCCGCCGGGATGGTACACGAACTTCCTTTCCCGAACAGCCGCATGGAAGACTGGCGAACAACCAGCCTGAGACAGATTACCCGGAATAACTTCGCACGTGCCGCAGATGAAACGCTTTCGATGGAGGATATCGAGGCATACAGGCTTGATGAGGCAGAAGGGAGCCGTTTAACCTTTGTTAACGGTCGCTATATGCCCCACCTTTCTGATACAAGCGCCCTGCCTGACGGAATGATTATCGACACGCTTGCAGGGGCCTCAAAAAATCATCCCGATCTTGTAAGCAAGCATCTGGGAAAGGTCGCTAACTACGAAAACGATGTGTTCGTACCTTTTAACACTGCAACCTTCGAGGAAGGCGCCTTCATCTACATCCCAAAAGAGATGAAGCCGGATGCTCCTGTACATCTGCTCTACCTGAGCACCGATACAAATGCATTTCATGCCTCCCCAAGGTGCCTGATTGTAGCCGACCGCTTCAGCGACACCACGGTGATCGAAGATTTTGTGGGCATCGGCAACGGCCTCTATTTTAACAATGCGGTAACGGAAGCTTACCTGTATGATGAATCCCACATCCTGCATGTTAAAGTTCAGCGTGAAAGTCTCAACGCCGCGCATATCAGCCGGGTCGCCGCGTACCTGAACAGAAGCAGTACGTTCAATTCATACACCATTTCACTCGGCGCAGCGCTGTTCCGCAATGAACCGCTCGCTCTCATTGATGCCGAAAATGCCCACGCAACACTCGACGGGCTTTCTATGGTGAACGGCTCGCAAATCTCCGATACGCACAGTATTCTCGATCACAAGAAACCGAATTGCACGAGTCATCAGCTGCATAAAACCATTGCCAACGGTTCTGCAGAATCCGTCTTTAACGGCAAGATTTTTGTTCGCAAAGATGCCCAGCAAACCAACGCATTCCAGGAAAACCGGAACCTACAGCTCTCGCCAAAATCCACTGTATTCACCAAGCCTCAGCTTGAGATCTTTGCCGACGATGTGAAGTGCAGCCACGGTGCAACCATAGGCCAGCTTTCGCAGGATGAAATGTTCTACATGAAAAGCCGTGGCCTTACAACACAGCGTGCGCAGCAGCTTCTGATTCACGGGTACGCGCTCGACGTGATTGAAAATATCCCCGTCGAATCGTTGCGTAACCACCTCGAGAAGGATGTTAAAGAACTTATACTTGCCGAAACAGCAGTTGAAAATGTAATATGATTCAAACCTCCGAAGCAGTACGAAATACCGCAACTCTGAATGTGGATCAGATCAGGGATGATTTCCCTGTTTTGGGACGCATGATCAATGGAATGCCGCTCGCTTACCTCGACAATGCTGCATCAAGCCAGTCGCCCAGGCAGGTGATCGATGCGGTGAAACGCTACCATGAGTTTCACCACTCCAATGTACACCGGGGGGTTCATACCCTCAGTCAGGAAGCCACAGGATTGTATGAGGAAGCCAGAGAGAAAATTCGCGCTTTTCTGAACGCTTCCAGCCTGAAAGAGATTATTTTTACCTCCGGCACCACCGATGGCGTAAACCTGGTTGCAAGCAGTTTCGTAGAGGAACGGCTTAATGAAGGGGATGAGATACTCATTACCCATCTCGAGCACCACTCCAATATTGTACCATGGCATATACTGTGTGAGCGCAAAAAAGCAAAGCTCAGGGTGCTGCCAATCAACGACAACGGCGAAATTATACTCGACAATCTGGACGATTACCTGACCAGCCGCACCCGCATTGTTGGCGTTAACCACATCTCCAACGCACTGGGTACCATCAATCCCGTCAAAAAGATTGTGGAAGCCGCGCACCGGAAAAACATCCCGGTAATTGTTGATGGAGCCCAGGCCACACCACACGAAATTGTAGATGTGCAGGATCTTGGGTGTGATTTCTATGCCATATCCGGTCACAAAATGTACGGACCAACTGGCATTGGCGTATTGTACGGCAGGCAGGAGTTGCTTGAACAGATGCGCCCCTACCGCTCAGGCGGCGACATGATTCTGAGCGTATCATTCGATAAGGTTGTCTATAACGAACTCCCTTATCGTTTTGAAGCAGGTACCCCGCCAATCGCCCAGGCCATCGGGCTTGGAGCGGCTGCCGACTACATCAACAGTATTGGTAAAGAGGCCATCAGAAATTACGAAAACATGCTGCTGGACTATGCCACCCGCAAACTGGGTGAGATCCCGCAGGTACGCTTCATCGGCACAGCAAAGGATAAAGCCTCACTTGTGTCGTTCGTGATCGATGGTGTACATCCGCACGATGTGGGTACCATTCTCGACGGAGAAGGCATTGCCGTAAGAACAGGTCACCACTGCGCACAGCCGGTTATGGAGCGTTTCAGTATACCAGCTACCACAAGGGCATCATTTGCCTTCTACAATACCACCGAAGAGATCGACCGGCTCGTTGCCGGCGTGAGGAAAGTAATAGAGGTGTTCGATGCTTAATACACACACCAAAAACCTCTACCAGGATGTAATTCTCGATCACAATAAAAAGCCCCGAAATTACAAGGTACTGGAAGGGCACAGCCACATGGCCCACGGCGATAATCCGCTGTGCGGCGACAAACTCGATGTGTACCTGACTGTAGACGAGAATAATGTAGTGGTGGATGTGAGCTTCATAGGCGACGGATGTGCCATTTCAAAAGCATCGGCTTCGATGATGACCACCATGGTAAAAGGCAAACCGATTGATGAAGTTGAAACCCTTTTTCATGAATTCCACAAGATGAGTACCGGAAAACTCGATCCGGATGCCGAACCCAATCATCTCGGAAGGCTAAAGATTTTTGCCGGCGTAAGAGACCTTCCGGCACGAGTAAAATGCGCCACGCTTGCCTGGCATACGCTCGATGCGGCCCTGAAAGGCGAACGCATAGTCAGCACAGAATAAAAAGGTCCATACGATATAAAACAGAAAAACCATGCCGAAAATAGCTGAAATAGAAAGAACACCAAACCCCAACGCTATGCGGTTTGTACTGCGCGAACCGTTGACACAGGGCATTACCCGTTCATACGAACAATCCGGACAGGCCGAAAAAGATCCTTTTGCATCCGAATTGTTCAAAATTCCCTCTGTAATCTCGGTCTATTATGTTGACCGTTACGTAACCGTTACCCAGGATGGTACCGCAGACTGGAATGAACTCCTTCGTCTCCTGGCACAACCCATTCGTGAGGCTACAGCCGTCGAAAGTCTGGAAACGGATGATGAAGAGGTGCATATCAGCAAGGAAGCGTCGAACGACCCCCGTCTCGACCAGATAAACCAGATGCTCGACGAACAGGTGCGTCCGTACCTGCTTGCCGACGGTGGCGGACTCAAAATTATGGGCCTTGAAAATAATGTACTTAAAGTGCACTATCAGGGTGCATGTGGTACATGCCCGACCGCTACAACCGGAACACTATTTGCCATCGAAAGCATGGTCAGAAGGATCGATCCCGAAATTTCTATTCAAAGCATCTGATCCGGAATGTACAGGCTATAACACTATGATAATTATATCTGAAAGAGCGGCAGGCAGGCTGGCTGAAATAAGGCAGAATGATGCTATCGGCGAAAATGTGCCGCTGCGTATAGGTGTTGCCGGTGGTGGTTGTTCAGGCCTGACCTACCAGCTCGACTTTGAGAAGGAAGAGCTTCCGGCCGGCACAAAAGACAAGGAATTTGAAAGCAACGGTGTCAGAATTGTTGTCGACATGCGCAGTTTCCTCTACCTGGCCGGTACCGAACTTGACTACACCGATGGGTTTGAAGGCAAAGGGTTCCATTTTGTGAATCCCAATGCCACAAGAACCTGTTCATGTGGAGAGTCGTTCGCTGTATAGAAAACAGGAAATTGATTAACATGATCATCAGCAGGTTAAAATGATTGATAATAAAGTGGCCAGATCAGGCCTGATTACCATCGACCTGAAGACCTACAAGGATCCGGCACCCGTTGCCGAGTTCGATCTGAAGGATTATCTGTACATGGAATATGTACTGCGTGAAAAGGATTTCCGGGAAGCCCTCGACCGGCACGACTGGGAAAAGTACCGCGATAAAAATCTGGCGGTCTTCTGTTCTACCGATGCCATTATCGCATCCTGGGCATACATGTTGGTTGCAACCTATGCTGCTGGAATAGCCAGGAATGTCTGGTACGGCAACAGCCCGGATGTCTATCTCGAGGCCTACCGCAAAGGTCTCGAGAATGAAGACTGGAGCCGTTTTGCCGGTAAACGAGTGCTTCTCAAAGGATGCAGTGATGTACAGATGCCTCCGGGTGTATATCTTTGTGCCGCCAACAGACTGCTGCCGGTTGTCGACCGGCTGATGTACGGAGAGGCCTGTTCTTTTGTACCCGTATACAGAAAATCCAAAAACAAAACGGCTGAAGCTGTTGAATAATGACGACCATATGGAGCAGGCCCTGGTTACCGGGGTGTCTAGGGGGATTGGCCGGGCCATCGCTGAAAAACTGCTTGCCATGGGATTCACGGTAACAGGTACGCACAGTAAATCCCCCATACCCGCTGAACTGCTTGACCATCCGCGATTTACCGCTGTAAAAGTAGATTTCTTCAATCCGGATGAGGTTGCCGACAGGCTCAGACCGGTACTGAACTCCGGCAATGCACCCGGCGTGCTCATAAATAATGCCGGTATAGCCAACGGATTCGACCTTCTGAAAGACGATGCCGGCTGGGTTGCACACTCATCGAAAACGATGCTGGTCAACTATACCATACCGGCAATGCTTACGCGTTGGGTACTGCCCGAATGGATACGCCGGGAAAACGGAATACTCATCAATATCGCCTCACGTGCTGCCTATCGTGGCGATACAGGTGATTTCGCCGATTATGCCGCATCAAAGGCCGCCCTTACGGCCTTTACCAAGTCAGTTGCACGCGAATATTCCCGTCACAGAATTACAGCTGTAACCATCGCGCCGGGGTTTATCGAAACGGATATGGCCCGCGATGCCATCCGGTTGTACGGCAAGGAGCATGTGATGAAGGGCCTTGCCGTGCCCGAGCTCACTCAGCCGTCTGATGTGGCCGAAGTGGTATCGGCGGTTGCGGGTGGAAAGATGCTGCACATTACCGGTACAACCATCCATGTGAATGGCGGATCCTATCTTATTTAACTCATATGGACATAAGCCGCAGGAAAAAAGACCATGTAGACCTGACCGTTGCCGGCCTTGCAGGTTACAGGAAAAGTTCCGGACTGGAATCGGTTGAACTGCTGCACAATGCACTGCCCGAGGTGAACCTGAATGAAATTTCGCTGGAAGCCACCCTGCTCGGACGTGCTTTTTCATACCCGCTGCTCATCTCATCGATGACGGGCGGCTACGACCGTGCATCGGAATACAATGCGGTGCTGGCATCCTTTTGTGAGGATAACAATCTGCCAATGGGGGTCGGATCTCAGCGGGCCATGCTTGAGCAGCCGGCACTGGTAGATTCCTTTTCCATTGTCAGGAAACATGCCCCTACGGCCTTTATTGCAGGTAATATTGGCGGTGCACAGCTTATTGGCGGCCTCTCGCGCAACCAGGTCGACATACTGACCCGGTCAATCGGTGCCGATGCCATTATTGTTCACCTGAATCCGCTCCAGGAACTGCTGCAGCCCGAAGGGGATGTGAACTTCAGGGGCGTTCTCGAAGGTATAGCCTCACTGGCAGCTATGTCGGATGTACCTGTAATTGTAAAAGAGACCGGTGCCGGAATATCGGCGGCCGTTGCAGGGCGCCTGCTCGATGCCGGCGTTTCCGTGATCGATGTTGCAGGGGCAGGCGGTACCAGCTGGGGCAGGGTAGAGAGCCTTCGAACGGAAACAGAATCGGTATTCGACGAATGGGGTATTCCTACAGTAGATTGCCTGCTGCAGATGCGTTCATTGCGGTCACGCAGTTTTGGCCTGATCGCTTCAGGCGGTATCCGTTCCGGTCTTGATATCGTTAAATCCTGCGCACTTGGAGCCGATTTTTCGGCATCTGCCCAGCCTGTGATGAAAGCACTTGCCGAAAACGGGAGGGATGGTCTCGAGCGTCTGCTTGCCCGATGGCAGGCTGACAGCAGGATTGCCCTTTGCCTTATCGGCTGCACCTCGTTTGGTGAAGCCGGCATCCGGCACATCAGAAGAACAACAGACACAATCTGACCAATGCATTCAACAACCGACAAACTGACTCAGTTAATCGAAAATGCCATCGGCAGCATCCCCATTCCGGATGAACCCGAATCGCTCTACAAACCATTGCGATACGCGCTCGGTCTCGGCGGGAAAAGGATCCGTCCCCGGCTCACTTTGCTGGGCTGCGGTTTGAACGGAGGTACCATTGAAGATGCCATCCCTGCGGCCATGAGTGTTGAACTGCTTCATAACTTTACCCTGATCCACGACGATATTATGGACCGGGCTGACTCAAGAAGAGGAAGCCCTACCGTACATGCGCGATGGAATCAATCGGTTGCCATACTCTCGGGCGATGTACTGTTTGCCATCGCATACGACCAGCTGAACACATACGGTACCGACAATCATTACACAAAGGAGCAATACCATCACCTTCATCAGCTGTTTTATGATGCCGTCCGCATCGTCTGCGAAGGTCAGGCCATGGATCTCGATTTTGAAGACCGTACGGAGGTTTCCATTGATGAATACCTGCACATGATAAGCGGCAAAACGGCCCAGTTGTTATCGTGCTCGCTTCAGATGGGTGCCGTTGTTGCAGGTGCGGGAAAGGAGCAGGTGGATGACGCCGGAGTGGTGGGGATGGAGGCCGGCATCGCATTTCAGATTCAGGATGACCTCCTCGATGCCATAGGTGACCCCGACAAGTTCGGGAAAAAAGTGGGTGGCGACATATTTGAGGGTAAAAAAACATGGCTGAGCATTCTTGCACTTCAGAAGGCAGGCAGGGTTCAAAAATCGGAGTTGCTTCGTATTCTGCAGCTCAAAGAAAACTCTCAGGATGAGGTTAATAAGGTAATAAACCTGTATTTTGAGCTTGGTGTAATTGACGAGGCGCAGAAAGCAGTAGAAGTTCATTACTTGAATGCCATCTCACATCTCGATAAATTTGCCGGTTCACTATTTAAGGATGAAATAAAAGCCCTGCTCAATCAGTTAAAGACCCGGGATAAATAACCAAACAAACCGATATTAATGTTTTCTTCTATCAGACTCGTCTTCTCACTTCTCATTGCTGGATTTATTCTCGCATCCTGCAGTTCCAAATCCCTCATCAGGCCCGGTGATACGATTGAAATTGCCTTTGAAAAGGCAGTGAACCAGTACGAAAGAGGCCGTTATGGCGATGCGGCCCGTGCATTCGAGACCGTACTGAGTATTGCCAGAGGCACCGAATTTGCCAGTGAAGCCCAGTTTTACCTGGCCGAAAGTTACTTTAATAACCGCGAATACCTCATCGCGGCCACAGAGTACAGAAGGCACTACACCAACTATCCGCGGGTTGAAAACCGGCTTGAATCCGAATTCAAAGAAGCGCTGAGCTATTACAGGATTACACCCCGTTACAATCTTGATCAAACCAACGGCAGGCAGGCGCTTGAGTTGTTCGACCTGTTCGTGTCACGTTATCCGAATTCCGGATACGTAGCTGAGTCAATGGAGTATATCGACGATCTCAGAAACCGTCAGGCCAGGAAAATGTATGGTGGTGCCGATCTCTACATGAGGATGAGGCAGTATGATGCCGCAGCCATTTATTACGGACTGGTTCTCGACAACTATCCCGAAACAAAATGGGCAGAACAGGCACTGGTCGATCAGATAAACGCATACATTATCTATGCTGATAATTCGGTCGAGGAGCGCCAGCCCGAGAGATATCAAATGGCTATTGATTCCTACCTTCGCTATATCCAGGTATTCCCAAGGGGCGAAAACAGGTCAAGAGCCGAGGCATATTATGATGTAGCCAGGGTAAGCTTTGCACGCGCCTCTCAGCAGCTGTCGTCCCGTGAATAAATCGGTTGGTGTAATGGGCGGGTCATTTGATCCCCCGCATCACGGTCACATCAGCATAGCAAAATCATTTCTTCTGTCGGGCCTTATCGATCGGTTGGTTGTTATTCCCGTTTTTGTACCGCCGCATAAAAGTGATGACCTGTCGGGCTATGATATTCGTCTGAGAATGGCCAGGGTGGCGTTCAGCGGCATCGGCCATACTGAAGTGTCAGATCTGGAGAGCTGGCTTCCTGTACCCTCGTACAGCTGGAATACACTTATGCACTTGAAGCGTTCGGCTGCCGGTTCGGTTATAAGAGTTTGTATGGGAGGTGACAGCCTTGCAGAATTTACCGGATGGTACAGATACAAAGACATACTTGATCAAGTTGACCTGATCGTGGCGGAGAGGCCGGGTTTTTCAAGGCCTGATCTGCCTGCGGAATTTGAAGGCCGGGTCACGTACATCAAACACGAACCGCTTGACATTTCAGCTACCGAAATCCGCAGGATGGCCTCCGATGGGGTATTGTCAGGTGAATATATTCCGGAAGGTGTCATTAAAATCATATCTGAAGAGGGTCTGTACCGGAGTTAGCGTTCTAACAACTGTCTCTTTTATCCCTGAAAAAACGCTTCAGAATATCCTCGCATTCAGCCTCACGTATTCCCTGAATAATTTCGGCCCTGTGGTTCAGCTTGTTATTCGATCCGATATTGAACAACGAACCACATGCTCCTGCCTTGGGGTCGGCTGCACCGTATACGATACGTTTAATCCGTGTCCAGACGGAAGCCCCGGCACACATCGGGCAGGGTTCAAGGGTAACATATAGTGTACAACCGTCAAGAAATTTTTCACCGAGCGTGGCACAGGCTGCAGTAAGGGCAATCATCTCGGCATGGGCTGTTGGGTCCTTCAGCAATTCAACCTGGTTGTGCCCGCGGCCGATAATCCGCCCTTCAAGAACGACGACGGCACCAACCGGTATCTCCCCGATGGCAAAGGCTTTTTCAGCCTCCCTGAGCGCATGACCCATATTGATATCATGAAGTTTAAATTGCTGCAGGTTATTCAATGGTATGATTTTCTGTTTACGTTAAAAGTGGTATCATTTGTGCATTAAACAGAACAGGCTACAATATGATAAATTTTGAAGAATCCGCTCTCAATTTTCTCAGGCAGAATATCCGTGATATCCCCGATTTTCCAAAACCGGGAATCATTTTCAAGGATATAACACCACTTCTGAAAAATGCCGATACCCTGAATCTTACATCCAGGCTGCTCGCAAAACCGTTTCTGAATAAAAATGTGGATTTGATTGTGGGCCTTGAGTCGCGCGGTTTCCTCTTTGGTACAACACTTGCCATGGATCTTCATGCCGGGTTTATTCCCATCAGAAAACCTAATAAGCTGCCTGGTGAAACGGTTTCTGCAACTTACCAGCTTGAATATGGCACCGATTCGGTAGAGATTCATGCCGATTCCATCATCAAAGGTAACCGTGTTGTAATACACGATGATCTGATAGCGACAGGGGGAACGGCAAGCGCTGCCACCAAACTTGTGGAAAAACTTGGCGGTGAGGTTATCGGATACTCATTTATTCTTGAGCTCACTTTTTTAAGCGGGATGAAAAATTTAAAAGAGGGTGCCCTCGTTCACACCTTGCTTAAATATTGAAGTAGAATAGTAAAGTGGAATTTGAGAACCAGACACTCAAGATACTATTCATTAAAATTTCGGTCCGATTTCTGGTTTCGGTCATTCAGTTGCCCTAAATATTAATGATTCTTTAGAAAAACCATTAATTTCATTAAATTGTTAACTTAATGTTGGGGGCGAGCAACATATGCCAGGCATTAAACTGAAAGTCAGGACGGTTTTTAAAACTATTTTTTTCTAAACAAACCATAACAAATTCCAGACAAAACAATGAACCTGAGAAAATCATATCGCAATGTGAATTTTGTGATGATGGCTGCAGCCCTGTTCATGCTTAGCGCATGTGGTGCCACGGTCAAAATCCAGAATGTCGATTTTGCATCACCAATTGAAACGGTTGCTCAACCGGACAGCGACGGTAAAGTGAGTGATCCAAGAACCGGATTAAGCTTTAACGTTATGCCACTTCGTGATTTTGAGCGGCGAACCAACCCTAATCTGAATGTATCTGAAGTACGCTTTATCCGCAGCCACGACGGATTTTACTTCGTTACCGCACCCGGCTTTATTAATGTATATGTGATGCAGCCGCGTGAAGGTGAATTACGTTCAGTGAAACACATCAAAATCAATGAGAACGGTATTCAGAGCCCTGCCTTCAACCAGAGAAATCCGGTAATACAGCTGCTCGACGGAACCGGTAGTTCCTATGATTTGACGAAAGACGGAATTATTTAAAAACCATTTAAACTGTTTGAACTATGACTTATCCAAATCGTTTTAGTATTACGGTTTTATCTTTCGTTTTTCTGATCGGTTTGAGCATGAATACCCAGGCTCAAGTCCAGTCCGATTACGAGATAAAACAGAATTTCGACCGTGAGTATGCCGAAGTGCACGAAGGTCTTAAAACAGCAACCACTTCAGCAGAAGTACAGGAACTGTTAAACAAAATTGACCAGATGGGTGCAACCTACGGGGAACACAGCGATCTGATGAACAATCTGCTGTATCCTGAAACCCTTACAGCTTCACTGAACCGGTTGCGTGACATCACCCAGACGAGTTATAATTATGTTACCCGTATCGAGCAACAGAGCGGTAATGTGATGGAACTCGAACGTCAGCTGGCAGAACTATCCGAACAGGTTCAGCTGAATCTGGTACAAGCCGACTCACTGCGTACCGAACTGGATCGTATGACCCGTTCACGCAATGCCAACGCTGCCGCTGCCCGTCAGCTGCGCGATCAGCTCCGCCAGCGCGATGAACTGATCCTTTCTATGGTCGACTCCGTTTTCGTGAGCTACGACAGGCTGAACCTGGCTTCCCTCAGCCGTGCTGAGCGTGAAGAACTGGGCCTGCGTGTCGATGTAGAAAATGTACTTGGCCACATCAACTCAGTGGTTGAAGGTAACATCAGTTTTATCGATACAAATACGCAGTTGTCTGCAGCTGATTTTCTGCGCCTGAAAGCGGTACAGGTCGAATTTGAAAAAGTATGGGTCAACATAGGTCCCAAACTTGCCATGATCTATACTCCCTCGGCACAACGTGAAAACAGACTGACTGAAATTAACGAGGGCATCGATCGCTGGCGTCAACGTGTGAGCCAGTCGGTTTGGAGATCTCTTGCCGCAGCATTTGAAAGCCGCAACATCGAAATTGCATCATTTGATGATCCCGTCAGCTTCTACACCGGATTGAACAACTATGTTGATTCTGCTCTTTCAAGGCTCGAGGCAGACGGCGGAAGTGATGATGAATTGCAATCATACGAGCGCTTTGCCAACGTTTGGCACAATGATATTAAGGTCAACTGGCAAGGGTTCCTGATCGACAGCGAAATACTCACATATGAGAATGTCGCGACCATTGACAGAAAGCTCGCCAACTGGAACGCCCAGGCCCAGCCAACTTCATCGTTGTCATGGATCCTGATTGGAATTCTGGGACTTATAGTTATTGTACTGATCGTGGTTCTTGTTGCCCAACGCAACAAAACAGCACCTGTCAAAAAATAACAGGCAGTACATAAAAGGGTAACCTCTTGCCTGATGAATTACAGAGCGCCGGCTTCTCTACAAAGGGGCCGGCGTTACTTTTTTTGAACTGAAGCAAGATGAGCAGGCTTGCGCTACCAGTGACAGATGTGTTACCAGTGACATCTTTTTTATACAACCTCTTTCAGGTGGAATAATCGCGGTTTGATATGCACGTTTTTGATTTATCGATTCATAAGATTCAACGACGTAGCGATGTAGCGATTTATATTATTTCTACAGGGTGCAGCTATGTCATCTCCCAAATAGTGTAGCCCGTTTGAGGGCGAAATTAGTAGCTACCAGTAACATCCTCCCAAATCACTTCGCCGTTCAAATGTTCTATTGTTCACATGTTCAACTGTTCACTTGGGCTACACCAGTGCCGCCTGTTTACGTATAATCCATTCTATAGTCAGAAGTACGATAAGCAGTATGAACCAGGCAGGCGATTGGTACAACGGAGTGTCGGTCGTGAATTCTGTGGTTACAACCTCAAGTACATTGAGATCACGCAGTATTGCCGGCAGGCGGTCCGCTTCGTCATAGGGTATGAAGGTACCACCGGTCTGACCGGCAATCCATGCCAGCAGCTCATCATTCCGGCGGGTGTCGATGTATTCCAGGTTGGTTTCACTCACATTCACAGTGCCTGACTGTTCATCAATCCTGGTATTTCCTTTTCGTGCAAGCGCTTCATAGCGATAAGTACCGGCTGGCATGGTGGGTATCTGTAATTCATAGCGCCCGAGGCCACGGTTGGTCATGGTATAAGTACCCGGCTGTGCATCAGGTTTGGTCACGGTAATCTCAATGAGGGCATCTGACTCAAAATCTCCACTCTCATTACGAAGGGTTGCCTCAAATCGTATCTGCTCATTTTCGTCAAATACCGGGCGGGCCGGAGAAATGGTCAACAGGCGGTTGTCGGGTTCATTGGATGTCCATTTGACCAGGTTGCTAAGCAGTGCTGCCATATACTCACGATGCTCCTGATTCGTGCTTTGAAACCAGCGGAACAGTTCAAAGGCATTAACCTGTGAAATTCTCCTGTTTCCGACCGTGCGCAATGTGATTACGGGCGCATCTGTTTCCTGGTTCCTCAAACGGGCACGGAACAGTTCCGTAACACCTATACCCGGTTCGATACCGGTTACAGGCGCCCTGAGAAGCGGCGTTCGTGTAAGGTCAGTAATGGGAAGCTCCATTACCGGGTGATCACTGTTGGCCTCAACGGCAAAAAGCTGAATACCAGAATTTCCTGCAGACCTGTTTGTAATGACAGGAAGTCTGTTTCCCATATCATCCGTGAGAGTAACATTGTCTGAACCCGGTGTAGTAAGCAGCAATATGGGTAACTCATTAATTAGTGACTGGACCTCATTTTTAATGGCAGCAGACAGATTACGGTTAGGATATCCGTGCAGAATCAGAAGGTCTACAGAATCGGGCCTGTTGGTGATACCTCCTCCGGAAAATTTTTCACCTCCGTACCAGTTCAGCATGGCCGGACTAATATTTTCATCAGTTGAAAGCAGGTTTCGGAATGCGCTTATGTCGGGATGGATTTCAAAAGCGATGTGCAGAACACGAAGCTGATCATCAAGCACATTTATGGTGCCGCTGGCCCGGTTATTGGCTGGCGTAAATTCACCGGGCAGTTCCGGAATAAGAATTTCATAACGCAGAAGCCCCGTCTCAGTCAGCTTAGTGTTGAATTGCACACGATGAACGCTGCGCTCAGATGCTGTAGTTATGGACTGCCGGTCGATAACTACCCCGTCTTTTCTGAGTTGAATCTCAAAAGAAGTATCCGGAAAACCGTCGTTTAGTATTTCGGCAATGATCGGTGTTTCAGTGTTTTTATATCCAGTTTCATTCACATTAATGCTTCTCACCACCAGGTCGCGCATACTTGTTGTATCGCCAAGACCCACCGTAATTACCGGGATACCAAGCTGTGATACTGTAGCGGCAGGGTTGCGTCCGCGATTGAAAATACCGTCAGAGTAAAGAATGATGGCTTTAAGATCCGGCTCAGACTGAACAATACCCGTCAAGGCAAGATTTATATCTGTTGAAGTGCCATCGAGATCAGGTTCTCTTCCAGGCAGTCGAAATACGTCGTTGTCGAAGCCGTAGAACCGGAAACTCACCTCCGAGGTATCATCAGGGGCCAATCCCCGTTGTGCTTGTCTGTAGCTGCTTTCACCTTCATAATCACCTTTGGCCACTGTAACACTTCTGCTGTTGTCCAGAAGTATACCAATAGCCGGTTTATCGACAAGGATATTCGTTTTACGAATCACCGGATTGAACAAAAGCAGTATGAGCAGAAAAAGTGCTGACCCTCTGAGAATGGTGAGCAGCCACATCCTGCCCGGAGTAAGCCCTTGGTTGCCGCGATAGGTCCACCAGGAAAAGATAATGGACGCAACGAGGGAAAAAAGCAGCAGCAGAATCTGTTCCGGTGTATCGATCCCTCTTGGCATTATGGTGTCGGGTCAGCGTTTATATTATCCGGAATAATCTAGCAATTGACGAATAAGTACTTCAGTAGTAAGGCCCTCGGCCTCCGCTGCGTAGTTATTTACAATTCGGTGCCGCAAAACGGGAATGGCAAGGCTGCGTATATCCTCTTCTGTAACATTGAAACGACCTTTTGAAAGGGCCCTGGTTTTACCCCCAAGAATGAGGTATTGCGATGCCCTTGGCCCTGCACCCCAGGTGATGTATTGCTTTATGAAATCCGGTGTATTACTGCTTGCAGGCCTGGTCATATTCACCAGTTTTACCGCATAATTGAGTACATTTTCAGGTACGGGAACTTCCCGGGTCAGATTCTGATATTCAGTTATCTGATCAGCTGTAAGTATCTGCCGCACTTCAGTGATACCGGCAGATGTAGTTCGGCTCACAATATCCATCTCTTCTTCGAATGAGGGGTAATCAAGCCACAGATTAAACATGAAACGGTCGAGCTGAGCTTCAGGCAGGGGGTAGGTGCCTTCCTGTTCAATCGGGTTCTGTGTAGCCAGCACAAAAAACGGTTTATCCAGCTTATAGGTCGTTCCGGCAGCCGTTACATGGTACTCCTGCATTGCTTCAAGCAGGGCAGCCTGTGTTTTTGGGGGAGTCCGGTTTATTTCGTCGGCGAGAATGATATTAGCAAAGATCGGGCCTTTGAAGAATTTGAATTTTTTGTGCCCGGTCTGCATATCCTCTTCGATAATTTCGGTACCGGTAATGTCGCCAGGCATCAGATCGGGAGTGAACTGTATACGGCTGAAATTAAGGTTCAGCGTTTCCGAAAGGGTCCGGATAAGCAGTGTTTTGGCCAGGCCCGGTACACCCACCAGTACGCAATGTCCCTTCGAAAACAGTGAGATGAGCAGTTGATCTACAATATCCTGCTGCCCAACAACTATTTTGGCAATTTCAGTTCTCAGTTCATTGAAGTGAGTAAAGAAGTCAGCAGCCGTTTTCTCGGTGGTTTTTGTGGTACTCTCCATAGGTTGTTCAGATCCGCTCATCGGCTGGCATAGGGGTTGGTGATTTTGTATTCCACATAAATTTCCTCACGTAATCCTGACAGCCATTTAGCAAGTTCCCTGGTCTGTTTCTGGTTCAGTGCAATACGTTCTATCAAATCATAATCCTGTTCCAGATTGGCCTTGTGATCGGGTATCCGGTTCAGAAGATTTACAATTCGGTAAGCACGTTTTTTATTTTCATCAATGGTGAAGCTGCGCGGCGGACTTATTTCGCCGGGCTCATCAAGCAGAAGTACTAAACGGTAAAGTGCGGGGTCAAGCTGGCTGATTATGATTCTGCGCTCACCGGTTTGGGGGTTGATGAGCCGACCGCCTGCGGGTGCGGTCATCTTGTCGTCGGAATGCCGCCGGGCCAGGGCACTGAAGCTGGCACCATGGGTAAGAACACTGTCCCGCAGGGTTTCAAGCAGATTAACGGAGAATTCCTCATCAAGCTGGTCGCCGGATACCTGTACCAAAATGTGGTTGGTTTCAATCCTGTCGCCAACGCGCCTGTTCAGCCGGATGATATGAAATCCGAATTCCGTCTCCACTACCTCCGATATGCCTCCAGGCTCAAGCGCCGCAGCGGCAGCCGAAAACTCCGCCACAAGGTCACTCATCGGCATCATCGGGAGTAATCCGCCATCAGGTCCCGAAGGGCCGTCACTGTATCGCCGGGCCAGGTCTTCTATTGAAGCACCGTGGTTGAGAATGGAATCACGAAGGGCCACCGCCTTATTGTATGCCAGATTGCGGGCTTCAGCGAGAGGGGGTGGGATGGAAACTATTTGAGCCAGCTCCACCGTTTCCGGTATCATAGGCAGGGAGTCGGTGGGTATGGATCTGAAAAACTCAACAACCTCCGGCCTGGTTATCTGGATTTTGCCCCGTTGCATTTCACGAAGGCGTTCAACCATGATTTCCTGCCTGAACTGACCTCTGTACTCCTGACGGATCTGGGGTATACTTTTTCCCAGCATTTTCTCAAGCTCCTGCTCACTTCCCAGCTGTTGTACAAGTTGAAGTATGCGCTGGTCGAGCTGACGGTTAACCATATCGTCACTGACCACGATAGAGTCGATTTTTGCCTGTTCAAACAACACAAAATTATCGACCATAGACTCGAGCATATCGTACCAGAGACTTTCGGTATAGGGCACCTGTTGATTAACTGAAAGGAATTCCCGCAGCCGGTCGTCCACTTCCGATTTCAGGATGATGTTTTGGTTAACAACAGCTACAATTTTATCAGAAACCGTTGGATTCTGTGCATTTGCCGTACCCGAAATTATAATTAGCGCCAGCAGAGGCAACAGCAGTCGTATTGAGGTTCGCATTGTTAGCTTGTTTATCATTTACTCATTTGTATGGTTAATATCCGGAAGGTGAATCTCTTTGTTGGCCTGAGCCCGTCTGATTATTTGCTGTTCGTAGGATGATATCAGCCTGCGTTTTTTATCGAGAAGCAGCCAGTCTTCAACCTGATCCAATACCCAGGTGAGATCGGGCAATTCGCCTTCACTCTTCCTTTCTATGAGCTGAACGAATTGATAACGAGTTCCGATCCGTTGTATTGGGGAAATTTCATTTATACCCATTCTTCGAATAAACTGATCGAGGGGCGGTGCATTCTGCAGGCTGAGTGAAAGGGGATGGAATACGGTCGCATCACGCAGTGCATCCTGTTTGTTAATGGCATAACGCTCGACCACGTTTTCCCAGCTGATACCCCTGAGCAGATCCTGCCGGGCATTTTCAGCATCCTGCATGTTTGCAGCACTCAGGTGCCGGAATCGGATATATGGTTCATTCAGCTTGAACTGGTCTTTATGGGTTTCGTAATAAGCAATTGCTTCCTGCCGCGTAACCTGGATATCGCCCGACTGGCTGATCATATGATCGAGCAGTGATTGTGCAAGGATATCTTTTTTAAATGTTTCAATCTTGCTTTCTATGGTGGGGTTTTTGTCGAGCCCAAGACGTATGGCCTCCTGATGCAGCAATTCGCGGCGTATCCAGTTATTTCTGAATTTCTCGAGGGTCGCGAGGGAGTCATGCTCCAGTAAAAGAGCCGGGACCTGATAAAATACTTCGTTCAGATACAATCTGGAATCACCCACTCTGGCAATCACCTCGTCGGTGGTTTCGTGGATTTCAGGCTTGCATGATAGCAGCAGGCCTGAAATCACAACCAACGGCACTAATATCTTATGAGCGTTCAGAGACAATTTCCTGAAGTTTTTCTGGATGTGTTTTTACGGAATACCGCTGTCTGAGAGTCTGCAGCCATTCCTGCTCACGTATCGGCTGATAATCGGATACCAGCCTGTGGTAAGCTTCTTCAAACGTCATCTGCCGCGGCTCATGAATGGTTTGAAGCAACAGCAGATTACGGCGTGCCCGGAACGTATATGGTTCGGTGTATCCGCCTTCTTCCAGATCGGAAAGCAGGGTAAGCGGATGCTCATCAAGGTTGGTTACAATATCCCTGCGTATTGTGAGTCCCTGGACTTGCCCGATCAGGCTGTCGACAGGAACACCGCTTTCAAACATGGCAATACCCTTGTTAATCGTCGAGTCATGGGCGGCAGAAAACCGGTAGAATTCGTACCTGCGCTCGAACCTGTAACGATCCGTATTCCCTTCAAAGAGACGTTCAAGGGCGGCTGTATCAATGGCAGCATAGTTCCAGACCGAATCTTCTGTAATCTTGAATACCACCAGACCGTCAAGATACTGGGTACTGAGTAGATGGGGGTCTGCTCCTGCTCCCACCGTTCTTCGAGCCATGAAAAGTAATCGGAAACAGTGTAGGTGGTACCATCAATGGTAAAAAAGGGTTTGTTTTGGAAGCCTTCTTCCCATTCCAGGCTACTGAATGAAATTCCGGGAGTTCCGCTAACCTTATCGGAAATTTCACTCCTGGCTTCGGTATTAAATTCAGCATTGCCCGATGCCCTGACCTGCTGGATGGCCGTTCCCCTGGTGTTCCGGTATCTGGGAAGATTCCTGAGCATTTCTTCCAGCTCGGAACGCAACTGGGCATCGTTCTGATAGGTTTTTATGGAGTCCAGTTTTACGATGTGTACACCGTACTCGCTTTGAAACGCTTCGGTAATGTCGCCCGGACTTTGCAATGCCATAATCGTGGAGTCGAACCTGGCCGCATATTGTCCGGGTTGAATCCACCCGATCTGGCCGTTGCGAGGTATCGATGACTGGTCTATGGAATACTCTCTCACCATCTCAACCCAGGATGCTCCTTCATTCAGCTTCTTTACCACTTCGCCTGCACGATTAAGAGTTACCTGCACATCTGCGTCACCCTCGAAATAGATATGGGAGAACAGCTTTTCGGGCTCCCTTTCCCTGCGTTCTTTCACATAGAGCATATGATAGCCAAACTGGGTTCTGAATGGCATGGAAACATCATCAACCGGGGTAGAATAGGCAACATCCTCAAACTCTTTAACGGTTCGTCCCGCACTGAAAAAACCGATATCGCCGCCCATGCTCCTGCCGCGGTCCGAACTCGAATATTCGAGGGCAAGCTCATCAAACTCCTCGCCTGCAAGAAAACGTTCACGGGCCTCCATCAGCTTATTCCAGGCGTTGAGCGTATCGCTGGGAGCCGGGTTGTCGTCGACCCTGATCAGGATGTGGGACACATGAATTTGTTCGAATGCCCGCTCATACAATTCCTGCAGAAGTTCATCTTTGATCCTGTTTTCCATCCAGTAAGGGTAAACCGACTGCATTTCATACTGGTTCAGTTCAGAAGTGATGGATTCATCTTCAAAATAACCGGCATCCCCGGCTGCCGCAAGCTTTGCGCGGTAATCAAGATAGAGGTCCAGAAAATCAGTAAGGTCTTCGATGTCGATCGCATCGGCAGTATCGGCTTCTGCCGGATTGCGTTGATAATTTTGCATCAATTCCTGCCAGGAAACCGATTCACCGTTTACTTCACCAACAACATCAGATTTGTCTGCATCGGAAGTACTCTTTAATGATGCACAGGATGTGAGGGTTAAAAATGAAAATGTGAGCAGCATTGCTGCTTTGAGTAGTCTGCCTTCCATGAATAATCTTTGATTATTAGGTTAATAGGAAAAGTTTTCAGCTGATTAAAATACGAACTGCTGCCATTTATAAATAATGACACTTTCTGAACGATGATCACACACAATTAGTGTAATGACGGTGCCGCCCCACGGCTGCCAAAGAGCATATGAGACCGGTTCAGTAGAGAACGCCAGCTATGGTCGCCGTCATTAAATTTGCCAGGGTACCGGCAACCACTGCCTTAATCCCGAACTGGGCAAGTTCACTCTTGCGTGAGGGTGCCAGCCCGCCTATGCCGCCGATCTGAATGGCAATGGAGGCGAAATTGGCAAATCCGCAAAGCGCGAATGTTGCCATGAAAATGGTTTTTTCCGTGAGTACCTGGTCGAGCACCAGTTGAGACAGTTCAATATAGGCGATGAATTCGGTGAGCACCACCTTTGTTCCTATAAGCGAACCCACCTGCAGGGCATCCTCCCAGGGTATGCCGATGATGAATGCGAGGGGCGAAAAAATATAGCCGAGCAGGGTCTGTATCGACAGGTCAAAATCGGGAGCGGCGGCGGTAAGACCCGTGATGTCGCCAACCCAGCCGAGCATGCTGTTGAACATGGCGAGAATGGCTATGAAGGCCAGCAACATGGCACCTACATTCAGGGCGAGTCGCAGGCCCTCGGCAGCACCGCTTGCCGCGGCATCAATGCCATTGGCATCCGTCTTTTCGACCTCAACCTTCACTTCGCCGGCCGTTACAGGCTTACCGGTTTCAGGGTAGAGTATTTTTGCGATGACCAGTGCCGCAGGAGCCGCCATTACGCTTGCACCCAGCAGATGTTCGGCAAACAGTTGACGCCCCACTTCCAGGGCGAGATCATGCGACTGGGCATAGGAGTCGCCCAGCATCTGTATGTAGGCTGCCATTATACCTCCGGCTATAGTGGCCATGCCGCCTGTCATTACCGCGAGCAACTCCGACTTGGTCATTTTCTCGATGTAGGGCTTAATGATAAGCGGTGCCTCTGTCTGACCCACAAAGATGTTGGCAATAACCGACAGCGATTCAGCCCCTGATATGCCCATCAGTTTCTGCATTCCCCGGGCCATGATTCTTACAACAAACTGAAGAATGCCGTAGTGGTAGAGAATGGATCGCCGAATATAAATCGCGCTCCCTCTATCGTGAAATCAAGCAATCGCACAAAAAGGGATGACAGAAAACTGAAAGCATCCTTTGGCCATCCCAACGGGGCGAAATAATCGGCCATGAAGCGGCCTTTTAATATGAAAAGTGCAAGCGTTACCTGTATGCCGATGCCAATAGCAACAAGCCGCCAGCTAACCGCACGCTTGTTATTGCTTAATGCAAACGCCAGCCCGATGAGGAAAGCCATTCCCAACAGTCCACGTAATAAATCCATTTGTCAGTTTTCTGGTTCTGATTTTTGTTTTTTTTCGTTCTTTGTTACATGAATCGTTTTCAGAGGTGTACCTCTGGGCTTGTCAAGCGGCGGCCGGAAACACTGCCTTGACCGGGGTTCGTATGCATTGGCCTCACCAACGAGTATGCGGCTGCTGCTTTCCACAATGCGCTGCGAAAAATTGGCAATCATACCACTTTCAGCACAGATGGCATGCAGTTTGGTCACATATTCGGCAACAGCCATAAGGTGGGGCATAGGCTCGAAAGGCCGGCCAAGATAGTCCATGTCGAGCCCCGCTATGATAACCCTTTTTCCACTGTTGGCAAGATCGGTGGCCACTTCCACCATCCTGTTGTCGAAAAACTGCGCCTCATCAATACACACTACACGGGCACTCCCGGCCAGCAGTATTATTTGATCGGCAGTTTCGGCAACGGTTCCGGGCAGGGCATTTTCATTGTGCGATACCACCATCTCCTCATGGTAGCGCTTGTCTATGGCCGGTTTCACTACAATAACCTGCTGTCCTGCAATCTGTGCACGCCTTGCACGCCTGATCAGCTCTTCAGTCTTTCCGCTGAACATGCCGCCGCAGATTACCTCAATCCATCCGGCGTTGGTCGCATGGATAATCGGTTCATCAAACATGGTCATATAATTTAATCAGCATGGCTTTTCTCGTCAGAAGATGTTTCGCTGAAGCTGCAGTGAGTGAAATAACGGAATGCTGAAAATAGGAGAATCCACCCTTAAAAACATAGCCCGCGTTCAACCCGTTCTTTCAGTGGTTTTTTGCGTACGGTTGTGCCGGAATTAATATGAATTATAGCAGCATATATATTTTACATATACAGATCATATTCCTAATTTCAGGCTATGAAAAAGTTTGTTTTGCGCCGGGACGATACAGGGCACACAGCCGCCGATTTTACCATACCATACGCCGAATTGCTGAATGAACAGCAGCTCCGGGCCGTGATGTTCGACAGAGGGTCATCGCTTGTAATTGCCGGCGCGGGAACCGGGAAAACCCGCACGCTTGTTTACCGTGTGTCGCGTCTGATCGAATCGGGCGTCGATCCCTCATCCATACTTCTTCTCACATTTACCCGCAGGGCATCGCGTGAAATGCTTGACAGAGCATCCGCCATTCTCGACGCACGCTGCCACAGGATCCGGGGGGGGACATTTCACTATTACTGCAATACCATTCTGCACCGGTATGCATCTCGCCTGGGTTTCCCTGAAAATTTCACCATAATCGATACATCCGACGCCCTCGATGTGCTGCAGCTGCTGCGTACGGAGCTTAAATTCAATAAACTTAGTGAGCGCTTTCCAAACAAAAATTCACTTCTTGGCATCATCAGCACTGCTGTTAACAGGCGTTTGTCTCTGCATGAGGTGGTCAGCAGCCGCTACGAACAGTTCCTGGTACACATAGACCGGATTGAACAGCTCGCGGAAGTGTACAGCCGTTATAAATTTCAGAATAAGGTGATGGATTTCGACGACCTGCTGGTCTATACGCTAAATCTGCTTCAGACCGATGCGGAGGTCAGAAATGAGGTGGCAGCAGCAAACCGGCACGTGCTTGTCGACGAATACCAGGACACAAACGCCCTGCAGGCCGACCTGGTTAAGCTGTTCAGCTCTGTACACCGGAATGTGATGGCGGTGGGCGACGATGCCCAGAGTATCTATGCTTTCAGGGGTGCCGATCACAGAAACATCATGCAGTTCCCCGAAATCTATCCCGATACGGCTATCATTAAACTGGAAGAGAATTACAGGTCTGTAGGCAACGTATTGACTCTGGCCAATAATGTACTGGAGCTTGCAAAGAAGAAATACGAGAAAAAGCTGTTTACACGCAGGGAAGCAGGGGAGCTGCCTGCACTGGTCAGAGCCTCGGATGAACGTGAGCAGTCCCGGTTTATAGCCCAGATGATCCTGAATCTGCGTGAGCAGGAAATTTCACTGAACGACGTGGCCGTTCTGTTCAGAAACAGCCGCGATTCATTTGATCTGGAAATCGAACTCGGGAAAAGGAAAATCCCGTATGTGAAGTACGGCGGCCAGAAATTTTCGGAGGCGGCCCATATTAAAGATGTTCTTGCGCACCTCAGGGTGGTTGTTAACGTGGATGATGCCATAGCCTGGAACAGGGTACTCACACTGGTCGACGGGATCGGCCCAAAAACGGCCGGCGAACTGATCGACTGGATAAACGCCAACCGTAACACCGATCAGATTCTGGATTCCGGAATCGTTTCGGGCAAGTACCGGGAGAACCTGTCGAAACTGTTTGCACTGCTTCAGTCGATCCGCGGTGAGGAAACCACCCCGGGTGAGGCGGTGGAACGCATCATTGCATATTACAAACCAGTATGCGAGAAAAAATTTGACGACTATCCCAAACGGCTGAAAGACCTGGAATCCTTCTCAGGCATCTGCATCAATTTCAGCCGGTATCAGCAGATTCTCGACGATCTCGTTCTCGATCCGATTGAAGCTACCGTTGTGGATTCTGAACCCGGTAAAAAAGACGAGGAGCCGTTGATTTTGAGCACTATCCATTCGGCGAAAGGGCTGGAGTGGGAACACGTTTTCATTATACAGTGCCTTGATGGCGTTATTCCAAGCGGCTATGCGCTTGAGCTGGATGAGGACCTGGACGAGGAGCTCCGGCTTCTCTATGTGGCTGTTACCAGGGCCAGAGAGCAGCTATACATTACCTATCCTGTTCTGCAGCAGTCGGTCTACGGGGAGTTCTTCACAAAACCTTCCCGGTTTATTGATACCATCAGCGATAAAATTCTGGAACCCTGGATGCTGGTTGAAGAAAAGGAGTCCCCGTCACTGCCCGAAAAACATGAAAAGCCGGCCTTGCCGCAATTAGGTGCCGGTCCGTCATCCTGAGCCACTAATTTCGCCCCTTCGGGGCTACACAATTAAATAGGTGACACCGGTGGTGCCGTTAGCATGCTTCGAATTAGGGAACAAGTGAACAATAGAACATTTGAACGGCGAAGTGATTTGGAAGTATGTCACTGATATCTGAAATATCTCACCCGAAACCAGGCTTAATTATCTTTAAAATCATTAAGCCAGCCTGAGATGACTCAAAGATCTTTGCCTTTGAGCCGCCGGTTCTGTCTGTACATATCGTAAACCAGCCAGACGATTGGAAAAGGGGGGATGAATATGCTCAGAACGATCTTAAGGTTCGGATTTTTGGAATGTTTCTGATCGGCCAGTCCGGAAATACCCGCAATCCAGAACACAAAGCAGAAAAAGACGAATATCAGGATCAGAATGGATCCGATAAAACCGAATTCAAGGTATAGGCTCTGTATCATAAGCAGGATCCGGATGTCAAAGTCGTCAAATATTTCCGTAGATTTCAAATCAAAATAAGCCATTCACACGGAATACAAAAGAACATGTTGCCAGTTGTCGCCATAGTAGGAAGACCAAACGTGGGTAAATCCACACTATTTAACAGGTTGATAGGCCAGCGTGTGGCAATCGTTCACGATGAATCCGGTGTAACCCGCGACCGGCATTACGGTGAATCTTTCTGGAATGGAAAAACATTCAACGTTATCGATACCGGAGGGTATGTGCCCGACAATCCGGATGTAATGCTTGCTGGAATCAGAGAGCAGGTGCATATAGCACTCGAAGAATCCGATGTAATACTTTTTTTGGTGGATGTGGAGCATGGACTGATCGATCTCGATACACATGTGGCCGACATCCTTCGCAAACAGAAAAAACCCGTAATAGTTGTTGCAAACAAGTCAGATAACGAGGAGAGAAGATGGAATTCATCCTCATTTTACAGCCTCGGTTTCGAAGATCTTTTTCCCGTCTCTTCGGTGAGCGGCATGGGCACAGGCGAACTTATGGACCGTTTAGTGGAGCTGTTGCCTGAAGAAACGCCCGAAGAAGACAGCGATTATCCGAAACTTGCGATCATAGGACGGCCGAATGTGGGTAAAAGCAGTTTTGTGAATGCTGTGCTTAAGGATGAGCGCAGCATAGTAACCGATATTGCCGGAACTACCCGCGACTCCATCAACAGCCTGCTGGAGTACCAGGAAAAAAAATATATACTTGTAGATACGGCCGGGCTCAGGCGCAAAACCAGGGTCAAAGAGAACATCGAATTTTACAGTACCATCCGCACCCACCGTGCTATCCGCGAAAGCGATGTTGTAATCATGGTGATCGATGCCACTCAGGGTCTCGAAGCCCAGGACATCAGATTACTTGCCGAGGCCGAAAAGTTTAACAAGGGAATCATCATAGCGATCAATAAATGGGATCTGGTCGAAAAAGAGACCAATACCTTCAGGGAATTCGAACTGGCTATCAAAACCAGGCTGCAAACCCTGGAGTACATTCCGGTTGTATCCATTTCGGCGCTCAACAAAACACGGATTTATAAGGTTATTGAACTGGCAGACGAGGTTCTGGCAGAACGCAATAAAAAAATCAGTACCGCCCAGCTGAACGAATTTATCAGGGAAACGCTTGAGAACAGACCCCTGCCATTTGCCAGGGGCAAACCACTAAAGATTACCTATGCCACACAGGTCAAACAGAACCCCCCTGTTTTTGCATTCTTCATGAACAACCCGCAGGATCTTCCACCGCACTACAGACGTTACATTGAAAATCAGCTTCGTGAAAAATACTCGTTTCGCGGAGTGCCTGTTACCATGGTTTTCAAGCAAAAATAGATTAGTGCTCCTGTTTTGCTTTGATCGTGATGGCACAACCCATTATCTTTGCACATTGTGAACACAACGGTACATAAACAACAAGAAATGGCTAAGGATCTCGAACAACCGGTCGTAAACGCATTAAATCAGAACTACGATAAAGAGCGTAAACTGAATTTTCTGGAACGCATCTACCTTCCTGAAGTATTCAGGGGGCTTTGGTACACCCTTAAGCAAATGTTCCAGCCGAAGTTTACGATGATGTACCCCGAAGAGAAATGGGATCCGCCAGCCATTTTCCGAGGCCGGCCCGTGCTTGTTGAAGACAATGGCAAAGAACGCTGTGTTGCTTGTGGACTATGCGCCAGGGCCTGCCCGCCGCTGGCCATAAGTATGCAGGCTTCGGAAAACTCTGAAGACCCCAAGGAGCGCTATCCGACCTTTTTTGAAATCAACATGCTCAGATGCATTTACTGCGGATTCTGTGAAGAGGTATGTCCTGAAGAGGCCATTGTTATGAGCAAAGACTACGATCTGGTTTTCAAGTCCCGGGGTGAGGCGATTTATGACAAAGAAAAACTGCTCAAACCCAAAGAAGAACTTAAAGAACGCCTCGAATTCCTGCGTGATTACCGGAACCGCCAGTTCGGCCAGTTCTGGAATTTCCCCGAAGAAAACAACATCCACTCAGTTCGTAACCGCGACAGCAAATGGGATACATCCCTGTCGCTGGTTGAAATGCTCGAGGCCCAAAGAAACGAGGACACCCCATCTGCCAGCTAAACGGTACAGGCAGGTCCTGCAGGGGCCAATAATTCCGGTATATGGATCAGCTTAAAAAATTGGTGGAGGATGCGGCCTATCTGCAGGATGAGGTCGAAGCACTGAAGTATGTAATAAACAGTGTTCCCTATGATGAGAAACCGGGGGGCAAACACTCCATACTCGAAATGGTTGCCCTCATAGATCACGCGCAACAGAACCATTTTCGCCTGGCCATTCAACATATTATTTCCGGTAGAAGGGAAGCGGCACCCGAGCAGGAAGATTTCCGTAAATCGTTCACTTCCGATCAGATTGAGGGGAAAAGTGTAGACCGCGTTCTCGAGAAAATTATTAAACACCGTGCTGCGATTATCTCCATGCTCGAAAAGGTTACACCGGCAGATCTGAACAGAACGGTTAACATTCGTGGCAAAGATAAAAATATACACATGCTTCTTGATGAAATGTTGCACTTCGAGAGGTCCCAGCTGAAACAGGTGGCAGAACGTGTACTTGCAATCAGCGACCGGAAATGATGGGTAAAACAGCATTCAAATCTCCTGGAATATGAACTGGGCAGGTCTGTTGCTGAGTATTGTTTTGATGGCCGGTATATTGGTATTCAGACGCAGGTATATCAATTCCGAGGGGCAACCCGAGTATGGTGCATTTGCAGTTGCCTGTCTGCTTTTTTTCCTTGCATCACTGTCGCTCAACTATCAATTGATTCTTGATACCGATACTTATAAAGATGCAGCCCAACTGTTTATGGAATGGAACAGGGTAAGTGCAGTTGCTGTTGGTATGAGCGGTCTTATCTTCCTGATCCGTAATGCCAAACCTGCAATTACCCGGTTTCCTGTTCTTTTTTGCTGGATTCCCCTGCTGCTTATTCCCTTTTATGCTATGGTTGTAAATACCATCTTTCTAAAAGAGATATTGCTGGGAATCTATGAGGGTGGAAGTATTATGGTTGCGCTGCTTATGTACGGTCTATTCCTGACAAGAGACAAAAAATACCTTATTGTGGTTTCCGGACTTCTGATTCTTCTTGCAGGCTATATTCTGATGTGGGCGATCAGGCTTGCCGACCCTTCATTACAGGCCGTAGATTTCTTTTGGGCCTATCAGCTTGTTTTTGCGTGGGGCAGTGGATTGATGTTCTATGGCATCCACAAATTGTAAACGGGAATGAACCCTCGGACTGTCTCTGTTGTTAAAATTTGCTCAGAGGTCGACCATTAGCATGATAAATATCGCCATTGCACGTTGAGAAACAGTTCGATTTCTAAACCGAAACAAACATATAATTTTTGGAATGAATTTGGCAACCGGTAACAATGCTCCCGACTTTCAGATCAAAGATACTGAAGGCAACGATGTAAGATTATCCGATTTTAAGGGCAGTAAGAACGTTCTTCTGCTCTTTTTCCCCCTTGCTTTCACTGGCACGTGTACCAAAGAGTTGTGTTACGTACGCGATGATCTTTCACCTTATCTGGAAATGAATGTTGAGGTATTAGGCATTAGTGTCGACAGTTTTTTTACGCTCAAAGAATTCAAAAATTCCAAAGAGCTCAATTTTACTCTGTTAAGCGACTTTAACAAGGATGTTTCAGCAGCAATGCAGAAGTGCTTGAAAATCCGAGTGATTTACCCGATTTCGACGCTGCTAAAGAAGCGGCATCCAGATTGACGGTTACCGAAGCCGGTTCCCGCTGAGCTTTCATAGCGTTCTTCATCACAGTTCACTTTCTGATGATTGAAAACAAAAAAGTTACTATATGGCATCCGTTTACTCATACGAAAACGGATCCTGAGCCTGTACACATTACAAGGGGGGAGGGCGTTTATCTTATTGATAACAAGGGCAACCGGATTTTGGATGCCATTTCGAGCTGGTGGGTAAACATACACGGACATGCAAACCCCGTGATCGCCGCAGCAATTTATGAGCAGGCCCTTAAACTTGAACATGTACTTTTTGCCGGGTTCACGCATGATCCCGCCAAAAAACTGGCAGAACAACTTGCCGATCTGCTTCCTCCCGGCCTGAACAACGTTTTTTTCTCAGATAATGGCTCCACAGCGGTAGAAGTAGCCTTGAAACTTGCCTGCCAGTACTATTTCAACCGCGAGATTCAATCACGAAACAGGTTCATTGCATTTGAGAACGCATACCATGGCGATACCATTGGTGCCATGTCGGCCGGAAGCAGGGGGATTTTTACCAGGCCATTCAGCGACCTGCTCTTCCACACCGATTTTATTGATTATCCGTCTACCTGGATCGGGGATACCGGTGTTGAACAGAAGGAGGAACAGAGCCTCGCTCAATTGAAACAGCTGCTGGATGAACACGAAGGCAGACACGCGGCCGTAATAATTGAACCGCTGGTTCAGGGTGCGGGAGGCATGAACATGTGCAGGCCCGAATTCCTAAAAAAAATCAGGTCTGTTTGCGACGATCACGATATACTGTTGATCTTTGATGAGGTGATGACAGGGTTTGGCCGTACGGGGCACTGGTTTGCATCGACAGGCGCAAGTGTGTCTCCCGATCTTATATGCCTTTCAAAAGGCATTACCGGCGGTTTTATGCCACTCTCGGTAACAGTTGCCCGGGAAAAGATCTATGATGCGTTTTATAGTGATGACCGCAGTAAAACATTTTTCCATGGCCACTCCTACACAGCCAACCCGATGGCATGTGCAGCCGCTTTGGCGTCGACGGGATTGCTCAGGGATAATCCGGAACTGTTCACCGGTATGGCGGCTAAACATTTAAAAAATGCGGGACACCTGATGGAGATGAAGCAGGTCGGGAAGTTTCGCATATGTGGTACTATTGCAGCCTGGCAGGTAAAAACCGGAGGTAACAGCGGATATATGAATGAAATCGCACCCGTTCTCAGGAAAAAATTTCTTGAAAAAGGAATCCTTATCAGGCCTCTTGGAGACACACTCTACCTGATGCCCCCCTATATTATCACAGAAGATCAACTATCAGGCATCTATAAAACTATCCCGGATGTGCTGAATTCGCTGCATCTGTAATATCCGGGGCAAAAAATAGAAGCCGGCAAGCCTCAGGATATTTTTTCAAGTTCTTCCTTGAATGCTTTTCTGGGTTCAAGACCAAGCAACCCGAACATCATTTTATCCTGATCGGATTCATTGTTCGGTGTAGTCAGCAGTTTTTCACCCGCAAAAATGGAGTTCGCTCCGGCCATAAAGCATAGTGCCTGCTCCGATACTGGCATATCGACACGACCGGCCGACAGCCGGACCATGGATGCCGGCATTACAATGCGGGCTGTGGCAATCATTCTGACCATTTCCCAGACCGTTGCTTTTTCACGACCCTCCATTGGTGTTCCCTTAACGGCTACCAATGCGTTGATGGGTACAGATTCAGGATGTTTTGGCAGTGTGGCAAGCGTATGGAGCAAGTCGAGCCTGTCGCCGTCTGATTCACCCATACCTATTATGCCACCGCAGCAAACCGAGAGGTTGGCTTTCCGTACATTTTCAAGTGTTGTAAGCCGGTCGTTATAGGTACGTGTTGTGATGATTTTTTCGTAGAAATCTTCCCCGCTGTCGAGGTTATGGTTATAGGCATACAACCCGGCCTGTTTGAGCTTCAGTGCCTGTTCTTCGGTTAGCATACCCAGGGTACAGCATACTTCCAGGCCCATTGAATTAACCGCTTTGATCATCTCTGTTACCCTGTCGAAATCTTTGTTGCTTCTGGCGTTTCTCCAGGCGGAACCCATGCAGAAACGAGTACTTCCGCTGGCTTTAGCCTGCATGGCGGAGTCAATTACTTCATTGAGCTGCATCAGCGGTTCAGCATCCACTTCCGTCTGGTATAGGGCCGATTGCGGGCAATAGGAGCAGTCTTCAGGACATCCACCCGTTTTGATCGACAGTAGCGTACACACCTGAACCTCGCCTGTGTTATGGTATTCGCGGTGTACCGTGGCAGCACGGTAGATGAGCTCCATGAGCGGAGTGTTGTAAATTTCTTCTATTTCGGATTTGGTCCAGTCTGTGCGTATTTCTGACATGTCAAAGGCGGTAGGTTGATAACGTTATTTGAAGAGACATAAAGTAACATGATATAGACGGAAAATTCAATGCTACTTTTGAATTCGTTAAAATTTGCATGTTGAAGGCCAGCCGCCCAATCATTGTGCATGCATTTACCTGTTCGGGCCGGCTGCAGCATCACTAAACACTGTACACCCGGCTGAAATATCGGAAATTCATTGTAATCAGTAGAGAGTATGGGCAACTATTCACTATATTTGCCAAAAATTCCGAAACTCTTTTTATGGAAGTTCTGATTAGCGGGAAAACATCATTCAAAGTTGAAGTACCATACCGGTTGATAGAGACCGGAACGCTAGGTGACAAGCCTCTGATTGTTTATCTTCACGGATTCGGCCAGAATATGGATACGTTCCAGCAGCAAATGAAAAAGCTGCAGGAAATAAGGGCATACCACCTGTTTATTCAGGGCCCGTATGTCAATCTCGGTGATGCAGAATATCGCGGGAAATGGGGCTATTCCTGGTATGTATACAATGGCAAGCAGGGATCTTTCATCAAATCGCTGGAGTATACCTCCGAGTTCATTCAGGGGTTGATCGATGGGCTTGTACCCCATCTGCGTATTGACCGGGTTTGTGTATTGGGCTATTCCATGGGTGCCTATCTCGCAGGTTATTTTGCGTTCAGCCGGTATAAACATACAAACGATCTGATCATGATTGGCGGAAGGTTTAAATCGGAAGTGTTCAAAGGGCGGATAAAAAAAGGGAAGCATATCAGGGTATTATCTGTTCACGGCAAAAACGATAGTATGGTTGAATTCGGTGCGCAGGCCAGTGAGATGCAAGGGCTTGTAAAAGCGGGTATTGATGTAACCGAATTAACTCACCAGGGCGGGCACGGCCTTAAACCTGGTCAGGTTACCGGTATCCTCACATGGTTGCTTTCCAATGGATATAATTCCGCAAATATTAAAAAATAGTAATCAAAACGGGAACCAATTTTAATATTTGTAATTGAACCTGTTTAGTACGGGAAAAAACTACTTTAATATTCTTAAAATATTTTAATTATATTATCGCCGTACAGCTTGAGCTGAAGGAATTTAAAGCTGATTAATTCATGAGTAAACCAATGAAAATACTGGTTGTTGAAGATGATGATATTGTAAGAACCCTTCTTGATCGTGTTCTTACCAGAAATGGCTATACTGTGGTGGCAGTCGAAGATGGAACACGCGGTGAAGAAATGGCCGTTACAGAAAGTTTTGATTGTATCATTCTGGATCTCGGGCTGCCCGATAAAAACGGGCTTGAGGTCTGTAAATTCATCAGGGATCACAATGTGGATACTCCGTTGCTTATTCTGAGTGCCTACAATACTGTTAATTTCAAGGTTAACGGCCTCGATTTCGGTGCAGATGATTACCTGACCAAACCATTTGAAAATGAAGAGCTCCTGGCCCGCATAGAAGCGATAACACGCCGGTACAAGAGTGGAAAAGGCAATGAAGTTATCGAACTCGGTGATTTCGCCATGGACTTCATCAAAAGGGAATTCATGGTCAACGGCCGTAACGTATTTCTGACCAACAGTGAGTTCGACCTGATGGCCTATTTCCTGAAAAACCCCAACAGGATAATAGACAGCAAAGAACTGGCTGAAAATGTTTGGGAAATCAAGTTCGACACCAAGACGAACTACATTAATGTGTATATGAGTTATCTCAGGAAGAAAATCAAGGAGATCAGCCCTAAAAACTATCTGCAGACTGTGCGTAAAAAGGGTTTTATATTGAACGTTTGATACAATTCTAAACAGCCAGACCGCTGAACCGACAGCGGAAATTCTTCTATATAACTCAGGTTCAATGATATTTCAGGCCGCCGGTATAAATCGGGGGCCTTTTTTATATTCAGTAATGGATCTGGTCAATCACATCCAGGCCGTTCTGAAAGACTATATGGGCGGCATTGTTTCCGGCATCATACATCGGCCGGAAGCTTTAGAAATGCTGTTATTCGTTGACTGCGTAGTAGTCTTCCTCACCCATTCTTTTATAGAGAAGATATTCCTGAGGGGTGATGTCTGTAAACAGATACTGGATAGGATCTACACTACGGCCATTCTTCAGGATTTCGTAATGGAGATGGGGCCCGGATACCCTGCCTGAATTACCTGAATAACCAATAAGGTCGCCACGGTTCACTTTGGTGCCCGGCCGGATGCCAGACTCCAGCTTCGACAAGTGTGCGTATCGTGTTATATATCCGTGGCTGTGGTCAATTTCAATTAGCAGACCGAGCGTTCCACGGTTCCCGGAGAAACGAATAGTGCCATTACCCGTTGCGAAAACAGGAGTTCCAATATTGGCTCTGAAATCCATTCCTTCGTGCATGAGCCGCATTTTCAGAACCGGGTGCATTCGCATACCGTAATTGCTAAGTATCATTCCGTCGACTGGTCGCATAACCGGCAGATGGCTGAGCCGTTGCTGATTATTGTTATAAATAGATTTGATCTCGTCGAGACTAAGCTTTTGTATACCAATGCGGCGCTCAAGGGTCTCCAGGTTGGCTGCCGACCATTTCAGAAGTTCAGATGCTTCGTTGCTGTATCCATCGAACCGGTTATAGATATCGGCCCCGCCAGCCCCGGCAAGCCTTTCATCGTAGGGGATAGGCTCCATGCCAAGCACACTGCGATAGATTTCATTGTCGCGTTCTGTCCAACCACTGTAGAAAGTGAAGCAATGATAATCCCGGATATGACAAGCCCTGTTAAAAACCAGAGACTTATTGTATGCACAACTCTTTCGGTTGGATTATACTCTACTTTTTTAAATTCGCAGGCGTTTTTATCGAAATAGTAGTAGTTGTCTAGCATGCCTTCAATTTAGAGAGTCATATTATTCGCTAATGATAGCAAAAATATGTCGTTATTACTATTCGTATCCCTAATGATATTAATTAATCTTAATCTTGTTCCCGGAATTACTATTCAAAATCACCCTCAAAATAATCGATGGCACGCCTGAGACCCTTATTAGTTCTCGATTTGTCGTCAATTTTCTTTCTGAGCTTTTCCTGAAAGGCTTTTGCGGCATCATAGCCGTAATGCGAGAGTAAATGGTTCATTGCGATTACTTCGGCTATAACAGTGATGTTTTTTCCGGGTGTTATCGGCAGATGGATTATCGGAACATTTACATCCAGAATGTTCACCTCATCATGTTCCAGGCCGGTGCGGTTAATCTGTTCATCCTGATCCCATAGGTAAAGATCTACCACCACCTCAACCCGTTTCTGGTACCTTACCGACCTGATTCCGAACATCGACATGACGTCAACAATGCCAAGTCCCCTGATTTCCATAAAATGTTTGCTCATTTCTGTAGCAGCGGCTATCAGGATATTGTTCTTTTTGGTGATGATAACCACATCGTCGGCCACCAGCCGATGCCCGCGTTCAACCAGGTCAAGAGCAACTTCACTTTTCCCGATTCCCGATTTCCCGGCAATCAGTATTCCGATACCATATACATCGACCATAGATGCATGTACTACTGTCTGCATGGCGAACTGGTCATCGAGAAAGTCGCGGAGCAGAAACATGAAACGGGTTGTTTCAATGGGAGATCTGAAAATCGGTATACCCGCTTCATCTGCCATATTCATAAGCGGTTCGCCAATGCTGTTGCCATTGGTCAGAAATATAACCGGCACATTGTAATTCACGAGGTTTGAAAATGCCTCCCGCTGTTTATCGGGAGGCATTTCCATAAGAAAGTCGCACTCCGTATTCCCGAGAATCTGAATTCTTTGGTAGGTAAAGTGTTCAACATAACCGGTGAGAGCCAGTCCGGGACGGTGCAGTTCCTGTTCCGTAACGAAGCGGTTGTCGCACGTTGCTCCTGAGGCACAGGCCTCAAGTTCGATATTTACGGATTTCTGAATCTGGCGTACCAGAAATTCAACACTGATTTTATCACGCTTGGGAACCGGGGTGTGTTTACCAAAAGGCATGGCCGTCCTATTTTGCGAATCGTTTTTCTTTGTAGCGGATGAGTTGTCGTTTCATCGTATCAACCGCCTTTAGCATGGCCTGTTCATAGGTAGCAGCCGTTTCAGATACATTTAACAGGTCATTGGGTACTTTAACAATCAGTTCGGCCTGATTGGGTTCGTCATGATCTTCATTGGGTTGCAGAACAATATCACAGTCGATGATTCCATCAAAAAATTTTTCTAGCTTTTCTACTGCTTTCACAGAATAGTCATGTAACCGATTACTGGCTTCAAAATGTCTGGATGTGAATGTAGTTTTCATAAGTATTTACCTCTTTTTCTGTGACTGTTTTTCCTCTGTCTGGCCTCGTGGATGGGCCTTGTCATAAACCTGTTTGAGCCTGTCGATACCGGTATGGGTATAGACCTGGGTAGCAGCAAGGCTGGAATGCCCAAGCAGCTCTTTAATAACACGGATGTCGGCACCATGATCGAGCATGTGTGTGGCATAACTGTGACGCAGGGTGTGCGGACTTTTCTGTTCACACTCGGTATGAAGGCTCATATATTTTTTCACCATTTTGCGAACAGCCTGCGGGTATATTCTCAGGCCACGGGCGGTAATGAACATTGCATTGGAATCTGCCGGAACGGTGTCATCATTGAGTATCGCTAGCCGGGTCTGAAGGTGTTCCCGTAAGGCCATGAGGGCCTGCTCGCCGGCTGGAACAATCCTCTCTTTGTTTCCCTTTCCTGTCACCTTCAACTGTTTTCTGGTAAAGTCAATATCATCTGCATTCAGCTGGATCAATTCGGCCAGGCGGATGCCAGACCCATAAAATAACTCCAGAATAGCTCTGTTCTGCCTCTCAATGGCAGACTCCGGTGCGATGCTGTTGAGCATGGCTTGTACAGAATTCTCATCAGCAGTATGGGGCAGGCGCTTGCCTTGCCTGGGAATAATGAGAAGCTGGGCTGGATTTGTATCGATGTACCCCCTTTTAAAGCAGAACTTGAAGAAGGAGCGGAGGGACGCAACCTTGCGCGCTATTGTACTGCGGTTAAGGCCATCGGCCGACAGCCGGCCCAGCCACATCCTGATGGATGAGCGGTCAACTGTATTCACATCTATGACATCCGAAGACGGTGCGGACGACTGGTGGACCAGGTATGAACTGAACTGCATCAGATCTGTTTTGTAGGACAGGACAGTGTGAGGCGAAGCGTTTTTTTCGACCTTGAGATAGTGCAGATATTTTTTGATCAGGGAATTCATCAGATCCTGTTGTCAGCAATATACATTACTGTTCTGTAATCCAAAATAGCACCCCTCAAATTGGCCTGTTTTTCCATGTTATTTTTCGTTTTAGAAGGTAATCGGCAAGAACGACAATTCCCAGATACTGAAACCAGAGAACGGCCAGCGGATGAATAAATGCATAGGCCTTATTCCATCTGAACCAGGAGGCCAGCAACAGGCGATGAAGCAGAATCAGAGTTACAGCCGATACCGACATCAGCAGGGTAGTGGGATCAGTAGTAATGAATGGAACCACAAAGGGAAGAACAAAAACGATAATATGGCCAATGGCGGAAATGATGAAAATCGGCAGATTGTAACCGAAGCCGGCAAGAAAATTTTTCCGGAAACCTTCCCTGATTTCCCGGTGATTTGTATACATTCGGCAATTCACCGATCCCATGCCATGCAGCATCAGAACCTGCAGCTTGTTTTTCCGGAAAAGTTTGGCCAGTTCTACGTCTTCAACCACATCAGCTTTAACTGATTCGTGCCCTCCGATCAGGTGATAGGCGTAAGACCGGAAAGCGAGGAACTGCCCGCATGCCGCTGCAAAAAGGTGAGCGAACTTACCGTAGAAAATAGCAGGCATCCAAAGTGGCTTCCGGAACGTGTAGTGGGTTGGTAAAAAACCAATTAATGCATAGTATACCAATGGAATAAGTAGTCTCTCCCAGAAAGATTCAAGGTGTTGGCGCGGCCAGACTGTAATCATGTCAGCACCGTAGTTTGTAAAAGCCGAGGCTGTTTTCATAAGAACGTCCGTCTCGAACCAGGTATCAGCATCAGCGAATATGAGCAGATCGCCGGTTGCATATTCCGACAGCTGCTGGCAGGCCCACTGCTTGCCAAGCCAGCCGTCAGGCTTGGGGCGCCCCCGGTAAACGTTAAGCTTCTCCGGATGGTCTTTCTGCAGCGCATCAAGAACAATTCCGGTACCGTCTTCCGAATTGTCATCAAGTACAAGAATCTGAAATGATGCATATTTCTGGTTTAGAAGTGACTCAACGCAGCGGCCGATATTGTTTTCTTCGTTACGAGCCGGAATACAAACACTGATAGAAGGATACGAATGCGCAGGCAGGCCTCTTAGCCGGGTGTTGGGTACAGAAGACAGCGGTTTGAATAAAAAACGGTTCCTGATCAGGTTAAAGGAAATGGCAAGCAGAATCAGATTGGATGCTATAAGGAGATAAGTCATATTTTTGGTGGAAATTGTATGTGATGACCGAATGTAACCATCATTTTTTTTGTTTTGCCGGATGTCTGTTGGTCTGTTTTATACATGGAAAAAAGGCATTATCGACCGGTATCCAAAAAGTTAATATTCAGGTTGATTCTTTTTTAAGATATATTTGAATGACATGCTGCGGCCGGTTTGCATCATACAAACCGGAGAATTAACACATACAAAGTAACGTTTCGTTGCCGAAATTGAAGATTTCTGATCACAACAGACAGTTATGACTTTTTGCCCGTGGAGTTCGTGAAGTTCGCTGTATAAACGTAAATCCGCACACAAAAAATTCTGTTTTAATATCTGGCGATTAAATATGATTATTACCAGTAACTATAAAAAAGATTTCAGGCGGTGTAAAGAAAATAGCGGGAGCTACGAGTGGTGGTACTTTGATATATTTGACCGCGTGAATGCCCTGCATATTGTTGTTATTTTTTATGATGGATGTCCTTTTTCTCCCGGGTATATTGATAATTGGGAAAACTCCGAAACCAGATCCTCCGCAAAAGCAAATGAACACCCGGCTTTAAGCATCTCAGTATATGAGAACGGTAAACCCGTGTTCTACTCCCTTAGTGAGTATGATAAATCCGATTTCAGCTGGAATGAAAACGGTAAAAAACTGAACATCGGCGGTTCGGGTTTCCATTTCGCACAGGAGGGGAATAATCTTGTATACTGGATAGTTCTCGATGAAAATCTGCCGGGTGGCGATACGCTGAAGGGCAGGTTATGCTTCACAGGATGCCAGACACCCGGCAACCTGTTTCAGATTCCTGATCAACCGGAGCAGCCGGCTCATGAATGGAATATGACCCTGCCCTCGGCCGGGGTTACCGGGGAAATCGAAATAACAAGCCGGTTACATCCCGTGAAAAAATACAATGTGAACGGCAGGGGTTATCATGACCACAATCTGGGGCTGGAACCTATGAAAAATGAATTCAGGAACTGGTATTGGGGCAGAGTCCATATGAATTCCGGAACACTGGTTTATTACATAATGAACCGGAAAAACGACGCCGACAACCGCGCATGGTTTATCAACAGTGATAATTCCGGTGTGGAATACTTTTTTGATGAAGCAAGGCTTGAGGATTACCAGACAAATCTGTTTCTGCTTCCCTCAGCCAGAAAAATAATATTGAAAGGGAAAAACGCTGAAGCAACCATACAGATGAGTGAAGTTGTTGATTCCGGCCCCTTTTACTACCGATTTATTTCAGATGCTATTATCAAATCGAATGATGCATCATTGATTGAAACAGCGCGCGGCATCAGCGAATATATTCATCCGGCCCGCATTCACAGCAGATTGTTCCGGCCGCTTGTGAACATGCGCTATTTGTACAAAGAGAAACCACCGCATTGGGTACAGAAAAACCCGGCACTCTATCGCTGGACCTGGTAGATCAGATAAGACGTATTGCTATATACCAACTACGGTTCGCCTTGCAGTAACCGGGTTGCAACCGCCTTCTGATGACTGTACAGGTTACAGGAATACAGGCAAAACGGCTTCTTCGTCATATGCCTGGTTCCTGATTTCGTACAAAATCTCGGCTAACCCGATGCGGCAAACTTCAGAGATAATTTTCTTGTCTGCTGCATATTCGAAATGTACCGGTTTGCCGATTTTCATAAACAGGTCAGGTTTGTCGCCCCTTACAAAATTTATGTGAATTGCCAGTGGCACTATATCGCACTTTGTGCACTGTTTCGCGAGCCATCCGATGCCATGCTCAAAATTCAGGGGTTCATAGTCGCTTTTGATGCTGCCCTGCGGAAACAGAAAAATACTGTTATTTCCCTTATTGAGCCATTCACGGGTTTTTCCCAATGTAAACAGGGCACTGCGGGCATTCTCACGGTCGATAGAATAGACACCAATTTTCCTGAAAAACGGGTATTTCTGCAACTGACGGATATCCATCATTGCCCTGGCATGCTGCCTGAACAGATATTCATTGAGCAGGAACGGAATCAATGCATCCCACCAGGAAGCATGGTTCATGAAATAAAGTGTTGATCTGTTGTTCCGCGGGGTATAACTGTTCACTACGTAGACATTTCTGAAACGCCGTTTAAAAAGGAATCTGGTGTAGATCCTGAACAAAAACATGAACGGGCGGGATTCACGCGCATCAATGAAACCCGTTTCTGGAGCGCCGGCATCAGCAGTGGCTGTTTTTGACATTTATAGAAGCACTTTGATCAGTTATGTTGGAAAATCCATATAATCTGTTGTTGGTACTGGCAACTTACTATTTCCCCTGTTTCAATGTTCAGCATTTTTTGTACGTTGTTAACAGAAAATCTAAAGCAAACAGTTCATTTACAGGGTTGAATGGAAGAAAAAGATATGCAGGATTATGCGGCTAAATACCACGGTGTTGATGAGAGTATCCTGGGCGATGTTGTACAGGTTACGCGTTCATCCCTGCAGTATGACGACATGCTCAGCGGTCCTGTTGTTGCCGGATTGCTTCGTTTTCTCATACATGCCACTTCAGCCCGGAGGGTACTTGAAATTGGTATGTTTACCGGTTACGGCACACTTGCTATGGCGCTGTCACTACCCGAAGATGGAAGGGTGATAACCTGTGAGAGTAATATGAAATATATCAACCTGGCTAAACCATTGTTTCAGAAATCGGGTGTTGATCATAAAATCGATATCCAATTTGGTGAGGCCCTGAATTCGATTGCCCGCCTCGACCCGTGGTTTGACCTCATTTTTCTCGACGCCGACAAGGAAAACTATCTCAACTATTATGAAAATTGTCTTCCTTTACTGAAAAAAGGTGGTATTTTCGTTGCAGACAACGCCTGGCTGGGTGGTAAAGTAAGGGATTCAGGCGACCGTAAGGGAAAAGTGGTTCATGAACTCAATGAAGCAATTCAGGCTAATGAAAACCTGGTGAATGTAATGTTACCTGTGCGCGACGGAATACACCTTGCATTAAAAATATAGGTGTTGAATCTGCCAATATTAATTTGAACGGGAATAAAGTGGAATCTGCATTGGAAGTATCGAGGGGACTGAAAAAAACTGTACACGACAGCAGGGCGGAGCTATCCGTTGTATTCGACCTCATCGCCCGCATCAATTCCAAAATGGATCTGCGGTCGCTGCTTGCCACCATCATGGATGCGGCGGAACTATTGATGGATGCCGAAGCGAGTTCATTGATGTTACTCGACAGGGATACCGGAGAACTGATTATTACAGTACCAACCGGGCCGTCTGGCTCAGAGATATTCGGGAAAAAGATTCCGCGTGGCAGCGGAATTGCAGGATGGGTTGCCGTTAATGGTAAACCTCTGCTTGTTAACGATGTGAGCAAAGATGACCGGTTCCTGGGCGACATTACCGAGGGTGATTTCAAAACAAGGAATGTTCTTTGTGTACCTATGGTGAATTCCGGCGGGGAGGTAATTGGCATCCTGGAAGCCATTAACAAAAAAAGATCCGGGAATTTTGAAGAAGTTGAAATCACACTTTTCCAGATGCTCGCCAATCAGGCGGCGATCTCAATCGAAAAGGAGCGGTTGATACAGGAAGTAATCGAGAAAAAACGGCTTGAAGAGCAGATATCCCTTGCCCGGGCAATCCAGGTGAGGTTCTGGCCTGAGCATGCACCGCGTATTAATGGCATTGAAATAGGAGCGCTTATTGAACCGGCCTACGAGGTCGGGGGCGATTACTACGATATCCTGAACAGCACAAGCGGTTTAACCGGACTTGTTGTGGGTGATGTGAACGGAAAGGGCCTGCCGGCAGCACTGCTAATGGCTTCAATCAGGGCGTCACTCAGAGCACTGTTTGATATGTTCAGCAGTCCGGTCGACATCATCAATAAACTGAACCGCATTATCATCAACGATACCGATGTGGATCAGTATGCCACACTTTTTTTCTCAACCTACAATACATCCGACCGGAAACTGTCGTATGTGAATGCCGGACACATACCGCCCGTACTTTTCAGAAAAGAGTCGGGTATTATGGAACGGCTAAAAACAGGAGGTCCGGTTATCGGCTTTACCGATGAGATAACCTATCACAGCGGTGAACGTTATCTGCAGAAGGGTGATGTGCTGGTGATTTTTTCGGACGGGATAGTGGAGGCCGAAGACGAAAAAGAAAACGAATTTGGTGAAGAGAACCTGATAGCGTTGATCCGCCAGGCCGCCGACAAACCGTCTAAAGAAATTGCCGCTCTCATTTCATCAGCCGTATCAGAGTACAGTCAGGCCGGCGGTCATTCCGATGATGAGACCATCCTCGTTGTTAAGGCCGTCTGAATACTGTTGTTGAAACAAAGCCGGAAGCTGAGATGATGTTCAATCAGGAATCGATCAGATTGCTTAGTACCCGCAGAAAGTCGCTACGGGTAACAATTCCAACGAGTTTGTGGTCCTGAACCACCGGCAGGCAGATCAGGTCGTTTTCAATCATAAGTTCAAGCCCGTCTTTGATCAGTGTGTCTGGCTCAACAGAGATGACACTGCCCTTAATCAGTGCCTTAACGGGCAGTTCCTGCTCAGACAGTATACCACGGCTCAGTTTGTTAAGCAGCTCTATCACGTAGCGGTACGTGAGCAGACCGGTGAGTACACCCTTTGAGTTGATCACCGGTATGCTGGTGATTTTTCTCCACTCCATGATATTGGCAGCCAGATCAATCACATCGTCTTCGTGAAGGCTGAAAACATCCCGCGACATTATCTGCTCGATCTTCATTGCTCTTGATTTTTTGGTTTTTACGACATGTGGTTTAATACCCGGCCATTCTCCTACCGGTACATCATTAACATGATTTTCGTGGTATGCCTGGGTCATGTAGAGACTTTTTTCGAACTCATTGTATTTCGGGCTCAGATTGTTCCACGACTCAAGCTGCCAGAGGGCCCCATTCCGGCTGTTTCTGACCCTGGTTTCAATTATGCCAAGATATGTTCTGATATCGGCTTCATTGAGATTGCTTGCCTGCAGGCCTTCTTCCGCCAATCCGATGAGGTTGTCGAGAATCAGGTGCTGGGCAGACAGGTACTTGCCGTCAAACCACTTGAACTGGGCTAATAGTCCGCGGCGTGCAGCTGCCACGAAGTTGGCTCGAACCTCGGCAAAATCAATCAGACCGGTTATGTCGCCATATTTTTTGGCTATACCGTTAATCAGACCAAACCAGAAGGCGGCATTGGCTGTCTCATCGGCCGGTGTCGGGCCTGAGGGCAGAACACGGTTCTCAATCCTGATGTGAGGTTTGTTGTCGGTAATTCCGTAACACGGCCTGTTCCAGCGGTAAACGGTTGAGTTAAACAGCTGAAGGGCTTTCAGTGCTGGAGTTTCTCCGTTTCTCACCTGATCAAGTGAGTCCGGCAGGTCGGGTAACCCCATAATCACACGAAATCGCGACAAATCTTCACGGTAGATGTCGAGTATGGAGTCGCGTATCCACTTGGTGCCAAAACCGACACGTGGTTCCTGATGGTTTACATAGGTGCCCGGTTTTCTGATATCGATTGACTGCTGAAAAACCGCTATCCGTGTTTCGTGCCACAACCTGCGTCCAAACAGAAACGGTGAATTAGCCGCCGCCGCCAGTGTGGGCCCGGCAACCAATTGTGCGATATTATATAGATTGACAAAATCATCCTGTCTAACCTGAAAATGCACCTGGAAGCTTGCATTACAGGCTTCAAGCATTACAGAATCGTGCTTGATATGCAGCTCATCGGTACCCTTTATGTTCAGTTCGTGCTGCTCCGACCGATGGTGGCAGAGTGCTTCGTTCAATACCTTGTAACGCAAAGCAGGGGTTATATACCGAAGATCCAGATCCGATTTTCTCAGTGTCGGCAGGCATCCTATAAGGATGAGCCGGCATTCCAGTTCCTGGGCGTGACTTGCCGCTATTTGAAGATTTTCGTTCAGATTGTTATGCAGTTTCGACAGGCAGTTTGACTCAAAAACGAGGGGATCAAGATTGATTTCCATATTGAACCGGGCAAGTTCAGTAGTGAAATGCTTCGCTTTAATTTTCTCAAGAAGTTCAATATTACAGGGATAAGGCTGCAGGTGCTGGTCGGCCAGAAACAGCTCCTGCTCAGCTCCGATCCGGGTTTTGTCTTCTTCTATCAATCGCTGTTCAAGCAACACACCAAGTGCATCAAGATCCCTTAGCAATTTCTTGGTAAAAGATCTCAGTACATCGGGATCGGTGGTTATGTGACCTGACATATCATGATCCTTAGTGTGAGCATTATCCCTGTCCCGGCAATTATCCTGATACACTGCACCGGATATAGAGCTCTTTTTTTTAAGATATATTTTTTTTGAAGATATTATTTATGATTCAATATTGATGCATATTTAAAAATGAAATCTGAAATGGCCGGGAAAAGGAAATCATACGTGCTGGATAAGCCGGATGAATTGACTGCAGACTTGACGCAGGCTTTAAGTTACCATAGTGATAAAGTGCTGTTTCTTGCCTCTGAGTATGAGAATGACCCCATAACTGCTATTCATGAAATCCGGAAAAGCTATAAAAGATTGCGATCCATTGCCGCCCTGTTGTTCCCGCTGGTTCCTGAATCATCGCGATACTGGAATCATTTTTGGCGGGATTGTTCACGCACGCTGTCTGCCGGAAGGGTTGCATGTGTAAGGGTAGGCAGTATCATGGCAATATCTGATGAACCGGGTGAATTTAAATCACTGCTTGATCTCGCAGTTGCCAGAAGAGATGAAATGCTGAATTCCATTAAACGAAGTGGTGTGATGGCTGACCTGGCAGCAGCGATTGAACAATCAAAAAGTAAACTCACAGAACTTGTTCCGGTAGATCTGAATCTTTTTGATCTTGAAAAAGGTCTTATCCTTGCATATGAGAAGTCTAAGCGGCAACTCGATAAGTCCCTGTTCAGCAAAAATCCGGAAAATCTTCACGAATTACGCAAACGATGCAAGAAGATCCAGTATCACACAGAACTGATGGCAGGTCTAAGCCCCGAACTGAAGGCATATAATCGATCAATATCATTGCATACTGAACTGCTGGGCCAGTTCAACGATATGCAGGATCTGGAAAGCTGGGGCAGATACAGTATTGATGCATCATTTTACGATGATTGGAACAGAATGATCGTTCAGATAGAAAAGGAAAAAAGGAATTTGCGAAATAAGGCACTTCTCCGAATATCACAGCTGCTGAAAAGGGATGGCTCCGATTACCTTGAATTATACACCGACCTATACTACAACCTGGATGAACAGCAGTAAAGTAACTGAAAAAGTCTACGAATACATTACTGAGGAAACCGATAATGCCTGTGAGGAGATACCCGAAAGCGCTTGCCGTGAAGCCCCGGGCAACTTTTTCCTGAATGCGGCAAACGGATCATTAACCAAATTGGCTGAAGTTGTTGCCAGTCCCGGTCTTGTACTCCCATGGCTGCTCGCATCTGCAGGGGCACCAGCCTCATTATCCGGTTTTCTTGTACCCGTGCACAGGGGAGGTGCTCTAATTCCACAACTTGCCGTATCAGGTTACATACGTGCATTCAGCAAAAGGAAGTGGTTCTGGGTTGCAGCCGGGGTTGCACAGGCCGCATCTCTCGGGCTGATGGTTCCATCGGTGCTTCTTTTCAACGGATTAACATCTGGCATCCTGGTTGTGATTCTTCTGGCCGTATTCAGTATGGCAAGTGGGGTTGGCTCGGTAAGTTTTAAGGATGTTCTGGCAAAAACGATTCCGAAAGGGAAACGGGGTACCCTTTTATCAGTGCGTGCTGCCGCGGGCGGATTACTGGCCCTGTTCGCCGGCTTAAAGAAACAGATGGCGCAACGGGGGGTAGCCGGAATGCCCTGAAAGAGGCAGCAGCCGGATTACATTATTTGAAAACGGAGCCCGGTTTCCGCAAATTTGTGATGGTTCGTTCTCTTTTGCTCGGTTTACAGCTCGCGGTACCCTTCTATGCGCTCTATGCCCGTGAACTCACGGGTACAGGGGCCGGCTCACTGGGATTTTTTGTTGTTGCAAGCAGTCTTGCGATGGTTGTCAGTAGTCCGTTCTGGGGTCGTTTTGCCGATAAAAAGAGTCATATTGTACTCATACTTGGAGGATTCATCGGGGCGTTTGCCGGTATCCTGGCATTGGTTTTGGGTTGGTTGCCCGAATATTTCCACCGCGATATCTGGTTTGCCTTCGTCTTCTTTTTTGCAGGATTCGGCCAGGCCGCAGTTCGCCTTGGCAGAAAAACCTATCTGGTTGATGCCACACCCGAAAGGGACCGACCTACCTATGTAGCGTTGAGCAATACAATTGTAGGTCTGTTCACCCTGGTCGGAGCCTCCCTGGGATTTATTGCAGATGCAGCCGGCTTGCAGGTATTGATAATGGTACTGGTTTTCATCATCCTGTATGGAACAGTATTGTCATTAACATTACCGGAATCATCCGACATGCTGAAGCTGGAAACAGGATAGCACCCTAAATAAAACGGGCTTTATTCAGTAAACAGCACCTATAAATCAAAAAAATTAATCGATATGCTTACCAGAGAAGAAAGCCGGAAACTGCTTGCCACTTACATTGATAATGAAAACCTCCGGCATCATTGTGAGATGGTCGCCTCTGCAATGGAGGCATATGCTCAAAATCTTGGCCTCAGTGAATCCGAAATTGAGGACTGGTGGACCGCAGGACTGCTGCACGATCTTGATTGGGAGAAATTTCCTGATGAACATCCCAACCATGCACTGGAAAATATTTTTCCTGAATTCGGCCTGCCTGAGCCCGTAACCGGGGCAATTCGTTCGCATGCCCCTGAAAGGACAGGTAAAAAACCTCATTCGGTTATTGAACGGTACCTGTTCGCATGCGACGAAATAAGCGGATTTATGCACGCTGTTTCACTGATGCGGCCGAACGGTTTTGAAGATATGCAGCCAAAGTCGGTAACTAAAAAAATGAAAGACAAACGCTTTGCTGAAAATGTAAGCCGGGAAGATATTTATGAAGGTGCCAATCTTATTAATACTGAGTTGCCGGAGCACATTAGATTCCTGATATCTGTTTTTCAGAAATAAATCGACCTGGTCTTCGGGATCGAATTTCGCCGGATTTTAAGCTATATGGAAGTTTTATCGGGCAGTTTCAATTCAAATTATTATGTACTGAGGCACAGGTTTACTGCATATTCATGGCTGTGAATCTGCAGGATTAATGACGGCTGTTCAGGTGCTGCAGAACTGCAACAAAATGGAACCTGTTTCGTAGTGAGTTCAATCTACATCAGAAATTGTTGCAACATTTCAATTCATTTGCAAGTGCATGACAAATAATCGGACTGCAGCTACTTCTAATATCATCTTCGCTCGAAAAGTGGTCTGGACTTTTCTGTTCCTGATTCTAACCGCATTCCCGTCACTATCTGAAACACCACCGGTTACGAATTTGTATTTGTCATGTAGCGGGTGTGAATCAGATAACCCATCAGCCAGTAATGTCCCTCAGGATCCAACCCGCCTTGAAGTCTTCCGCTTGAGTGGCCCCGGAACGGTTCAGATCAGTAATGTTATGGGCGACATTACGTTCAGGGATACCGACAGCGATGAAGTTAGGATTGAAATGTATGTTAAGCGTTCTTTCAGCTTCTGGGGCGAATCGCGAAGGGACGAACACCGGATGATTGTGGTTCAGAACAGGAATGATGTAACTGTTAATGTTGAGCCGCCAAGAGGTACACGGGTTGGTGCGGCAGGCGGGCATGAGATTTCTTTTATCGTGTACGCCCCGCCTTACATGGAAGTAAACCTGAAAACAGGTTATGGCAATATTCGGGCTGCAGGCCTTGGCTCTACACATGATATCAGGACCGGTGGCGGGAATATTCTTATTGAACGTAGCCGGGGCAACGGTCGGGTTCTTACATCGGCGGGGAACATTACTATCGAAAGATATACCGGTACACTCATGTGCCTGTCGGCCGGGGGAAACATAAATCTCCAAAATGTTAAGGGCTCGGTAAAAGTGAAAACAAGGGGCGGACATGTAAATGCCAGCGAAATGGATGGCAGCCTTTTGGCGGAATCAAATGGTGGCAGTATTAATGTGCATATGATTTCTGTTGATGAGGGCTTGTACCTGCAAACCCTGGCCGGCGATGTGATTGCAAGTCTGCCAGCAGGTGTTGGCCTTGACGTGGTGATGAGAGGTACTCAAACTAAAATGAGCGAGTGGTCGTCATTCAGGGGGGTGAGAAAGAATAATGAGGTGGATGGTGAGATAAATGGTGGAGGAACAACGATCAATCTGTTCACGAAAATTGGCAATGCCGAGATCGTATTAACCCCGGGTAATCCGTAACCAAAGCTGATGGCTGTCAGGTTCACATTTAAAACTGTTGTTGCTGTACTACTGCTGTTAATCTTGACGGCAACGGCCCCGGCATCACAATTTGACGCAAGGGTAGATGTGTCGCGAACCAGCCTCGACAATCCCTACCGGGTTATACCCCTGCCAAGCAGCTGGAATTATGCGCCCGGCGATAATCCCGACTGGAGATTACCTGAATTTGATGACAGCGGTTGGGAACAGGTATCTACCAGCATCACTGTAAACGATCTTCAGTTTGCAGAATGGACAGGTATTGGCTGGTTCAGGCTTGTAATAAACGCCGATTCCTCGATTGTCGGCTATCCGCTCTCACTTGAAGTCATAACTCAGAATGGTGCAGCCGAGGTGTTTCTTGACGGTGAACAACTATACGAATTTGGCAGGGTGGGAAATACTCCCGGCGAGGAAATATCACATCATGAGCGTAAGCCGCGCATATTTACACTGAAATATCCCGGAAAGCATGTTCTGGCTGTTCGGTACTCCAGCCACAATTATGAGTATTACCACCAGAGGGGGCTGCATGCCGGCTTCAGGTATATTATTCAGGATGCCAATCACCATATTGATGCCACCTTTGAACAAACCAGGTTGTATACCATATACCAGGCCTTTTTCAGCGGCATCCTTATCGTTTTTTGTGTGGTACACCTATTGCTGTTTGTCTTTTACAGGAGGAAGAAAGAGAATCTGTACTATGCACTATTTACTGGAAGTTTTGCGGTACTCAACTTCCTGAATTACCAGATCGGTTTTGCGATATCAGGAAATCAGGTGATAACGTTGCTGCAGTTTCAATTACTGATGCGGGCTGCAACGATCATCTATTTCATGCGGTTTGCATATGCACTTTTCTATGAATTCGTGCCGAAACAGTTCTGGATTTTTACAGCCATAATGGTAGCGGATGCGGTATACCGGGCTTTTTTCACTCTTAATTCGCCATTGTACAGTGAAATCATCATGGACTTTGTATTAATGGCGTTTTACATAGAAATAATTCGGGTGGTGGTGGTGGCCGTTGTACGCAAAAAGGAGGGAGCCTGGATATTCGGATTTGGGATAGCGTTGTTCACTACCTGCCAGGCGATCATCACACTCATTAATTACGATCTGATCGCGGGAATTCAGGAGCTGTATGGCATGACGGGAACCATCGGTTTGCTGCTTGCCATGTCGGTTTCCCTTTCGCGCAGTGTTGCTCTTACCAATAAACGGCTGGCAACAAAGCTTGTCGAAGTGCGGGAGCTGTCAATAAAAGCGATAGAACAGGAAAGGCTCAATCAGCAGCAGGTAATGGACCGAAAAATTCTGGAACTTGATAACCAACGAAAAACCCGGGAACTGGAAGAGGCACGTAATTTGCAGCTTTCAATGCTTCCTACCCGTAAGCCGCGGTTCGACGGCTATGACGTTTCCTTTCATATGACTACAGCAACAGAAGTGGGCGGCGATTATTATGACTTTTCAAATGGATTGAACGGATCGCTAACAGTTGCCCTGGGTGATGCTACCGGCCATGGCCTTAAAGCCGGTATGGTAGTAGCCACAGCTAAAAGCTATTTTCAGACCTTCGCCGGGGAAGCCGGTAACCTCGATCTGCTCAGAAAAATCTCGGTTGGTATCAAGAACATGAATATCAGAATGCTCTATATGAGCATGACCCTGCTCAGGCTTGAACACGATCATATTAAAATAACCTCGGCTGGGATGCCACCGGCGATCATCTACAGGGAAAAAACCGGGGAAATTGACCATATTGTGTTGAAGGGGCTCCCGCTCGGAAGCAAGCCCGACTATCCGTATTGCGAACAGACTATCGGTATGGAGGAAGGTGATACCATGCTCGTCTTCAGCGACGGCCTGCCCGAGGCGTTCAACCATCAGCGGCAGATGCTGGAAACCGGGCGAATAGTAGATGCTTTCCGCAAGTCGGCATCGCTCACTTCTCAGGAAATTATCGAGACACTGGTTGCCCTGGCTGCATCCTGGACAGATTCTGACCCTCTGCACGATGACATTACGATTGCAGTGATTCGAAAGATAAAGAATGGCCGCTAACAACCTCCGTTGATGTAACACAGCAAGACTGATTACGTATGAAACATGGAATTCAAATCCCGCATACTGATGCTATATAAACTCCTGCTAACGCCAATTGTCTGTCTGTTGCTAGTAGCAACAGCTGTGGCTCAGACTTCCGACGATGAAAAAGACCCGTTTGATGATGATCCCTTTTTTACCAAACCCATTCAGGAGATATTGAGCCCGGCCCGGTTCAGTGATAATCTGAAAAAGCAACGCGATCGTGTGCTCTTGCACGGTGGGATCGATACACGGAAACGTGATCTTTATGGCTACAGTAACTATCCCGGCCTTTCAACTCTTTTGCCGAATTTACAGAGTGTTCGTTTTAACCGTGTAGATGGCCTTACTATTGGAGTCAGGATGGATCAGCTCAACTGGAGTGAGTATCGTGAAGTGCGTCCCTACGGTTTCGCCGATTATGCTTTCGCACGGAACCGGATCAATTTCGGTTTCGGCCTTGAGCGGGTATTCGGCTCAAAAAAACGGTTCAAACTGGGAGCCGAATATCACAATACAACCGATTCCGACGATCAGTGGAGGCTTGGTTTCACCGAGAACAGTCTGTTTTCATTCTTCTCGGGATATGATTTTATGGATTACTACAACCGCCGGGGTGTTAACGCATATATAGTGTACAGGCAATCGGCATGGATTGATCATACTATATCGTTCAGGGTAGATGAATATGATTCACTCGGGGCAAACACATCATTCAACTTGTTCGGGGGCCGCAGCCATGTCCGGCCGAATCCGGGTATCAGTGAAGGGCGGTATCAGTCGTTTGTATATGCCTTGAACTACAATCAGGATGATTTCATGCAACTTCGTAATTTTTCACTGGCCGGCGATCTTTTCGTTCAGCTTGGCGATTTCGATAATTTCGCTACCGATTACAGGCATAACCGCTATGAAGCAGAATTGCGGTCAGTCGTGAAGATTGACCGGTTGTCGGCATTGAAAGCCCGCTTCCGGGCCGGATCAGTAACCGGAGATGAGATACCGCGCAGTTTTGCTCTGGGTGGGGTAGGAACTTTGAGGGCACATCCCTTTAAAAGTATAACAGGTGAAAGAATGCTGCTGTCGAATGTAGAACTGATGATGGGTAACTGGCAGGGACATCAGCGATGGGATAATGACTGGATTCATTTAAAACGTATCTACTATAGTCTTTTTGCCGATTTCGGTTGGGTTAACAGCAATGAAATAAACAGTAAAAATCCCGTATCAGGATTTGGCAGTTTCCGGTTCGGCGATGTAAAAACCGACGTGGGGGTGAGTGTTAATTTTAGTGTGATCAGATTTGAACTTGCCTGGCAGGCTGCCGACATTCTCGGAACCCCGGTTTTCTGGGTCCGCCTGAATCCTGTATTCTGATTGAAAATTGATCGGAGTACCACTCCCGCTTTTCGGGCTTACAGCACCCGGCAGATGCCCCGATTATACTATCGATAGTTGATCTGGTGGAACACCATTGGAATTTCAAGATACCAGACCGTTTTCGGTAAATCGAAAATTCACGTTTCCATGATATTTCGTATCTTTTAAAGTTATTCATTAAGGCTTTAACTTTGCAAACCGGAATGCCTACCTGGACTTTAAATACAGAATTCAAATTCGATTCGGCCCACTTTATTGAGGGCTATGACGGCAAATGCGGCCGCATGCACGGACATACATACCGGGTGCGTGTATCGGCCAAATCGCACAAGCTCAATCCATCCAAATACCTGGCTTCCCCCGACATGGTTTGTGATTTCCATGAATTGAAATGGGCCGGCAAGGATGTTGAAAAGGGCGGTTTTGATCATGCCGTACTCAACGATGTTCTGCAGGTTGCTACTTCAGCCGAACGCATTGCCGAATACATTCATCAAGAGACCCGGAAACGTATACCTGCCGGCATCGACCTGACCGTTACAGTATGGGAAACGCCCGACAGCTGGGTCGAATACACCGATAAAAATCTGTAAAATTGTGCATCATCCGGAATACAAAAACAGTTCTGTTTTATCAGTTCTTGAGCAAGACATCCTGCTTGTTGAATACCCTGTGATGGAGCATTTTTTTACCATTCAGGGCGAAGGATATCATACCGGAAAAGCGTCTTATTTCATACGCACCGCCGGATGTGATGTTAAATGCTGGTGGTGCGATGTAAAAGATAGCTGGGACACAGAGAAACATCTGGCAGTTCACATCGAAACCAGCGGATCCTCGCCGGTCAGCGGACATCTCGATTGGGTTACCCTTTCTCCCAAGCGTTTCAAGAAACCGGTTGATGAGATCTACGCATATGTGGATGAGCTGAAAGTGGTGGTGCTTACAAAGAAAGATCTGAAATGGGCCGAAGAAGAGGCCTCAAAATGCCCGGAGGGGGCAATCCATCTGCTGCAGCCGGAGTGGGATACTCCCGGCTCGATGCCACTTATCGTTGATTACGTTAAGAAAAACCCACGCTGGGGTATCAGCCTGCAGACGCACAAATTTCTGGGGGTACGCTGATCCATGATTTCGCACGAAGCCGGAATCATCATTACCGGTGCCAGCCGCGGAATCGGGTCGGCAATGGCTCAGTATTTTGCAAAAGTACGGAAAAACCCGCTTTTACTGATCGGTCGTAATACGGATCGATTGGCGGATGTTGCGGCCAAATGCAGGGATACCGGATGTGCAACTCATATGATAACTGTTGATCTTACAGATGAACACGAAGTTAACCGGTTACAGCTGCCAAAAGGGTTTAAACCCGCCGTTTTAATTAATAATGCCGGGGTCTACATCCAAAAAAACCTCAAATCCACAAGCATTCAGGACTACACCGGTCAGTTCAATTCCAATGTTCTTACGGCTGTAGCCGCTACTGACAGGTTTCTGCCTCTGATTATCGATAACAGCCCCGGTTTGATCGTTAACATCTGTTCGGTCGCATCGCTGGTTGGAATCGAACGCAGCCCGGCTTATGCGGTATCAAAACACGGTCTTCTCGGCTATACCCGCTCACTCAGGGTAACGCTGGCCGGGCAGGATGTGGCCGTTACCGCAATTAACCTGGGAGCTACAGCTTCCGGCTCATGGGATGGTGATGATCGTGAAATTGAAACACTGATAGATCCGATGGATGTAGCACGGATTGCCGATATGCTGATGAACCTGTCTGTACGTGCTGTAGTTGAGGAAATTCTGATCAGTCCGGCGGCATTTGGTCAGTCCCGGGAAAATTGAAGGGTCTTATGCTGCCGTCAGGGGGTATCTTTTCATTATGTTCGTCATTTGAAACGAAGTGCTATAGTAGCTAACTGATTCTTTGTACCGGGCGGATTCTGCCATGTTCCTATATCAAAAAATTCTAATACTAGAAAGGCCGGTTTGAAATGGGCAGATTCATCCCATTAAGATGCAAACACAGAACTGCCCGCGGAATAGAAATGCAAAAATCGTTTAACTGATTTCAGTAACTGTAACAGGTAAATACGCCCGTCTTCACGAACCCATAGTTACGAGCTTGCCTCTCAGTTTTTGAGCCCTGGTAGCTGCCGCACTGTTTTCATAACGTGTTACAATCTGGCTCACAAAGTCTTCAGCCTGGCTGTGATTTCCTGCAAGCAGAGCAGATTCGGCGGCCATAAGAAGGTTATAGGGGGTGGTGGAAGAGTTCTCATCCCATTCTGCTGCTTTCTTGAATACCGGAACTGCTTCGTTGTAGCGCTCCAGGCTCATCAGAATTGAACCATGCAGCGTTATAGGTCCAACACCCATTATGCCTGATGGTGGATTGAAATCATGAATATAAAGCAGGGCAGATTCGTAATTATCAAGGTTGAATTCACTTACAGCAGCGTAGTACCTGGCCATGTTTGCTGCCTTCGTACGAGGGTATGTGTCTATGAGCTCGGAAAAACCGGCTGTAAATGTCTGATCATCGCCCAAAAGTGCGGCTTCATACTCGCCGGCACTGAATTTGATTTCTGCAAAGCCAAGCAACTCTTCAGCCGTCCGTTCATTGGCCTGAGAGGTTGTATACATGAAAATACCAATCGATATGAGAGCAATTACTCCAACAGTTGCCCCAATAACAAGGGTAAGATTATTTTTAACCCAAATACTTACAATGGCATAATAGGTTATTAGCGCATCGCTGTCGACGGGCTGACTCTGTCTGGATTTTGGCTTGTTTGTCATTCAGTTAAAATATTTTCGTGCTGTCAATTTCAAAAGTTCTAAAGTTATCACTGTTTTGGTCCTGTTGCAACAGTAATCGGTTTGATTCCGAGTAGGTCTTCGTCCTGTTCATTTCCTGCATTCGGTTCTGTCAATTTTAAAACCTGTCAACTTTGCTACCTATTCATTGAATCGAAGCTGCCCTTTGTGCAGTACAAACTGTTCGTCGCACCGGTCGGCTATCTTTAAGTCGTGAGTAACCATTACAAGGGTCATCTCATCCAGATCGCGAAGCGAAAACAGGAGATCGAGCATGCCATCCGTATTTTTGTCATCCAGGTTACCGGTAGGCTCATCGGCAAGAATCAGATCAGGGTCGTTCATGAGCGCGCGTGCTGCGGCAACCCGCTGCTGTTCCCCACCCGAAAGTTCAGAAGGGCGGTGGTCCTGCCTGTTTACAAGACCGAATTTACCGAGGAGGTCAGAGGCTTTGCCTCTCAATTCTTCGATGCTGCCCCCGCCTATGAGCCCGGGCATCATAACATTTTCGATGGCTGTAAATTCGGGAAGAAGATGGTGGAATTGAAAGATGAATCCGAGATTTTTATTTCTGAAACCGGCCAGATTGTCATCGCTGAGGTCATTCAGGTTGGTCTTTCTGAACAGAACATCCCCGGTTGTTGGCCGGTCTAGCCCGCCTAGTATGTGCAACAGTGTACTTTTTCCCGAACCGCTTGCACCGGTAATGGAAATAATACTTCCCCGTGTGATGCTTATATCGACCCCGTCGAGCACCCTGAGAGTTGAAATGCCGTCTTTGGACTTATAATCCTTAATCAGGTTTGTAGCCTGCAGAAGGGTATCCATCAATCTTTTGAGTTTCTGAATGCAGGAAACAGTACAGGTTCAATGTACGTGCAATGTGCCGTTTCTGTATCTATGGTTACCAACACACCTGAAAACCTGTTATCGCCATTGGCCACACTGTATTTGTGGGGTGTACCGAGAAGGAAGCGTTTTATCGCCACATCTTTTTCCATACCGATTACCGAATTGTAGGATCCGGTCATGCCGGAATCGGTGATATATCCTGTTCCTTTGGGCAAAATACGGGCATCGTTGGTTGGAATGTGGGTATGGGTTCCAACTACGGCTGAAACCAGACCGTCAACGTGCCAGCCAAATGCCATTTTTTCTGCAGTGGCTTCTGCATGGAAATCCACAAAAATGATATTGGTCTCTTCCCTGATTTTATCTATTACCCACTCAGCTGTGCGGAAGGGATCGTCGATGGCTTGCATGAAAGTTCGTCCCTGCAGATTAATCACCCCAATTTTCAGAGCTGTACCGTTTACCGGATAAATACCATATCCGAAACCATGTGCACCTCTCGGATAGTTCATGGGCCTGAGAAGATTTGGGTCGGTTTTCATGTAGGGGTATATCTTCCATTTGGCAAAGCTGTGATTGCCACCGGTAATTACATCAACCCCATGGGAATACAGATTTTTAACAATCTCTTCGTTAAGCCCCATTCCCTCATGGGAATTTTCGCCGTTGGCAATAATGAAATCAGCCTTGTATTTGCTGCGTAGTGAGGGGAGCAGGGTTTCGACGATACCGAGACCGGGTTCACCGACGATATCGCCGATAAAAAGAATGTTAATCTGTTTTGACATGGATAAAAAAAAGCCGGATTACCGGCCGGTTCGGAAAAAAAACCGGTAAAGCAGGGGCTAGCAAAGAACCGTATCTTAACACGGTGGGAACCCGCTTAATTGGGTCTAACGTCCACTAATCCAAAGGATTGAGGCATGTTATTGCCAACTAAAGATGAGCTCCCTTTCTTATAGTTATCGTTCATGCTATGCCCGATAAGTCTGCCTCACCGGTAATATTTAAAAGATCGAATATAAAGCCATACTGGCTTTATGTAATATCGTGATTTAGAGATTTAATTTCAGCTAAAAGTTGATTCAGCGACGAATTAATCTCAGGGAGTGCTTTATCGGATTGCTGTGGGCCGTTAGCCTTGTTTTTTGCCACGAAATAATCTTCGGCAATGCTGAGGCAGGCAAGTACCATTATCGTGGTATCGTTCTGGTTGATGAGCTCTTTCTTGAAAGTGCGGAAGCGTTCATCCACATAGGCTGCTATTTCATACATCATGTCGACGTCCGCTTCGTTAACCCGCAACGGATACTGACGGCCCAGGATGCTGACTTTTATCGATTTCATGATCATTCAGGTAGATAGGTGTCAATACGGCTGATGAGATTGCTGATCTGCTGTTTACAGGCCATGCGGTCTTTCTCGGTCATGCCGTCAAAAAAGCTTTTACCACGGGTTTTCAATTCAGTGAGTTCACTTCGCATCTTTTCGTTCTGCCCGTGAAGCTGTTCGCATCTTGCCCGCAGTTTATTTAGCTCCCTGTGAATTTTTACCAGGGTCTGTTCCATTTCGTCGTATGAAGGATGTTTGTTATCTGCCATGATAACCGGATTATTGAGATCTCAGCTTCGCATTATACATTTTTTCGAGCTTGCCAAGAATTTTTCCAATAATAGCTTGTACATCTTTGATAGTCAATGTTTTATCATCATCAATAAAACGAAGTCTGAAAGCAACGCTTTTCTCATTGTCCTGTAAGGGGTTACCCTCAAAAATATCAAAAACATCCAGGCTGCTGAGCAGGGGCCCCGCTTCTTTCCTGGTTACACTTTCAAGGTCGCCCGCCGCCACTGTGTTGCTTACAATAACTGCAAAATCGAAATCGAATGGCGGATATTTTGGTACCGGCTTGTACGTGAGTACATCATTTTGATAGTACAGGCCCTGCAGTGCCGGAACATTAAGCTCACCGTAGTAGGCCGGGCGCGCCATGCCGGAGCAGGTGTAGTTGATCCGGTTTTCTGTTACATCCTGTTCAAAATGCAGGCGGAGTTTTCGTGCAATGGCCTCAAAAGCGGATTTCAGGTCGTGAACTGTATAATCTGCAGCAGGTGATGTCCAGTGCTCACGCGACCGTTGGCCCGCTACACCAAGCAGCAGAACGGCCTCTTCCCGGATACCCTGGTGGTACGTTCCATTGCCGGTCTTTGTAAATATGTTTCCCAGTTCGAACAGGCGAACACCTTCGGCAAGACGGTTGAAATTGTAGGCTACAGTTTTAAGAAATCCATAGCCAAGTGTGGGCCTGAGCAGCGACTGGTCTTTGGAGATGGGGTTCAGCGTAGAAAGCAGGTGATCAGCATCCGTAAATGTAGCGGCTACCTGATCGGGGAGAAGGGAGTTGGTATAGATTTCCTGGAACCCCATGGCTTTTGCCGTATCGCGAAGCAGCGCCTGGAACGTTTCTTCTTTTGGAAGAAGGGATGGTTTTGAAAATGCAATTCGACCCGTTGTGGGGATATTGTTGTAGTTGTAAATCCGGGCGACTTCCTCAACAAGGTCGATTTCCATGGTTACATCCGGTCTGAAGGTGGGAACCAGGCACTCAATTACGGTTCCCTTGTTATCCGGCTGGAAGCCGAGCCTTTGCAGAATGGCGGTAACAGTATCGGTTTCGATTTCAGTACCAAGTATCCGTTTCAGAAAAGAAGGCCGGAGATTAACCTGTAAAGGTTTGATTTCATTTGGATACACATCAGTAGTACCGTCGATAATGGTGCCGCCCGATATTTCTGCTATCAGATCGGCACATCTGGCCGCGGCTATTCTGGTAATATTCGGATCAACCCCTCGTTCAAAGCGGTAGGAGGAATCGGTTTGCAGGGTTAGTGATTTTGAGGTCTTTCGAACACTAACCGGATTGAAGCTGGCACTCTCGATGAACACCGTTGATGTGGTATCGGCAATTTCGGAGTTTATCCCGCCCATGATTCCTCCAATAGCAACAGGTTTATCACCGTCGCATATGAAAATTGCGCCTGCGGGAACGTTTCGCTCACTATCGTCGAGCGTTGTAAACGGGATTTCACGGTTGTAGTCTTTAACAACGATGGTTTTACCAGAAATCCGCTCGTAATCGAACGCGTGCAGCGGCTGCCCGAATTCATACATCACATAATTGGTAACATCGACCACATTGTTGATCGGCCTAAGGCCTATAGCCCTGAGCCGGTTCTGAAGCCAGTCAGGCGACGGGCCGACCGTAACATTCTCAACCATCATCCCGACATAGCGATAACATTTGTCAGGGTTTTCAATGCTGATATCTATCCGGTCGGCAATCGTAGAGGTATGACCTGCAGAAGGGTTATCCGGCAGTTTGAGCGGATGACCAGTTACGGCAGCAAGTGTTCCCGGTTCAATGTCAGGGCTAAGCACCATGATGCCGGAGTGATCGTCGCCAAGGCCGAGTTCGTCTTCAGCACAAATCATACCTTCTGATGCCACACCGCGGATTTTGGCTTTTCTGATGACCAGATTACTGCCGTCCTCCAGTTTGATTGGCAGTACAGATCCCACCATGGCCACAGGCACCTTCTGCCCGGCTCTTACATTGGGTGCCCCGCAAATAATCTGAAGATTTGTACCCGTGCCCGCATTCATGGTACAAACGGTAAGGCGGTCTGCATTTTCATGTGGCCTGACAGAAAGCACTTCACCGACAACAATACCATTGAAGTTGCTGCCAATATGTTCGATCTCTTCTACTTCAAGTCCTGTAAGAGTTAGTGATTCAGCAACTTGTTCAGCTGTTAAATCGATGTCGATATACTGTTTTAGCCAGTTGTAGGAAATTTTCATAAACGGTAATAATACAATCGAAAGGGGTTAAACAAATTGGTCGAGGAACCGCACATCATTCTCGTAAAAGGTACGGATGTCGCCTATTTCGTAGCGCAGTTTGGCGATGCGTTCAATACCCATGCCAAGCGCGAAGCCTGTGTATTCCTCGGGGTCCAGATTCACGGAGCGAAGTACATTGGGATGCACCATACCTGCTCCGAGAATTTCGAGCCATTGGTTCTTTACCGGGTTCCAGATGTCCATTTCCAGGCTGGGCTCGGTAAAAGGGAAAAAGGAGGGACGCATTCTGTACTTCAGTTCCTTTTCGAAAATCATTTCGGCAAGGATGATGAGCGTATCCTTTAGTTCGGCAAAGGTCACATTTCTGTCTACATACAGGGCTTCAACCTGATGAAACAGGAAGTATGATTTGGCGGTAACCGCTTCATTACGGTAAACACGACCAGGCATAATTGAGCGTATCGGAGGCTTCTGTTCCAGCATTTTGCGGATTTGAACCGGCGAAGTATGTGTTCTGAGCAGAAGGTCCTTTCGGGGGTTTTCAACATCCTTACGAACATAGAATGTGTCCTGCATGTCGCGGGCCGGGTGTTCGGGAGGAAAATTGAGTGCCGAAAAATTGTGAAAATCATCTTCCAGCTCCGGGCCAAATGCAATAGAGAAGCCAAGCCGGAAGAATACGCTTTTTATCTCGTCAAGGGTCTGTGTAAGCGGGTGCAACGACCCAAGCTGCTGCCGCGGAGCCTGCAGTGATATATCGTCGCGGGCTGAGGTAAATGAGGCCTTGCCCTGTTCGAGGGTGTCGCGTGCGTTCTCAAATTTTTGCTGGGCAATCTGTTTAACTTCGTTTGCCTGCTTGCCGAAGTCAGCCCGTTGTTCAGGTGGAAGTTTGCCCATTCCGGCAAAAAGGGTTGCTACTTTTCCTTTTTTTGATAGAAAGGCAAGTCTGAACTCTTCAAGTTCGGTCGGTGTGGTGATCGGAAATTCCCGGATTTCCTTCAAAATCTGTTCGGTAGCCATATTGCTTTATATCGGTTGTAAAAAAAAAGCCGGCAGTAGATTTGATTACTGCCGGCTTAACGAGCAAATGGGAAACTAGTTAACGGCCTGTTTTACGATGGCCGCGAATGTTTCCGGTTCATGAAGCGCCAGGTCGGCAAGCACTTTCCGGTTAATCTCCATGTTTTTGGTTTTCATGGCCCCCATAAGCTGGGAGTAGGATACTTCGTTGAGTCTTGCACCGGCATTGATCCGGATTATCCAGAGTTTTCTGAATTCGCGTTTTCTGGCTTTCCTGTCGCGGTACTGGTATTGAAGAGCTTTCTCGACAGCGTTTTTTGCAACGCTGTAGACCTTGCTTCTGGAACCCCAGTAACCTTTCGCTTCATTTAATATCTTTTTGCGACGGCGACGGGAAGCCACATTATTTGAGGAACGTGGCATTTTTCTGGTCTTTTAGTGAGTTAAAATTATCCGTTTGGTAACAGCTCTTTGATAGCGGTCATGTTCGTGGGGTGCACGAGGGTGGCCGTTCTCAGATTGCGTTTCCGCTTCGGGCTTTTTTTGGTTAGAATATGACTGTGGAAAGCTTTCTTGCGCTTCACTTTACCACTGGCGGTAAAGCGGAAACGTTTTTTAGCACCACTGTTGGTTTTCATCTTGGGCATGTCAAAAATCTATGCGTTAACATTATTTTCGCGGAAGCCCACAAAATACGATAAAATCAACTACGACTCAATAATTCTTTGCTATTTGGCCGGTGTCAGGATCATTGACATCCGCTTGCCTTCAAGCATGGCCGCCGATTCGATTTTGCTCACATCGCTCAGATCGCTTGAGAAGCGATCGAGAAGCTCGCGGCCCTTGTCGCTGTAGATAATATCGCGGCCCCGGAATTGAACAGTTGCTTTAACTTTATTGCCCTCACCCAGGAATTTGCGGGCATGTCGAATTTTGAAATCGTAGTCGTGGTCGTCGGTATGAGGCCTGAATCGCAGTTCCTTCACAGAAATTACGTGCTGCTTCTTTTTTGCCTCTTTCTCTTTCTTCCTTTTTTCAAACTGAAACTTCCCGTAATCCATGATGCGGCAGACAGGAGGGGCTGCATTCGGGGCAACCTCAACCAGATCGAGGTTACTGGTCTCGGCAATACGAAGTGCCTCGTCCCGGGAAACTATGACGTGTTCATTATCAGGTTTAATTAACCGGATTTTCAGAGCGGTGATTTCTTCATTGATCCGCTCCCTGTTTTCGTCTCGTACTGGTTTATAATACTTTGCGATAGATAGACTCCAATTGGTTAGTTATCGGGTAGTGCTTTGTTGTTGATTTCGTCTTTCAGACGATTAATAAAATCGGTAAGTGTGAACTGGCCAATATCACCCTTTCTGTGTTTTCTAACGGAAACAGACCTGTTCTGTTTCTCCTTGTCACCCACAATGAGCATATAGGGAACCTTGGATGTCTCAGCCTCACGTATTTTGGCCCCAATTTGCTCACTTCGGTCATTAATTTCAACACGCATGCCTTCTTTTTTTAACGCTTTGAGATAGTCTTCACACAGCTCATTGAAGGCGTCGGATACCGGAATGAGAACTGCCTGAACCGGACTAAGCCACAGTGGGAAATTCCCTGCAAAATGTTCGATTAGAATGCTTACGAACCGTTCCATCGATCCGAACGGGGCCCTGTGAATAATGACCGGGCGGTGTTTCTGATTGTCGGCACCAACGTAGGTGAGGTCGAACCGTTCTGGCATTACATAATCGACCTGCACAGTTCCAAGCTGCCATTTACGCCCGATTGCATCACGAATGATAAAGTCAATTTTGGGACCATAGAAACTGGCCTCCCCGAGGGCAACCGTATATTCGAGGCCCATTTCATCGACCACTTCCCGGATCTCTTTCTGGGCACGTTCCCAGTATTCGGCATCACCCCCGAACTTAGTCTCATCGTCGTCGCGGTAAGAGAGGCGGATGTCGACCGGCATATCGAATGTTTTGAACACAAGTTGTGTGAGTTCAATACAGTTTTTGATCTCATCCTTGAGCTGGTCCTGGGTACAGTAAATATGGGCATCGTCCTGGGTAAAGCCCCTCACACGGGTCAGGCCAGTGAGTTCACCGGACTGTTCGTAGCGGTACACTGTGCCAAATTCTGACAACCGCACCGGCAGATCCCTGTAACTGTGCATCTTGTTGGAGTAAATCCGGTGATGATGCGGGCAGTTCATGGGTTTGAGCAGATACTCTTCATCGTCGACCTTGATCGGATCGTACTGTGAATCGGCATAGTAGGGATAGTGGCCGGATGTCTTGTAGAGGGAGAGATTTCCGATATGCGGTGTTATTACTTCCTGATAACCCCTGTTAGCCTGTTCATCACGAAGGAAAGCCTCAAGGGTGCGCCGCAGAATGGTCCCGTTTGGAAGCCACACAGGCAGCCCGGTGCCGATCATACTGTCGATCATATAGATGCCGAGCTCTTTCCCCAGCTTCTTGTGATCGCGCTTTTTTGCTTCTTCAAGCAACAACAGGTACTCGTCGAGCATCGATTTCTTGGGAAAAGAGACACCATAAATTCGAGTAAGCTGCTTGCTGTCGGAATC
>JAIVHB010000191.1 GCA_020201275.1 Rhodothermaceae bacterium | reverse complement strand
GGCTGCTTCAACGTAGCGTCGCTGACTCTCAAGGATGTCCACTTTTATGCGCCTGGCCTCCTGGTTGTCAGGATATAGCTGCATGATACTGTTAAGCATCTCAAGGGCATTGCCGGATTTGCCTTCGCGACGGAAATAGCGCGCTTCGGCCAGCAGTGAGTTCAGGTCGGGCTTGTCGTCAGCCGTGGTGAGTGTCATCCGTCCGAGAGCCTGCAGAATGGTTCTGTTCAGAGCTTCATCGCCCGGATCTGCCACCCGCTGAAGGGTAAAGATCAGCTCACGGCAATCCGATTTGGCCGGTGGATTAGCCCGGCTGAAGGCCAGGCCGTCGGCCACATCATCGGTACCTGAAAAACTGCTGATGCCTCCCCTGATGCTGAGTTCGAATGCATGGTAGTGGTTCAGAAAGGGGTTCAGGAACTGGTCTTTCTGCGGCAGGAACCTGCGGTTGAAAATAAAGACGGAATCGCAGGGCAGTTTACCGGTGGTTACCGCATCAAGTGCGGCGGCATGGTCTTCAGGAGTATTGTTTTTGCCGAGGTAGGAATAAATCTTGCTTGATGTTCTCAGGCGCTCAATACCCTGACGAACAATCGGCTTGGTTATGTCGGCCAGGCTGTCGACGATCCACAAATACTGCCCGCCGGCTGCGGCAAGCGCATGGTTAAGGGATGGACCACGTCCTTCCGGATGTTCGTTGGTAAAGAAGAATGTGTTGTCGTGGTTATAGAATTCAATAAGCGACTCGATCGTCTGTACCGTACCGTCATGGGATGCATCGTCGTAAATGATGAGCTCGAAATCCAGACCCTTCATCTCATATAGGGCCGTAAGGGTGTTTTCGGCCTCATCCTTCTGGTTGCGGTAAACAGTGATTATGCTGAGTTGAGGAAGCTTATCCATTCAGACCCCGGTGGTTTAGCATGGATATACCGTGTGCCGTACTACCGTATTCAGTTATGAGGGCTTGTTCAGCACGCATGTCAGACAAACTATCGCCAGGAAGAAAAACTTCACAGCGTAATCTCTCTGAGCAGATTTTGCGGGTCGGCACATGGTTCCATCCGGGTAAAATGGAAACATCAATATGTGCAGCCTGTTGCGAATCGAATACCATAAATTGGGGCTACTGCTTTGTTGCCGGTTCAGTAGAATAAACCGATAATATACAAGGATAATTTCAGGTTGTCGAACGGCAGGGATAATAAAGAAGTAACATTCATTTCAGGGTTTTCCGGACTTAATATCACAGCTTGATGAACTCCACATCGGTGAGCACCCCGCTGTTGCAACCAAAGGCGGTCATAGAAAAAGACGGTGAGCATCATCACATCATTTTTCAGTATGTTCTCTTATGAATTATTTTCAGAAGTCATTTACGCTTGCACCGAAATCCCGCGGTTTTCATCTTATTACTGACGAAATCACGGTGCAACTTGCCGGACAATTGCGTGATATCAGAGCTGGAATTCTTCATGTTTTTATTCAGCATACCAGTGCATCACTCACCATCAACGAGAATGCAGATCCCACGGTAAGACAGGATTTTGAAACCCACTTCAACCGGGCAGTACCTGAAGACACCTCCCTCTACTTACATACTCTGGAAGGTACCGACGATATGACGTCGCACATAAAAAGCTCCATACTCGGGAGTTCGGTGAGTATCCCCGTAACCGATGGCCGCCTGAACATGGGTACCTGGCAGGGGATCTACCTGTGCGAGCACCGGAACAACGGGGGGAGAAGGAGGGTGGTGGTGACGTTAATGGGAAGCGGACCCGAAAGTGAATGAGCCCGAATTCACTTTCCCAGAAGCCTGCACATATGGTTGGGTATCAGTAGAACAGGGTATAAGGTCCCTGCTTGTAATGCTCAACCAAAAACGCCGGCAATGTTTCCTCCATCGTGGCTGACCGTCTGACCGGTTACAAATCCCGCGTGACCCGATAAAATCCAGGCAGCAAGTGATGCGATTTCGTCGGCCGTACCCATGCGACCAACTGGAATGTCCAGTTCCATACGTTTCCGGGCCTCAGCCGGTGTAATGCCTGCAGATTCACTCCGGTTTGTGACAATCCGTTCTATGGCAGGGGTGTTGTGTGAACCCGGTGCGAGTACGTTTACGGTCACGCCTTTGGATGCCACTTCCCCTGAGAGCGTTTTGGCATACCCCACAACGGCCATGCGCATTGCGTTGCTGAGCACGAGATTGGGAATTGGCTGCTTCACACTCTGGCTTTCAATGAAAAGGATGCGTCCGTATCCCTGATCTGTCATCTTTGGTACAATGCGGCTCACCAGGTCAATTTTCCATCGCAGCACGAGTTGGTAGGCTGCATCCCAGTCATTCATGGTCGTATCAAGAGCCCCTTTGGCGGGTGGACCGCCGGCGTTGATAACGGCCCCGTGCAGCGTTTTTTCAGCCACCGAATCTGATACGGCATCCAAAACCGCAGTTTCACGAAGATCACCGGTAATGTAGCTGAACAGATGCGGGTAACTGGCTTGCAACTTCTTCATTGGTTCCTCCGAGCGTGACACGCTCGATACGAAGGCACCTTCTTTGCACAGGGTTTCAGCGATGGCCTTTCCGAATCCACTCCCCGCGCCGCAAACAAGGAAACGTTGATTTTTCAGATTCAGATCCATATCACTCGGAATTCAAATTCAGGATTCTCACAGATGGCTTGGCTGCTATACTGATTTCCCCTGCCCGTTAACTGCCGCCTATTTCTTGAGAATAATCCAGAGCGCGTGGATCATTCCCGGCAATCCGCCAAGCAGGGTAAGAAGAATATTCAGCCAGAAATGGCCGGCGATGCCGATATGCAGAAAAACCGCAACAGGCGGCAGAAATATTGCAAGGATGATTTTGATGATGTCCATAAAAACTCCGAATTAATAAGGGTTGGATCACACGGGTGGATTATTCCTGTTTGCTGGAGTATACCCATCCAACTGAATATATTTAATTAAGTGATCTGTTAGTAAAAAATTACCGGATTGATTCGGAGAGCAAATAAGGGCCTGACAGGCCTTGTAAGTAGAAACCTGTCAGACCCTTATTCGCAAATAGACCATCATAAAGTAGGCATCCATACCTTAGGGGAATGGGCACAATTCCTGTTTATCAGGGTACGCGCGTATAAAACGGAATATCCTCAATGGTGACGTTTCTTGAAATTGCTGCCGGCCCGTCGAATACAGATCCGTCATCCCCCATCCAGCTGCCCGGTGGGATAAGGATTTCCCGTTCAGTAACTCCCGGCTGCAATACAGGTGCAACAAGAATATCGTTACCAAGCATAAACTGGTCTGATACGGTTTCATATCCATTGCCGGGGAAAACATACTCCATATACCGCACTATGGGTTCACCACTTGCAGCGGCTTCCTCGGCCAGCTCCATTATGCGGGGTACAAATTGTGCCCGCATTTCAATGGCTTTCTTTGTGGCATCGAAATTTTCCTGATTGAGCACGCGCCAGGGTGCGACCGAAAACTGCATCATGGGCATAAACGCGTGGGTCTGTGCCGAACGGACCATCAGTTCCTGGTCCACTTTCTCCAGATTGATAAATGAGCCCATCAGCCCGCCGCCGATCATGTCGGGACAGGTGAAAGCGTAACCCGAAAGACCCGACGTGAGGATATGCGGGATGAGGGTACGCAGGTCGTCCCATGAGTGGCCCTTGTCACGCAGGCGCTGTGCCAGGGGCTGATTACCCATTTTCCAGGTGGCACGGTACTCGTTCAGCGGGTAATGCAGGCCAATCTCGGCAAAAAGTTCGGAGTGGACATTCGGGGATACGTCTTCACTTGCAATCACATCCACATAATATTCCGGATCGCCGGCATCCAGCTTGAAACCGTCTACACCATAGGCTTCCACCAGATAATCAAGACGGCCTCTGAACCACTCGCCTGCTTCGGGCACAGTTAGGTCGAGCAGTGCACTCTGCCCGTTCCACCAGGATACGATTTTCGGATCACCCGATTGGTCTGTTAGCAGCAGACCGCGGTCGCGCAGATCGCGGTACACCTCAGTATCGGGGCTGATGAACGGGCATACCCACATCATCACCTTGAAACCCATATCATGCAGCTCGTCGACCATCGCCTTGGGGTCTGCAAAGCGCTCGGCCCGGAATTCCCAGTCGCCGTAGGCCCGCTGCCAGTTGTCGTCGATCATCATTACACCCGGTGGCAGGCCGTTTTCAACAATGGCATGGGCATATTTTAGCACATCCTCCTGGTTCTGGTCATACAGCAGTTCAATCCAGGTGTTGTACTGGGGCTGCAGGAATAGGGCCGCATCGGGCATGGTACCGGTGGGGGGGAAATACTCGCGGCTCACAGCCAGATAGGCTTCCCTGAGAGTCGATCCCGGTTTGCGGATGATGAATTCACCGGATTGATTATTCAGGTGAATGCGCTTTTCGTCGACCTGAATATTGAAGGGCTCGTCGGACCAGATATACCGTCCCTTACTGGACAGAAGCAGCGGCTGGGCCTGGTTTCCGTAGATGAAGCCGTCGATGTTGGCTTCGTAGCCGGCTGTCAAAGGCATCAGATCTCCGTGATTGACCACACCGAACCACCAGTATTCGTCCTGTTCAATTTCGACGACCGTTGAGGCAGCAGAATTACCATTATCAGAACGGTTTCCTGCGCAAGCTTGTGAAAATCCTGTAAACAGTAAGAGGATGATGAGAAAGGATTTGTTAACCATAACGAATAATATGATTGGTTAAATGAAATAATTTGATCTGATAATATAACCTATCGAAACCAATTATGATATATCCGTCGTAGGGCGCTTATTTCAGTCGCCTGTCAAAACGGAACGGTTTAACATCATGGATGGTCACATCCCGAAACTCCGGATGGCCCGGATTTATGAGGATATTATATTCGTCCGGTATGATGGATGATGGAACCCTGAGGATGAGGCTCTCATTCATTTCAATCCAGGAATCGCCAATAGCCTGGCATAGTGGATAGGCATCCGGATGGAACCAGTTTTCGGGAAGCGATATGGCATCAACGGTCTGTACGGAAGCCGGATTGGGAAGCTTTATTTCGATGATGCAGAAAAGATGATCGAGTCCCTCTCCTGACCGATGTGCCAGGTTCTCCAGGCAGGCAAGGGCTCTCGAACCGGCCGTATAGATCACATACCGGCCTTTTGAATTCCACCGGGACGGGTATCCCGAACCGGACAGCGAATGAGCCCATTTCTCAAGGGTGATGCGATATACGATCATTGGGGTCAGAGCTGTGTGTGGTGGTCGGCTGTGTTTGGTGGTCAGCTGTGTTTGGTGGTCAGCTGTGTTTGGTGGTCAGCTGTGTGTGGTGGTCGGCTGTGTGTGGTGGTCAGCTTCGTGTGGTGGTCAGAGCTGCGTGTGGTGGTCAGAGCTGCGTGTGGTGGTCAGAGCTGCGTGTGGTGGTCGGCTGCGTATGGTGGTCAGAGCTGCGTGTGTGCCTCAGGCCAGCAAGCCGTGTTCGATACGCATGAGTTCATCATAAATGAGATCGATACCGCCCGGCGTTTGCATGAACCTTAGTGGAAGCTGCCCGCCCAGACCGAGTGCAGGCTTTCTGAGCCAGCGGTCAAATGATGCCACTTCTCCGAAAACCTCTTCGGCTTTCTGGTACAGGGTTATCATTTTAAGAATCTGCTCGCTGTTCAGGGCACTCAGTTTTTTATTCTCTTTCTGATAGCGTTGTATGGTTTTAAAGGATATATCGAGTAAACCGCTCAGTTCATTTTTCGAAAGACCTGTTACCTCAAGTAAATCGAAAAAAGCCGATACCGGTATACCCTCCTGAGCCTGCTCAACGGTGGAAAAGGTGTTATCGTGGCTTGCACTGTATTTTATTGCCACATCGCTTACTACCATTTTGCCTGATTCCGGGTTATCTGTATACTCCATACGCCTCATCATTGGTAAATTTGTCTTAAAAATTTAGTCATATTTCCCAGATTTTTCAAATCCTGTCCAATTTTTTTCACCTCATCCCGATGCCACCGGTGAGGCAGGTCCGGCTGGCAGATCTGAGTCGGCCTCATCAATAAGTCCGCCGTCTTTTATGATCAGCCTTTCAGACCGGTAGGTGATATTGATCATCCAGTCGGCGTAATCGGGGTATTCACCCCGCAACCTGGCAAGGGCCATCTGCCTGAAGTTCGTCTCAATGAGGCCGCCCTGCCCCGGCCACAGTTTAAATTTATACCTGATATACCGCCAGCCTCCCTTAATCGTGCTCTGCTGACCGAAATTCTCCGGTTCTTCCATCACGATTGCACGGTGCTGGTTGTAGAGCGCCGAAGCCAGCGGATTGATAAGCTGTCCTATGCGTTTGGCAGTCGCACCTTCAGGTATCTGAAAATCGATATATGCCCTGATGCTCCCGCCCCGGAACTGGCTGATCATGCCAATATTCCTGTTAGGCATATGAATACGCTGGCCGTGTAGGTTGATGAGAACCGTATAGCGAAGTCCCATAC
>JAIVHB010000136.1 GCA_020201275.1 Rhodothermaceae bacterium | reverse complement strand
TACTGACAGACGCTGATGCCGGCCGGACTCCGGTGATCAATCCCGTAAAAGATTCGATGCTCACCAAAACCGATCCGGCTTCCGTGAATATTGGTTACGTGGTGTACTATCCGGCTGCGGCGGGAAGCCGTGAGCATCTGATGCACATACTTGCCGATATTGCCGGATTGCTTGGCGGGATTACCGACGATGAAGTGATTACTGCAGTTGCGGAAAGTGTCGAAAAGTGACCGGTAATCTTTTTTATTCAAGTAATTTCCGTTAATATCCACAGCAAAAGAGACAGTTAAATGCACTTAAACTTAGCAGATCGTTTTGTTGCGTCGTGCCTCGGCGCGGCAGTTGGAGAATCAATGGGCTTGCCGGCCGAGGGTCTTGACCCGGCCCGGATAAGTTCGGTATATGGCCATATAGATAGTCCGGTAGCCCGTGTGGACTCACCGGATTTTTTGGCGTCGCCGGCCGGCAGTATTGCCCGTCAGACGGAAGCCCTGATTGCAGTACTACGGGCATCGGGTCCGCTCCCCGATCTTCAGCACTTTGCATCACACCTTAAAGAGTCGTTCGCCAGACATCCGGAAAAATGGCCCAGGCATTCAACGTTTCCCTGGCCTCCTTTTCCCGATGAGGGGCATTATACCTTTGCTTTCGCGCTTCCCGGTGCCTGGCAGATGTTGAACGGCACCCTTGATGAAGAGGGGGCAACCGAGTGGATCCGCTCGCTCGAACCTGTTTCTGTTGTATGGAAACACGGTACCTGGATCTACATGAGGCTGCTCCACTGGTTATACAGCCAGAATGAGGCGACGCTGAATAAAAAATTATACCTCAGCAAGGTGATGGCGTTCACGGAAGAGGCTGAAGAGAAATTTCCCGGCGATCACAAGATGAAACGCAGGATGCAGCTCATCGAACCTCTGCTCGACGGTGAACTGGATGAATCTGGGCAGCCTCAGCGCAGCATTTGGAGGTGAAGCGGTTATTCCTGACAACTGGCTGGATATGCTCGGTGAAAAAGAACGCCTGCAACAGGTAATCAGGCAGTATTTGAGCCGGTAGACTGGTTATACTTTTTAAGCACGGTTGCAGTCCGGTTATGTACCAGTACCAGTATCAGTACCAGGGGTAAACGGCTTCGGTTTCGGATACATCATGGAGAGCGCGCCCCTTTTTGTAGGTAGCCACACAGGCATTCGGCCGGAAATGATACAGCCAGTGGTTAACATCAGGGGCATCGATAATGGCAAAGTCGGCCTGCATGCCGGGCTGAAGTGACCCAAGAGTATCATCCACCGAAATGGCACGGGCAGCATACGCCGTTGCCCCCTTAAGGACCTCGGCCGGGCTCATCGATTGCATGGTACAGGCCATGGTCATAGCGAGGGGCAGATGCCATGACGGTGCCGAACCCGGATTAAAATCGGTGGCCACAGCAACCGGCACCTTGCTGTCTATCAACTTCCGGGCAGGTAACGGAGGCTGCTTAAGGTAAAAGGATGCCAGCGGCAGGCTGACAGCAACCACGCCGGTCTTTGAAAGCCGCTGTATGCCCTGATCGGTAACCCGCTCCAGGTGATCGGCCGATACGGCGCCAACCTCTGCCGCCAGTTCTGCCCCGCCACAGGCACTCAGCTGATCGGCGTGGACTTTGGCACGCAGTCCGAATTCCATGCCGGCCATGAGTATCCGGCGGGCCTCATCGGCCGTAAATGCGGAATCTTCCACAAATACATCGATAAAACGCGCAGAACCCTCAATGTTCACCATGGGTAAAACCGTATTGATGATGGTCCTCATGTACTTCCGGCGGTCCTTTGAATATTCAGGCGGAATGGTATGGGCACCGAGATAGGTTGGTATTATTTCAATCAGCCCAATATTATTGAGCTGACGGTACACCCGAAGCACAGACAGTTCGGTGTCCAGATCGAGTCCATAGCCGGTTTTGGCTTCAATGGTGGTAACCCCGAGTTTAACAATATGGGATATGAGAACACGGCATTTTTCCAGCAGTTTTTCAGGTGCTGCCTGGCGCGTGGCATCCACAGAACTCAGAATGCCGCCGCCGGCTTTTGCGATATCGAGATAAGAGCGTCCGAGCGATCGCATCTCAAACTCGTCAGCCCGCCAGCCGCCGAATGCAAGGTGCGTGTGGCAGTCGATGAGGCCGGGAATAACCATCCTGCCCCGTGCGTCGTAGGTGAGATAGCCTTTATAGATTTTGGGGAGATCCGGTTCGGGCCCCGACCATATTATCTGACCATCGGCCCAGACCATGGCGGCATTCCTTATCTCACCCACATCATGCTGGCCGCCATCAGGGGGGCAGGTATACAGAGCGGAGATGTTTTTCAGTACAGGCATGGCGGATTACTTGACCTTTCCGTATTCACCGGAAATGTGACGGATCAGTTCGCGGCTGGTTACCATGTTATGGCAGAGCGACAGGTGGTCGTTATAGACCACATCCTGTTCCACATGGGGAATAACGGAGCGAACATACCGGTGGGCCTGATCGACGCCCCTCCCGGGCTTGAGTGGCTTCCTGAAATCGAGTGCCTGCGCCGCTGTCATCAGCTCAATCGCCAGCACATGTTGAACATTTTTAAAAACCTGAAGCAGTTTGACCGCACTGATGCTCCCCATGCTTACATGATCTTCCTGACCGAGGCTTGAGGGGATGGAATCGACCGACGCCGGATGGCACAGCACCTTGTTCTCCGATACGAGGGCAGCGGCTGTGTATTGGGGCATCATAAACCCGGAGTTGATGCCGGTCTCTTTCATCAGCAGCTCGGGCAGGCCGTCGTGCCCCTCGAGCAGCAGGTAGGTTCTGCGCTCCGATATGGAGGCCAGCTCTGCGATGGCGATGGCCGCATAGTCCATGGCCAGGGCGAGGGGCTGCCCGTGAAAATTGCCCCCGCTGATGATGTCGCCGTTACCGAACACCAGCGGATTGTCGTTCACGGAGTTGATCTCACGGTCAATCACTTCAGTCACATGGGCAATGGCGTCGCGGGTGGCCCCGTGCACCTGTGGTACACAGCGCAGGCAGTAGGGGTCCTGAACCTTGCCGCAGTGCCGGTGCGACTCGAGGATTTCGCTGTCCTGCAGCAGAAAACGGATATTATGAGCAACAGCTGCCTGGCCCGGATGCGGTCTCACCTGATGAATGCGGTCGTCGAAAGGGTTAATACTGCCCTGCAGGGCTTCGATGCTCATGGCGGCCAGAAGATCGGCAAGGGCCAGCATATGGGACATCTGCTCCATTATCCATGCACCGTAGGCCGACATCAGCTGGGTACCGTTGATCAGCGACAGCCCGTCTTTGGCTTTAAGGGAGACGGGTTCAAGTGCGTGATGTTCCAGCAGCTGCCTGGCCGGAACCGGTTTGCCATCTTCACCCCAGAAAGTACCCTCGCCGATTAGGGGCAGCGACATGTGGGCCAGCGGGGCCAGATCACCGGAAGCCCCAAGGCTGCCTCTTGAAGGGATGCAGGGGATGAGATCCAGCTCCTCAAAATTCAGCAGCCGTTCAAATACGGGCAGGGAAACGCCCGAATATCCAATACCCAGCGTATGGATTTTAAGCTGCAGCATCAGCCGGCTGATTTCACGGGGAACAGGATCGCCCACACCCACAGAATGGCTGATAATCAGGTTCCGCTGCAGCTTCTCAAGCTGCTCATTGCTGATGCGGCGTGATGCCAGCCCCCCGAAACCCGTATTGATCCCGTAATAGGCTTTACCATCAGTAAGAGCCCTTTCCACGATTTCACGGGATTTTATTACCCGGTCGGGGCCTGATCGGAGCAGTGCCATGCTCTGCTGAAGATCACCATACAGGTTTTTTGTGGAAATGAGAATGTCATTCATAGGCATCAATTTACCATGAGTTTGGCATGCGGCAAAATCGTGTTTTTCTCATTTGTTCCGGAACTGTCTATTCTACCGGTAATTGAATACATTGTAAGGATACTGTTATTAAATAATAGAGGACGGTTAATAGGTTCTGACTAAACCCACCCCAATATCCCTATCGCGACTACTGTTCATCACTTTTATATCTGGTTATTAAATGAATAACATACTTCTTTTCGGGTTTCGCCTGAATCTCATTCTTTTTCTGATAATAATGCCGGGCGTACTGCCATTCCCGTCGGCTGTTGCCCAGGAGGTGATCCCAGTACCTGAATTTTCGCATACACGTGGCTATTATACCACTCCTTTCGAGCTGACAATCACGGTTCCCGATAGTCACACAGTGTATTATACACTGAACGGCGATGACCCGACAACAGCTTCCATCATATATAACGGACCGGTATCAATATCCGGCCGGACGGGTGATCCGAACAGCTATTCTACCATCAGCAGCACGACGTATGAATATGCAACCTGGGCTGCGCCGGTGGGAGAAGTTTTTAAAACCAATGTTTTCAGGGCGGCCGTTTTTCTGGGTGAGGAGCAGGTGGGCCCGGTGTATACCCACACCTATTTTGTGGATCCGGGGATGGAGGAGCGGTACAGCCTCCCAATCGTATCGCTCGTTACCGATTCCCTGAATTTCTTTGACTATGACACCGGAATTTATGTTCTCGGACGTCTCCATGATGAGTTCCGGGCAGCCAATCCCGATTTTCAGCCCATGTTTAACGGCGGGGCACCCGCCAACTACGGCCAGCGGGGCGATGAGTGGGAAAGACCGGTGCATATTGAACTGTTTGAACCCGATGGAACCGCTGTTATCGCACAGGATGCAGGTGTGAGGATCCATGGCGGCTGGTCGAGGGCCTTCCGTCAGAAAAGCTTCCGCCTCTATTCACGCAGTGATTACGGTACCAGCCGCTTCAGGTACCGCCTCTTTGAGGATCAGACACTGGAAAATTACAACCGCCTGCTGCTGCGCAATTCCGGTCAGGACTGGACCCAGACCCTGCTCAGGGATGCCTTCATGCAGAGCCTGTCGCGGGACCTGAGTTTTGAAACCATGGCCTACCGCCCTTCGGTCGTTTTCCTGAATGGTGAATTCTGGGGTGTATACAATATCCGTGAGCGGTACGATGTGTTCTACCTTGAGACGCACTACGGGGTTGATCCTCTTCAGGTCGACATCCTCACTATTAACCGTCAGGTGAAGGAGGGCAGCAGTCAGCACTACCTTGCTATGATCAATTACATTGCTGCAAACGGAGTGGCCGATGAGGAGCATTACGATTACATCCGCACGCAGATGGATGTTGAGAATTTCCGGGATTACTACCTGGCAAATATCTACATCAACAATACCGACTGGCCCCACAACAACATCGACTACTGGCGCAAGCAGACATCCTCTTACGAGCCGGATGCCCCGTACGGACAAGACGGCCGCTGGCGCTGGATGATGTTCGATACCGATTTCGGATTTGGCTGGAACAACCCGTCAAATGCCTATCAGAACAACCTTCTTGAGATTGCGACCGATCCGACCGGATCCAGGGGGAATAACCCGTGGTCGACCTTCCTGATCCACTCCCTGCTGCAGAATGAAGCGTTCAGGACCGGTTTTTATACCCGCATGGCCGATCTTCTGAACACAAACTTCAGTGCCGCACGTGTGCTGGCGAAACTGGAACAGACCAAATCGGTTATAGAACCCCATATGCAGGAGCATTTCGACCGCTGGGGCTATCACGATGACCGCTGGCAGACATCGCAAACCCTAAGTGACTGGGAGACCCGTCTCGATCTGATGCGCCATTTTGCACAGAACCGTACAGCTAACGTTCGTGAACATATTAGAAACAAATTTTCACTGGGTCTGAACCGTGAGCTTACCGTTGATGTGGCCACACCCGGCAGCGGTACCGTTCACGTCAATACGATCACCATCGATGAAAATACTCCCGGGGTATCGGGTTATCCCTATCCGTGGTCGGGCACCTACTACACCGGGATGCGGATGCAGCTTGTTGCTAGTCCGGCCCCGGGATACCGGTTTGCGGGATGGTCCGGCAGGTACACATCTGAATCGGATACGCTGCGGTTCAGTTTTCCGGGAAACAGCACGCTGATCGCCAATTTTGAGCCGGACAATTCCTGGGCTGGTAATCCTGAAAACCCTTTACCGCACCGGCTCTCGTCGAACTGGTACACGTTCAGTAGCTGGAGCAGCGACCATCCCGACAGCACCTACCCGCGTAATATGGTCTTTCTGCAGTCGGATATTGATGATCCGCTGCTGGAAGATGAGGTTCCCTTTCTGTACCACATCCCCCATGATGACTACAATACGGATGACCTGGCGACGGTCGGATTTCCCTACAACAACACCCGTCGTACCCGCATCAACGGACTGGAAGACGGCGGGCTGAGCTTCATCAACACCGGACGCGGGCGTGACCTTGGGGCGGCCGTACTCGCCCTCGATACCCGGGGAACAACCGGAATTGACGTCAAGTGGGTTGGAGGCACCCTTCAGGCAAACTCCAGGACCTACAACATCAGGCTGCAGTACCGGATTGGAACGGGAGGGGTCTGGAAGGATGTAACCGGATCAGGCGAAGAGCCGGCAGAGTACACCCGCTCCGTTGTGGCCGGCCATTCGCTTGCAATCGGTCCGGACCGGCTGCCGGCGGAGGCCGATAACCAGGCTTACATTCAGCTCCGGTGGAAATACTACCATACCGGCACGCAACTGAGTGAAACCAGTGGTGCGCGGGATATGCTGCGCCTTGATGAGATCGAAGTAACCGCATCAACCGGCAGCAGTGCAGGGGAACCGCCGCAGAATGATCTGCCGGCAACATACAGCCTTGATACAAACTACCCGAACCCGTTCAATCCCGGCACGATGATCCGCTACTCTCTGCCTGAGTCGGGAAGCATACGGCTTGTGGTGTATAACATTCTGGGTAAGGAAATAGCCGTTCTGACAGATGGAATCCGTGATGCCGGCCGTCATACTGCCTGGTTTGATGGTACAGGACTGTCGTCCGGGGTCTATATATACCGACTTGAAGCCGGAGGCCGGAGCCTGACCGGGAAGATGATGCTGGTTAAGTAAAGTCGTTTACGGACATGTCTCACATAATCTTCAGGCATAACGATGAATATCGTAAGTGCTCAATACCTGCATTTCCAGGTGATGTATTTATCCATGACGTATTTATCCACATCAGGCGGATTATGTAATTGGCGAGCAGGTGTGCAAAACGCTCTTTGCCGTAACTATCAGAACCGAGTTTCCACTTGTTTTAAGCATATTTATTGCCTTATTTAGGGATGCAGTCGCCCCGCAAATACTAATTCCTCCCGAAACTTCATTGATTTGAATGAGGGATCGTTGAGTGTCTGATTCAGAGAATGCAGACTTCTCAATTTACTACATCTGATGCGAACACCATTGACTGTAACTGACCTGATAAACACAGGCAGGGTACTACTATTCATATTTCTGATTACCATCACCTGCACGATTCGTAACGCCACTGCGCAGCAGCTGCATCTGAACGAAGTGATGGCTTCAAATGCCGGGACCATCACCGATGCAGACGGCGATGCCGGAGACTGGATTGAAATAATCTGGAGCGGCGATGAGCCCCTTAATCTGCTGGGTTATGGTTTGTCGGATGACTACAACCGCCCGTTCCGCTGGCTATTTCCGGACAAGACCATTCAGCCGGGTGAATTTCTGCTGATCTGGGCAACCGGGAAGAACCGCCGGGATCCAACCGGTGAGTTGCATACCGATTTCAGCATAGCTGCATCCGGTGAAGAGCTGATTCTCACATCCCCCGACAGTACGAGGCTTGATGAACTAAAACCCACTGAAATCCCGACCGATATCAGTTTAGGACGCTATCCTGATGGTACGGGTGACTGGTATTTCTTTGCCAACCCCACACCGGGCAGCGCTAACCGGGACGACGGCTATCAGGAACTGCTGGAACCGGTCTCTTTTTCGCAACCCGGCGGATTCTCGGGGAGTGATTTTGAACTGCAGCTCACCCATCCCGATCCGGGTGTGACCATCATTTACACCCTCGACGGGTCGGTGCCTGATCCCGCAAATCTGGAAGGCAAAACCTATACGTATATGGACCGGTACCTGACCGATGCCCGGGAATTGCAGGACAGGACCTTTACCTCGCTGATATTTGATCCGGAAAATCCGATTCAGATTACCGACCGGACGGGTGATCCTAATTATTTAAGCCGGATGCAGTCTGTTACCACAGATAACCCGGAGCCCGACTATTTCCCATCTCATAACATTTTTAAGGGGACCGTTGTCCGGGTTACAGCGGTAAAAGACGGGGCATTGCCGCCCGGTGTTCAGACACAAAGCTATTTTGTATCACCGGAAGTCCGAAGCCGTTACTCGCTTCCGGTGATATCGCTGGCCATCCAGGAAGATCATCTGTTCGGATATGAAGAGGGCATCTACGTGCCCGGAAGGTTATTTGATGATGAAAACCCGGATCAGGATACCTGGGGGGCACATAATTACCGGGCAAGAGGAATTGAATGGGAAAGACCGGCCTCGATGGAGCTTTTTGAAAAGGAATCGGTTACCGCCAACCTGCAGCAGGATATAGGTGTTCGCATCCACGGTGGCTGGACCCGCTCGCTTCATGTAAAATCACTGCGGTTATATGCCAGAAATGAATATGGCGACAGCCGTTTCTTCTACCGGATGTTTCCGGATCTGCCATATACAGAATACAACCGACTGTTGCTGCGAAATTCCGGTAATGACTGGAATCTAACCATGTTCAGGGATGCCGCCATTCAGACAATTGTCGGGCACATGAACTTCGAGACCCAGGCATACCGACCGTTTATCGTATTTATTAACGGAGAATACTGGGGCATACACAATTTGCGGGAGCGTTACGACAGGCACTACCTGGAGCGGGTGTACGGGATTAATCCCGACAATATCGATTTACTGTCGGCGGTTTGGCTGGCCGTAACTGAAGGTGACAGGCAGCATTATGTTGAAACCAAAGAGTATATCAGGAATAACATCGTGGCAGGCCGGGATGATGAAAATGAACTGCACTATGAACACATTAAAACCCGTATAGACGTTGAGAATTTCATCGACTACCACATCGCGCAGATCTTTATAGGCAATACTGACTGGCCGCAGGGGAACATCGATTTCTGGAGAACACGCAATGCGTATGATCCTGAAGCCCCATACGGTCACGACGGGCGCTGGCGCTGGCTGCTGTATGACACCGACCATGGTTTTAATCAGCATGGGGGCAATCCCGCGAGTTTTAATTCCATGGCATTTGCAACGGCTACGGGTGGTACCGTCTGGCCCAATCCGGACGAAGCAACGCTGATGCTGCGCAAGATGCTGGAGATCGGTTCGTTCAGAACAGCCTTCCTGAACCGGTATGCCGATCAGCTGAATACCGCATTCCGGTCTGACCGGGTACGCTCGATTCTCGACAGCATGTCGGGGGCTATTATTCGGGAAATTCCCGAACATTCGCAACGCTGGCCTATGCTCGGCTGGCTCTCACAATACAACCGGATGCTCGTATTTGCTATCGATCGACCCGGTTATGCCTGGCAACACCTGAAAGAGCATTTCGGGATTGCCTCACTGCACGAGCTGCAGGTCGGAATATCGGATCCCGCTGCAGGACGTATTCAGGTAAACACCATCGAGATTTCTCCGGAAACGGAGGGCGTCGATACAGATCCGTGGCCATGGAGGGGTGTCTATTTCGACGGAGTACCTGTTACGCTTAAAGCCACTCCCATGCCCGGCTATGCCTTCTCTCATTGGGAAGGTGGCACACAAAACCGGGAGGATTCTGAAATAGTACTCCCGATGAATAGATCTGAAACGGTTTCGGCTGTTTTTTACCCGGAGCCGGATCCTGATGTGTTTCCCAAACCCTGGTCGCTTATAGACGATGGCACCTATTTTTTCAATGAGTGGCAGGCTGATGCTCCATCGGGTGAGTACCCCTCAAACATGGCCTTTGTCTATATGGATGAAAGCGATCCGAAATCCCGGGCCTCCATAGCAGGTTTCACCAATGGTGCATACGATTATTCTGACCGTACCCGGATAAACGGCCTCGGAACAGACGGGTTTGCCTTTATCAATACCAGCAATGAAGAGGGAAATCCCGGGTATCCGGGAACACGGCTCGGCGGGGCGATCCTTGCCCTTAATACCCTGAAAGCCAAAAACATTGAAGTAGCCTGGGAGGGGGTAACCGTTGAGCCCAATTCGAGGATATACAACATCCGGTTGCAATACAGGGCAGGTAACGATGGGCCATTCAGTGATGTAACAGACAGTGAGGGCAATCCAGTTGAATACCGTCGGAATGAAATGACGGGACATCGTGAAAGAATAGGTCCGGTCAGGCTTCCGCAAACTCTTGAAAACCGTGCATACATGCAGCTCATGTGGCGCTACTACCATACCGGCGAGCAGGTGGATCCCGGCAGCGGTCAGCGCTCGATGCTGGCGGTTACCAACATTGAAGTGACGGTCCAGGACGTACTGGATGCCGGCGATAGTGAGGATGTACCTGTTGGTTATGAGCTTGATCAGAATTTCCCGAATCCGTTCAATCCGGTAACTGTTATAGGATTTAATCTGCCATCAGCATCGGATGTATCGATAAAGGTTTATGATATTCTCGGCCGGAGTGTTGCAACACTGGCTGATGACCGTTTACCGGCCGGGCGGCATCAGGTCCGCTTCGATGCATCAAAGCTTACCAGCGGCGTATATATCTATCGCCTGCAGTCAGGAGACTTTGTTCAGACACGTAAAATGCTGCTCGTGAGATAGGATAGCCGTTAAGCATGTAAGCGGTCGGTTGATTTTTTTGACGAAAAGGATGGTTGCACTTGACAATGCGGGGGGGAGTGGTGAATTTCAGACATGAGACATGAGACATGAGACATGAGACATGAGACATGAGACATGAGACATGAGATTGGGGACATCACACTAAAGCCCGGCAAATCGGGTGTTTTTTTTTAATAAGCAAGGATCAGATAATCATGGAAACTGTACGTGCACCCCGGGGGACGGAACTTACATGCAAGGGATGGCACCAGGAGGCGGCGCTCCGGATGCTGATGAACAACCTGGATCCAGATGTTGCTGAGCTCCCGGAACAGCTGATCGTGTATGGTGGAGGGGGCAAGGCGGCACGGAATTGGGAGTGTTACAACGCTATCGTGGCCACATTGCGGCGTCTGGAAAACTACGAAACACTGCTTATACAAAGCGGAAAGCCGGTCGGGGTATTCAGAACCCACGAGGAGGCACCCCGGGTACTCATCGCCAATGCGAACCTGGTGCCGCGCTGGGCCACATGGGACGAGTTCCGGCGGCTGGAAAACCTGGGGTTGACCATGTACGGGCAGATGACGGCCGGATCGTGGATATACATCGGTACGCAGGGTATTCTGCAGGGTACTTATGAAACCTTCGCGGAATGTGCCCGGAAGGAATTTGATGATACGCTAAAGGGAAGGCTGGTGGTTACGGCCGGACTGGGCGGTATGGGCGGGGCTCAGCCGCTGGCGGCCACCATGAACGGGGCCGCATTTCTCGGTGTGGATGTGGATGAAAGCCGCATCATGAAAAGGGTACATACCGGTTACTGCGATATCATCACTCACGATATGGATGAGGCGATTGAGAAGGTGCTGAAGGCGAAAGCCGGCGGCGAGGCGCTGTCGGTTGGACTGGTTGCAAATATCGCGGATGTGCTTCCCTACATGGTCAGGCAGAATGTGATTCCCGACATTCTCACCGATCAGACTTCGGCGCACGATCTCCGCCTGGGTTACATCCCCCATGGTTACACGCTTGAGGAGGCCCGCCGCGTTCGTGAATCCGATTATCCCGCCTATGAAGGTGCGGTACTCGATTCGATGCAGGAACATGTTAGGGCGATGCTGGAGATGAAAAAACGCGGTGCGGTCACGTTCGACTACGGCAACAACCTCCGCGGACAAGTGGCCGATCACCGGGGGATGAGTGAAGCGTTCGATATCCCCGGATTTGTACCCGAGTATATCCGACCGCTCTTCTGCCTGGGATCGGGCCCCTTCCGGTGGGCGGCGCTCTCGGGCGATCCGCAGGATATTGCCGTTACAGATGAGGCGATCCTCGAGGCGTATCCACAGAATGAAAAGCTGACGCGCTGGATTAAAAAAGCGCAGGATAAAGTTCATTTCCAGGGACTGCCGGCACGTATCTGCTGGCTGGAGTACGGGGAGAGGGCCGAAATGGGCGAACGCTTCAATTGGCTGGTACAGAAAGGCCGGGTGAAGGCACCCATCGTGATCGGGCGAGACCATCTGGATACCGGCTCCGTCGCCTCACCCAACCGTGAAACGGAGGGTATGATGGACGGCTCCGACGCGATCGCCGACTGGCCGCTGCTGAACGCCATGCTCAATACGGCCTGCGGGGCCAGCTGGGTATCGCTGCACCACGGCGGGGGTGTAGGTATAGGTTACTCGATCCACGCCGGAATGGTCTGCGTGGCCGATGGTACCGAAATGGCGGGCCGCCGGCTTCAACGCGTACTTACCGCCGATCCCGGAACCGGGGTGATGCGCCACGCCGACGCGGGGTATGAAACCGCAATAAAAACCGCGAACGAGCGGGACGTAGACCTGCCCATGGTGAACAAAAAGTAATGACTTGTTATGGGCAGTCTGGCTTCAAAACAGCTCTGGCCTGACGGGCCTGTTGCATCCTTTTTCTATCAGTCAGACCCTGCTTTGTTTATGCAAGCAGCGACTTCATATACTCCGCGTTGTCGCGGGTGCTGTCGATCGGGGTGGTGCCTTCGTACTGCTCCTGCTCCACGATGAAATACTTCATTCCGTGCTCTTTGGCCACAGCCGCGATGGTCGTATAATCGATCATGCCCGTGCCCAGGGTTACCGAAGCGTCGGTGTTGCCGAGTGGTTCATTTTGTTTGCGGTCTTTGATATGCGACAGTACAAAACGGTCGGGGTACTTCTGAAGCCAGTGCACGGGATCCAGTCCGGCGGTAACCAGCCAGTAGATATCCAGTTCGAAGTCGACCAGGTCGGGATCGGTATGCTCCATGATCACATCCTGCGGATAGATCCCTTCCATCGGTTCAAAGGTGTAGGCGTGATTGTGATAGGCAAAACGGATGCCCTCCTTCCTGCAGATCTCACCGCGGGCATTGAACATGTCGGCCTGCTGTTTGTATGCGTCGATCGATTCCTGATGGCCGATCGACGGGCAGATCAGGTATTTCATGCCGATTGAGGCGGCATCGGCGGCTTTCTGCTCAAAATCTTCATGGATGTTGCAGTGGCTGGCGATGATCTCCATGCCCAGTTCATCCATATACTGCTTAAAACCGGCAGGATTCATTCCCCAGTATATGCCGAGGGGGCCCTCGTAGCTTTCGATCTGTTTGTAGCCGAATCCGGCAACCTGGCGCAGTACGCTGCGGGGATCGTCGGGCATCACCGACCGGAGGGTGTAGAGCTGAAGACCGAATTTAACATCCTGTTGCATGGTTTGCCTTGTACATCCTGAAAGTAAGGGGAGGCCCGACATTGCCAGCACTCCGCCACTGAAGCCCCCTGAAATGCGAAGAAAGGTTCGTCTGTTCATAAGTTAACGTCTGGTTTGGGTTTTCGTTAATTAAAAGAGCGGAGTTCCACCCCGGTACCGGCCGGAAAATGAAATCAGATGGCCCACGCCGGGTCACCTTCGTTGTAGGGCATGCACCCGTCGTAACTTCCGGGTATGGGAACGTGCCTTAAAACCTGTTTCTGTACGATCTCGGAGGTAAAATAACCGTAGATCGCCAGTTGTTTCATCATGGTGAAATAGTGAGCGGTAACGCCATCGGGACGGCGATAGGCCCGTGCCTCGCGGTCGAGGTCCTGCAGCATTTCGGTTTTCTGTTCGCCGGTGAGCCGTCCGAATTGTTTGCCGTAACGTGAACGGCTGGTCTCTTCAATGGTTACAAGACCGGCCATAAAGGTTTGCTGATCGGGTTCAAAATAGCACCGGTCGACCGTGCCGGCAATGAATTCCGCCACACCGGCATCTTTCGCTCCTGGTGTCTCGGTGCGGGGCATGATGGTTTCGGCGATATCACCGAGCAGATCAAGCTCCTTGCTACCGAACAGGGAATCGCCGGTCGGCTTTTTTTCGGGTGTACAGCCAGTGAAAATCAGTTCACCGCCCACCAGGGCGGCACCGGTCGCGATGGTGATCAATTTGATGACTTCTCTTCTGTCCATGGTTAAAGGTTTCCTTTCCGGACTTCTTTTACAGCATAATCGGCGGCACGGGCGGTGAGTGCCATGTAGGTTAACGATGGATTCACGCAGGAAGCCGAGGTCATGCAGGCCCCGTCGGTAACGAAAACGTTCGGAGCGTCCCACACCTGGTTCCATGCGTTCAGCACCGAGGTTTTCGGATCTCGGCCCATGCGGGCGGTCCCCATTTCGTGGATGCCCATGCCGGGCGCGTAGCCCCAGTCGCTGCCTACCACATTTTTGACACCGGCCGACTCGAAAATCTCGGCGGCATCATTGATCATATCCTTCCGCATCTTCAGTTCATTTTCTCTGATTTCCACATCAACGGCAAGTACGGGCAGCCCCCATTTGTCTTTTTTCTCACTGTCGATATAGATGCGGTTCTCATGATAGGGAAGCATCTCCCCGAAAGCGGTTGCCCCGATGCGCCACTGGCCGGGTTTGCTCAGGGCGTGTTTCAGATCGGCCCCGACGGCAAGTTCGGCGATATCCCGGTTCCATCCGGTGCGGCTGGCAGAACCCTGCAACCCGAAACCACGCAGATAATCGCGTTTGTCGCCGTTCACGTTGCGGAAGCGGGGGATGTAGTAGCCGGTCGGGCGCCTGCCGAAGTAATATTTGTCGTCGAAGCCCTCCACATCGCCGTTGGCTCCGCAGCGGAAGTGATGGTCCATAACATTATGCCCCAGCTCACCACTGCTGCTGCCGAGGCCGTCGGACCAGATATCGGTGGCTGAGTTCATGAGGATCCAGGTGGAGTTGAAGGTGGAGGCGTTCAGAAACACGATTTTCGACCTGTATTCGTACGTCTGATTCGTTTCCGCGTCGAGTATTTCCACACCGGATGCCCGTTTGCTGTCTTTATCATACAGCAGGCGTGTGACGATCGACCATGGACGCAGGGTGAGGTTGCCGGTTGCCATGGCAGCCGGAAGGGTGGACGATTGCGTACTGAAATAGGCACCGTAGGAACATCCCCGATTACATCGGGCCCGGTACATGCATTTCCCGCGGTTCTGATCGGGCAGTGCCCTCGAAAGATTGGCCGCCCGGCTGATGATAAGGCGTCGCTTGCCGTCATAGTGCTTTTCAATACGGCTTGCGATCTCCTTCTCGACACAGTTCAGATCAAAGGGAGGCAGAAAATTGCCGTCGGGCAGTACCTCAAGGTTTTCTTTGGATCCGCTGATGCCGGCAAAACCCTCCACGTAATGGTACCATGGGTCGAGGTCGTCGTACCGGATGGGCCAGTCGATGCCGATCCCCTCGCGGGCGTTGGCTTCGAAATCCATACGGTTGAAACGGTAGCTCTGCCTGCCCCACATAAGCGAGCGGCCACCCACCTGATACCCGCGGTACCAGTCGAAACGTTTCACTTCCGTATAGGGCGACTCCCGGTCGTTCACATACAGGCCGAATGTTTCTTCGCTCAGGGGGTAGTCGCGTTTATGAACGGGGTGATCATCGATCATCTCGCGTGTGCGCTGGTTCCGGTTTGGGAATTGCCAGATCTCTTTGTGTTCGTGTTCATAGTCTTTGATGTGCTCAATATTGCGTCCCCGTTCGAGGAGCAGCACTTTCAGGCCTTTTTCGGTCAGTTCCTTGGCGGCCCAGCCGCCACTGATGCCCGATCCTATAACTATGGCATCGTATTCGATATTTGGCATAAGAGGTACCTGGTAGTATGTATTGCCTTGTATGTATTGGCTTGTATGTATTGCAGAGTATTTCAGATGTCGCAGATCGCCACCGCCTCTGCAAGGGATGCGATTTTTCCTGCTTCTGTTTCACGGGTGGAGATGAACTCCTGGGCTACATAGCCGTCGAAACCGGTACGGTGGATTGCCCGCATGATGGCCGGATAGTACAGTTCCTGTGTATCGTCGATCTCATTACGCCCGGGAACGCCGGCTGTGTGGTAATGGCCGAACCACTTGTGGTGATCGGTGATGGTGCGGATAATATCGCCCTCACCGATCTGCATGTGATATATATCGTAGAGCAGAACGAAATTGGGTGATCCGATACGCTCGCACAGTTCGATGCCCCAGGGGGTGTTGTCGCACATATAGTCGGGATGGTTGATCTTGCTGTTGAACAGCTCCATCTGCAATATCACCCCGTTCTTCTCGGCCAGTCCGAGCACCTTTTTAATGCCCTCCACACAGTTTCTGAGGCCGGTTTCATCGTCCATGCCATCACGGTTTCCGCTGAAACAGATCAGGTTTTTGTATCCGGCGTTGGCTACCAGATCGATGTGCTCCGTATAATTATTGATGAGGGCGGGATGGAACTCTTTGTGGTTCCATCCTTCGGTAAGGCTGATTTCAGCACCGTTGCACATGGATGAATCGATTCCATGCTGCTTGAGCACAGGCCAGTCGGACGGCCCCACCAGGTCGATGGCGGAAAATCCGGTCTCCTTTACGACCCTGCACAGCTCGCGTATTTCGAGAAAAGGGAAGGTCCAGCGGCACACAGAATGGTTGATGTTGCCCTTTAACGGGACCCAGCGGCCTGTAATCCGGGAAAAACCGAGCCCGACAGATCCCGCTGCTGTCATGCTGATCATCTCCCTGCGGCTAATTGGTCTCGACATGGTTCCTCTCGTTTTTAAAGCTGACCAGGAAAAAGAGCATTACCGCACCGGCAATAACGGCCGGCATAATCCAGAATGTGAAGGCGCCTTCGAGCCAGCCTGCGGTCGTGCCGCCGTCGAGGTTGATATAATCGCCCCACCATCCCAGAATATAATTGCCGATAAGCATACCCGCGCCATAGGTGAGCAGGGCAAACAGCCCCTGGGCACTTGCCCGGATCGGTCTGGGGGCTTTACGGTCAACATACAGCTGTCCGGTCACGAAGAAAAAGTCATAGCAGACCCCGTGCAGGGCCACACCGAAGATGAGGAAAGCAGCCGATTCGGGGAAGGTGGCAAACACCAGGTAGCGCAATGCCCAGGCAAACATGCCGATAAGCAGCATCCACTTCACGCCGAAACGGATGAGGAAGAAGGGCACCAGCAGCATGAATACCACCTCACTAATCTGCCCGATGGCCATGAAGGAGGCCGACTGCTCGCCAAACGCCATGGCCGCGATAAAATCGTTCGTACGGGCGTAATAAAAGGCAAGAGGTATACTAACCAGGAAACTGGCAAGGGCAAAAACGCCGAAATTCCGTTCACCCATCAGTTTGATGGCATCCAGGCCGAATGCCTTGCCAATACTGAATTTCTCGCCTTTGGCCTGAGGCGGTGTGGACGGCAGCGTGAGACTGTAAAACCCGTAGATCACCGATACAATGGCGCACATTTTGAGCGGTATATTGGTTATCTGAACATTTTCGACACCGGTAATGGCCTGGAGCAGGGGTACGTCAACAAAACCCAGTACGGTCTGGGCCACAATAAAACCGGCAACGATCCAGCCGATGGTTCCCCAGACCCTGATGGCCGGGAACTGCTTGTCGGGCGATTCGATATTCGCGAACGCTATGGCGTTGACCAGTGCCAGTGTGGGCATGTAGAGCATGAAATAGGCAAACATCACCCAGATGAAGGTGCCGGGATCGCTAACAGTAGCCGCATACCAGAGCAGCAGGCCCCCCGCCACGTGGCAGAATGCGTTCAGACGTTCCGCATTGAAATAGCGGTCGGCGAGCAGTCCCACAAAGAGGGGCGCGAGGAGCCCGGCCCAGTTGTGCGTGGCATACGACTGACCGATAATTGTGTTGAGCCCCGCCTCTCCCTGAAAAACCTGCAGCAGGTAGGTGCCCATGGTAACAAAGAAGCCCCCCCAGATAAAGAATTGCAGAAACATCATCAGGCTGAGGCGGGCTGCCACCGATTTTTGAGTCGTCATACCGGGGGGAATCTGGATTAAGATTTAATCAATCGTGTGGATTATATTAAAATTATATCAAATAAAAGCGCTTTTAGAAAATATTTATAACTTGAGGGCAAATTTTACAGGGAAAAGACTATGAAAATCAGACTGGGAATGATCGGCGGGGGACCAGGTTCTTTTATCGGTGCCGTGCACAGGAAGGCCGCCGCGCTCGACAGTAAGTTTGACCTGGTTTGCGGCTCATTCAGCAGCGATCCGGAAAAATCGAAGCAGACCGGCAGAGAGCTTCAGCTCGATCCCGGACGGGTGTACGGCAGTTACGACGAGATGATTGTCAGTGAAGCGGCACTGGATGATGAAAACCGCATGCAGGCAGTTGCCATCGTTACCCCCAACCATCTGCACGGCGGACCGGCCATCATGGCCCTTGAAAACGGATTTCATGTGATCATCGACAAGCCCATGGCCTTTTCGCTGGATGAGGCCGGGAACATGAAAGTGGCTGTTGAGCGGTCGGGACTTGTGTTCGCGCTCACGCATACCTATGCGGGTTATCCCATGGTAAAAGAGGCCCGGCATCTGGTTTCGACAGGAAAAATCGGCACCCTGCGCAAGATTTTCGTTGAATATCCGCAGGGATGGCTGACCGATTTCCTGGAAAAGGACGGGCAGAAGCAGGCGTCATGGCGCACGGACCCGGCACGCTCGGGTGCGGGCGGATCGGTGGGCGATATCGGCACCCACGCGGCCCATCTTGCCGAGTATGTGAGCGGCCTGAAGATCACACACGTGTGCGCTCAGCTGAACACGATGGTTAAAGGCAGGCTGCTTGATGACGATGCCGCGGCGCTGCTGAGGTTCGAAAACGGGGTATCGGGTGTACTGGTAGCCACCCAGATTGCCGCGGGGGAGGAAAATAACCTGAAACTGCGCATATACGGCGATAAAGGCGGGCTGGAATGGTCGCACGCCGATCCCAATACGCTGCTGCTGAAACCCGCCGACGGGCCGGTGCAGGTGTACCGGACCGGATCGGGCTACCTGTCGGATGCCGCCGCGAACGTAACACGACTGCCGGCGGGGCACCCCGAGGGCTATATCGAAGCGTTTGCTAATATTTACAGCGCCTTTGCGGTGGCGGTAAACGACCATAGTTCCGGCCGGTACCGTTCGGCCGCCGATTATGATTTTCCCACCGCTGATGAGGGCGTTCGTGGAATGGCCTTCATTGAAACCATGATCGCTTCATCCGCATCCGATAAAAAATGGACTAATTTTAGCGTATAGCATATGATGAAATCTCTGAAAGGACCCGCCATCTTCCTCGCCCAGTTCGCCGGCGACGAGGAACCCTTCAACACTATCGAATCGATCAGCCGCTGGGCGGCAGAGCTCGGGTACAGTGGTGTACAGATCCCGACCTGGGATTCCCTGGTAGCGGTACATCCGGCGTACGATCACATGTTCGACGCGTTTGCGCCGGAAAACGTGCGGGGGAATCCGCCGGCCCGCACCGAATGGGCGGTGAACCAACTGATGCTGGCGGCCAGGGCGAGCCGGAACCTGGGGCTCAACGCCCATGCCACGTTTTCAGGAGCACTGATGTGGCATACGGTCTATCCCTGGCCCCAGCGCCCTGCAGGGTTGGTAGAAGAGGGTTTCGCCGAGCTGGCGCGGCGCTGGCTGCCCATTCTCGACGAATTCGACCGGCAGGGGGTGGATGTGTGCTATGAGATCCATCCCGGCGAAGACCTTCACGACGGTATCACCTGGGAACGGTTCCTGAAAGCGGTGAACGGGCACCCGCGGGCCTGCATCCTCTACGATCCGAGCCATTTTCTGCTACAGCAGCTCGACTACCTGCAGTTCATCGACATCTATCACGAGCGTATCAGGATGTTTCATGTGAAGGACGCCGAATTCAATCCTACCGGTCGCAGTGGCGTGTATGGCGGGTACCAGGGCTGGGTCGACCGTCCGGGACGGTTCCGCTCACCCGGCGACGGCCAGGTCGATTTTCAGGGCATTTTCAGCAAGCTGGCACAGTACGGCTACGACGGCTGGGCGGTGCTGGAGTGGGAGTGCTGCATCAAGCATCCCGAACAGGGGGCCGCAGAAGGGGCGCCCTTCATCGCCGAACACATGATTACCGTTACCGAAAAAGCGTTCGACGATTTTGCCGGCCAGCCCCCTGACAAACAACTCCTGCGTAATATACTGGGCTTATCATGATCAGATTCCTCGCATTTACCCTCGTTTTTGCCATGGTTCACCCGTATATGGCAATCATCTGATCATCACCTCATCCACAAAAATAAACGCATTGCCGCCTGCGCCGAGGTGCCAGTCGGGGATGCGGCCGAAATTGGTGGCCCGAATCTTCACATAGCGCCCCGATTCACGCACATGTGCCCCGAGATCCTGCCGGTACTCGCTGTAATCGTCCCACGGGATGGTATTTTCGATGCGGGCGATCTCCCGGAACGTCTCCCCGTCGTCGGAGATCCAGAAGGTCACATCCACAGGCATCCAGATCCAGGAGCGGATTTCCTGCACGAAGCCCGCGCCCACATACCGAACCGGTTCGATGCCTCCCAGGTCGATCACCGCCTCGAAATCGGTGCCCTGGTAACCCTGCCAACCACCCAGCCGCCAGTTATCGGACCCCCGCACGCCGTCGATCAGCCCGTCGGGCCCGCCGGCATGGTAATTGCGGTTGTAGGGATAGCGGATCTCCACGCTCCGATCCACGTTGATGCGGATGAATTCGGCCTGCACGGGATAGCTGTAGCCGTACCCCTCCATCCACGTTACGGCTTTAACGGTGGATGTTTCCGTAAGCCGGATCGGATCGGTGTAGGGCGTTGATTCGCGCGTGGGATTCGTTCCGTCGAGGGTGTAGAAAACGACTGCCCCCGGAGTTACAGTGCCGATTTCCACATCCATGAAATCCCGGATGCGACGCTCATCGGCCGTAATGTAGGGTACCGGCAGCAGCAGTTCGTCGGTGATCCGGGTTACGGGTACATCCCCGTGGCCGCTGCCCCAGGCGGTATTTGGACGGCTGCCCATCTCGAAATGCAGATGGCCGCCATCCATAATCATGGCGTGGGTGATGTACGACTTCGTGTAGGGCTGCCCGTTCCAGGTGGCCGACTGTATGTAGAAGTTGCGCTTCGATACATTATTCGCCGTCACCTTAAAAGTGCGTCCGTTTTCGAGACCGATCTCTACCTCCGGAAACCACGGCGTTCCGATGGCATAGGCCGGGTCGCCCGGCGCCACCGGGTAGAAGCCCATGGCGCTCATGATCAGCCAGGCCGACATCTGCCCGCAGTCCTCATTGCCGCTAAGCCCGTCGGGCCGGTGCGAGTAGAGATCGTCCATGATCTGGCGGGTACGGTGCTGGGTTTTCCACGGCTGGTTCACATAGTTGTAGAGGTAGGCCATGTGGTGGCTGGGTTCATTGCCCTGGGCATACTGGCCGATGAGCCCGGTGATGTCTTTCATGTCGCGGCCGGTAATGGGTGCGTCGGTATCGAACATTTCGTCGATCTTCGCGGCCAGGAGTTCCTTACCCCCGTGCAGTTCGATGAGACCGGTTACATCCTGCGGCACATAAAAGCTGTAATGCCAGGAATTCGCCTCGGTGAAGTGCCAGTCGACCGTGGTGGGATCGAACGGGGTGAGCCAGCCGCCGTTCAGGCGAGGACGCATAAAACCGGTCTCCGGATCGAAGATGTTTTTGTAGAATTGTGCCCGATGGATGTACTCGCGGTACACGTCTTCCAGCCCCATTTCGCGGGCCATCACGGCGATGTTCCAGTCATTGTAGGCGTATTCGAGGGTTTTGGAGATGGATTCATGCTCAAGGTCGCCGGGGATGTGTCCGTGCCGGCGGTACGCGTCGAGGCCGTAATGGTCGCGGGTGGCACTGTGGAGCATCGCCTCCATAGCCAGTTCGGCGTCAAAATCGCGGATCCCCTTCATGTACGCATCGGCGATCACCGAAATGGCGTGGTTGCCGATCATGGTGTAGGTTTCGTTCGCGCCAAGCTCCCAGATGGGCAGAAGCCCTCCCTTTTCGTACATGTCGAGCATAACGCGGATGTAATCGGTGGTACGTTTCTGATCGATGATGGTCATGAGGGGATGCCAGGTGCGGTAGGTATCCCACAGTGAAAAAACGGTGTAGATGTCGAAATCCTCTTTATGATGGATATCGCGGTCCATGCCCCGGTAGCGACCGTCCACATCGAAAAAGGT
>JAIVHB010000190.1:6737-11327 GCA_020201275.1 Rhodothermaceae bacterium | reverse complement strand
GTATAACAACCATTTTCACACCGGCAGCACTCACGGCTTTGCCAAGGTCGGAGGGATCATGTTCGGTAAAGCCCAGATATCGGCAGCCGTTCGAATTCGGAGCCCTGTCGTCAGTAATAAGGAAATCATCACCGCGCCCTTTTACAATATCGGCGGCAAAGTGAACATCCGAAACTCCAAGGCGGTTAAAAAATTTTGCCAATACGTAGTTGTCTTCAACCGAGGCATGCGGGCTGCCGATAACCAGAATTTCGGATGGTTTAACCTTGCCGGTTTCTTCGATAAAGGTGATTATCGCGTTGTTCCAGGAAGTCTTCACCTGCTCGCCGTCGAGTTTCATGGACGGCCTGGAAATTCGGTTTTCATTGATCCGCCGGTAATCCATGCGGGCTTCATCGGGCATCCAGTGGTCATTCACATCCGGGTTATACCGTGGTGTGATGCGCATCACCAGGTTGTTCCTGGTCCACAGATCGATGTTGGTTCCTCTCGAACCGGTCATGTCAATGCCGGGGGTCTGATTCATTTCCCACACACGGGCCTTAAACCTGAAGTCGGAGGAGGTGAGAGCACCAACCGGGCAGATATCGACTGTGTTCAGAGAATAGGGATCGTCAAACTCGGTGCCGGGAGCGGTTAAAGGATAATTCTTGTCGCCCCTTGAGACGATGGAAAGCTGTCTCGATTTGCTGATTTCATCGGTAAAACGCACACATCGGGTACAGTTAATGCACCGTTCGGCATCCAGTACCACATTGGGGCCAAGTTGTACCCGCTTTGGTTTGTGCACTTTTTTGTGCTCGAAACGGCTGCCTTCCGGACCATACTTGTAGGTCTGAATCTGCAGCGGACACTCGCCGGCCTGATCACAGATGGGGCAGTCGAGCGGATGGTTCATCAAAATGAATTCGAGTGTATCCTTCTGCCCGCGTGCCACCTTTTCGGAGCTTTTGTGGGTTTTGATTACCATGCCGTCGGTAGCCTCAAGGCTGCAGGAGGTCATCAGCTTTGGGAACCAGCGTATAACACGTTCACCGTTCTCATCCAGGTCATAGGAGTTGGTTTCGCGGTTGAATACAGGGGTACCTGCTTCCACAAAACACTGCCGGCAATTGGCCGGAACCGATAGCGATGGATGATAACAGAAGAACGGCAACTCAAGACCCTGGTCCAGAACAAACTGAAGCACCTTTGGGTTGCCTTCAAACTCGAAGCGTTGGTCGTCTATAAATATCTCGGGCATATACTGAAATGGTTTATGCTACAGCGTAAATCGATTTTTTGCAGCGGGCTTCAAATTCATCCCTGAAACGGGCTATGGAATACCTCACAGGCCATGCGGCTGCATCGGCCAGGGCACATATGGTGCGGCCTTCCATCTGGAAGCAGATGTCGAGCAGCAATTCAAGGTCACGGATTTCACCATCTCCGTTTTTAATTTTAAGCAGTGTTTTCTCCAGCCAGCCGGTGCCTTCACGGCAGGGGGTACACTGCCCGCAGGATTCATGGTGGTAAAAGTGGGAAATCCGCCATACCAGATCGATCATGTCGGTGTCTTCATCCAGTATGACCATGCCGGCGGTACCCATCATGGATCCGGCATCGCGCAGCGAGTCGGCATCCATCCTCACACCCTCAAGGCTGTCGCCACGTAACGGTGGTGTGGACGATCCGCCGGGAATGACCGCCTTAATCTTCTTGCCGCCTCTTACGCCACCGCATACATCATTGATGAGTTCAGTGATGAGCATGCCGGTCGGAAATTCATAGACACCCGGCTTGTTCACATGGCCGGATATACCATAAAGTACAGGGCCGGGATGGCCTTTTGCACCAATGGAAGTATACCAGTCGGCACCATTCTTTATGATGAGGGGCACATTGGCGAGTGTCTCTATATTGTTGATCGTGGTCGGACGGCCCCACAAACCTTTCTGGGCAGGGAAGGGGGGTTTTACCCTCGGGTAGCCACGCTTGCCTTCGAGCGACTCCATCAGGGATGATTCCTCGCCACAGATGTAGGCTCCGGCGCCCATGTGAATATGCATTTCACAATTCATCTTGCTGCCCATGATACCCTTTCCGATATATCCCTTCGCGTAGGCATCATCGATGGCTTTTTGCATCATGTTAACCCAGGAACGATACTCACCGCGGATGTACACATAAACTGCATCAATCGACATGGCGTAGGCAGCAATCAGCGCACCTTCAATAAACTGGTGGGGATTGTATTCGAAGATCATGCGGTCTTTGAATGTGCCCGGTTCAGATTCGTCACCATTGGCCGCAATGTAGCGGGGACCACCGTCGGGCTTGGGCATAAACGACCATTTGAGTCCGGCATTAAAACCCGCTCCGCCCCGGCCACGCAGGTTGGCATTTTTAACGGTATTTGTAACAGCTTCAGGGGTTTGATCCCCGGAAGTTAAAACTTTTTTGAGCTGCTGATAACCACCGTTTTTCTCGTATACATCAATCTTGTGAAAATCCTTGATGGCAGGAATCAGAAGGGGGTCGTATGATCTCCAGTCTTGCATAGGTATGGTTTTCAGGATTTTTCGGCTACCCGCATTGGGATGGGTTCAAATTCAGGCATTTTGCCCTGTTTTAACGTCTCGATAACCTTGTCGACCTTGGCTTTATCAAGATGATTCACATACACATCATTTGTAATCTGCATCATGGGTGCATATCCGCAAGCCCCGAGGCATTCCACACTCTGTATGCTGAACATGCCATCTTCCGTTGTTTCACCGGCTTTGATACCGAGTTTTTCTTCAATGTAATGGAGCATTTCGTAACCGCCGCAGACCTGACAGCTAAGGCATGTACAGACATCCAGTACAAATTTGCCCATTTTCTCCTTGTAGTACTGGGTGTAGAAACTGGCAACACCATACACGTGCACTTCAGGAAGGTCCAGCGTTTTGGCCACCAGTTTCTGCACATCCGGTTCTACATGCCCGAACTTTTCCTGCGCCATCCATAATACAGGCATTACAGCTGACTGAGATTCAGGGTAGCGTGCTTTGATCTTTTCGATCTGTTCGAGCTCTGCTTTATTGAATTCGATTATTTCCATCTTATTTATCTGATTCTCCCATTACGGGGTCTACACCACCGATCATAACAACAGTATCGGCAATCATCTCGCCGTCGAGCATAACTTCGAGTCCCTGCAGATTACTGAAGGAGGGGGATTTGATTTTAAGTCGCCATGGATGCCCGGTACCATCGCTCTGTATATAAAACCCAAGTTCACCTTTCGGCGCTTCGATTGCATGGTAGCATTCAACACCGGCCGGTGGACATACACCAGTATCGGTCATCATAAAATCGTGGATCAGGCCTTCCATCGAGTAGTATACTTCATCTTTTGATGGGTAAGTCTTCTTGGCATTATCTGTGCGAACAGGTCCTTTGGGCAGTTTTTCCAGGCACTGCCGGATAATTTCTATACTCTGTGCCATCTCTTCCGTACGGATGTAATACCGTGCCAGGTTATCGCCTTCGAGCCGGGTGGGCACTTCAAATTCGACCTGGTCGTAGCGGGCATATGGTTTGAATCTTCGCATATCGTAGGCTATGCCGGTTGCGCGAATGTTCGGACCTGTCATTCCCATGGCGATGGCATCTTCGGCGCTGATAGTACCCACACCTTCATTTCGGTCATAGAAAATTCTGTTCTTGTTCAGAAGCTTTCCCCAATCCTTTAGCTCACGCGGGAATTCATCCACAAATTTGCGGATCATGTCGAGGCAAACGGGGCTCAGATCGTTGTGAACACCACCGATACGTGAGTGTGATATGGTGAAACGATGGCCGCCGAGATTGTCGAAGATATCGTAGAGTTTTTCGCGCTCACGGAATGTCCAGATGAAGAAAGAGATTGCACCTGTATCCATTATCATGGCACCGAGATAGAGCAGGTGTGAGGAGATCCGGGCCAGTTCGCAGCCGATCATTCGAATGTAGTGGGCTCTTTCAGGTACTTCAATCTGAGCGATCTTCTCAACAGCCGTGCACAACGCTACGTTATTGCTGTATGGCGACAGGTAATCCATGCGGTCGGTGTAGGGCATGAACTCCTGATAGGTCTTGTTCTCGGCGATTTTTTCAATACCGCGGTGCAGATAGCCAATATCCAGTTTGGTTCTTGCGATCTGCTCACCATCGAGTTCAATCAACAGCCTGAGTACTCCGTGCGTTGCGGGGTGCTGCGGACCCATATTCAGAACCATACGGGTACGTAGAGGATCTGTATCGTCTACATCGATGGTTGTGTGCTTGTCTTCAAGACTTTTATAGAGGGCATTCTGGTGTTCCTTGAAAAAGGTCGGCTTGCCTTTGCCCATTATACTTCCGGTTTCAATCATACAGCAAAAGCTATTCAGTATTTGGGGTGGTGCCGGGCAATTCCAGGGATCCTGGTATTCCGAGCAGTGGAAATTCTTTTCGGAGCGGGTAATACTTAAAGTCTTCGGGCATGAATATCCTTCTCAGGTCTGGATGACCATCAAATATGATGCCGAACATATCAAACGTTTCGCGCTCATTCCAGTTAGCGCCTGTCCAGATATCGGTTAC
>JAIVHB010000190.1:0-6590 GCA_020201275.1 Rhodothermaceae bacterium | reverse complement strand
TTATCTGCGAATTTTTCCGTGAGATTGTCTACGACTTCCTGTATGGTAACATTTTCCATATTACATATCGAGCTGAAGAGAGTGTTCCTTTTTAATCTTTTCCTGAATGGTCATCAGGGCATTTAGCAATACTTCAGGGCGCGGGGGGCAACCGGATATATAGGCATCAACCGGTAAAAAATTATCGATGCCCTGAACCACACCATAGCAGCGGTGCATACCACCGGTTGACGCACAAGCCCCCATGGCTATGCACCATTTGGGATCCGGCATCTGATCCCAGATGCGGCGGATAGCGTGCGACATTTTATAGGAACACCATCCCGCTACAATCATCAGATCGCTCTGGCGTGGTGAAAAACGCATGACTTCCGAGCCGAAGCGGGATGCATCGTACTTGGGGCCGGCAAATGCCATCATTTCGATCGCACAGCAGGCAAGCCCCATGGGCATTGGCCACACGGCATTCGATCTGGCCCAGTTAGTTACAAAATCCAGGGAAGTGGTTACAAAACCCTGGTTATCGAGTGAATTTTCAAGACTCATGGTTTAATATCCGGTCTGTTTTGAGGAATACGCCGCAGATCGAAATCGATGCTGCCTTTCTTAAGTGTGTAGAAAAGACCTAAAGTTAGTACCCCAATAAATACCATCATCGCCCAAAACGTTCCGATTCCGAGTTCCTGGTAACGGACCGCCCATGGATAGATGAAGATCACTTCAAGATCGAACACTATAAACTCCATCGCTACTATATAGAAGCTCACCGAGTACCGGTCTTTTGCCTCACCCAGCGGATCCATACCGCTCTCATATGGCTGGAGTTTAACCATACTTGGTCTTTTTGGTCCAATAAATTTGGATGCCAGCATAAAGGCCAATGCCAAAAAGGCGGCTATGCCGATTAAAATCAGGATTGGGAAATATTGTTCAAGCATAATATTTAATGAGCTCAAAAATACGCATTCAGCGGGGGAAATTACGGTCAATGCTGTCAAAGATCAATTATTAATAGTTCAGAATCGCACTTTATTGAAATGTGCCTTTTTATGTGTATAAAAAAAGACTCTTTTGTACATTGATTACAGGATTGATCAACCCGAATCGCTTGTTTAACCCGACGGCAAAATTATTTAACTTAACAGCATTGAACAATTGATATAAGGATATTCGGTGGACAGAATACAAATGGAAATACTGGGTCTTTCGACCAGCCCGAGCAGCGGCGGTGCCTATGCGCTCATTTTGACGGAGACCGAAGGGACGAAACGATTACCCATCATCATCGGAACATTTGAGGCCCAGGCCATTGCCCTGGAGTTGGAGCACATAAAGCCGCCAAGACCGATGACTCACGATCTGGTTAGAAACATCATCCAGAGTTTCAATTCTTTCGTTAAGCACATCTTCATAAACGAGCTGCGTGAAGGCACATTCTATGCCCAGATTGTCTATGATTCGGATGGTGAGCAGATCGAACAGGATGCCAGGCCCAGTGATGCAATCGCGGTTGCAATCCGTTTCAATGCCCCTATATATGTGGCAAAAAATATTATTGACGAAGCGGGAATTGAATCCGAACCCGATGCCGAGACGGAAACTGCGGCAGCTGAAGCAACTCAGGAGGCCGAAGATCCGATCGAATCGGCAGTCAATGTACCCGGCAGAGAAAGTGAAAGCCGGCTCCGTGACCTCGAGAAAAACCTGAAAATTGCCATCTCGGAAGAAAATTACGAGAAAGCGGCAAAAATTCGTGACGAACTGAAAAAACTAAAGGGCTGATCTGTTGAAACTCGCAGGCACAGACCCCGATAAACTGCCATTCAGCACTCTTTTCCTCCATTATCTTACCGGTAATGAAAAAATAGCGGATTTCTTTGATTACAGTCCGTTTGATGATGAAGACATTACCTTATGTGCAGGGTCGGTTCCCGAACCGGAGAACAGAGAGACCCTGGTTGAGGCTCTGAAAACATTTAACCGGGATTTCGGGCTTCACCCGAATGCCATACAGAATCTCGAACGCCTGGCTGTACCCGGCTCGCTCACAATCGTAACCGGACAGCAGCTCACCCTGTACGGCGGTCCACTGTATACCATTTTGAAAACGCTGACAGCAATCCGTCTGTCAAAGCATTATGAGGCGCTCCTCGGCAGGGCTGTGATTCCGGTTTTCTGGCTTGCTGATGAAGACCACGATTATGAGGAGGCGGCCACTATTTCAATTCCGGCACCTTCCGGCCATTACTCAACCATGCTCAAAGACAGCAACGGGCATCGCGGCAGTGTGGGCCGGATCGAGTTGGGTGATGACATTAGCCGCATAAGCCGTGAACTAAGTGAAATCATGCCTGATACTGATTTCAGTGCTGATCTCTGGGAGCTGCTCAATGCATGCTACAAGCCGGAAAACACCTTCCGGGAGGCAATGGCCAATTATCTAAGCAGTCTGTTTTCTCGCCATGGGCTCATATTTGCCGGAAGTGATGACCCGGTAATTAAAAGACTCATGGTCGAACCTCTGGCCAGGGCCATCAGTGATGCCGGGCCACTTCAGCAGGCACTCGAAGATACCTCCGGCCAGATTGAAAAAGCATATCACCGGCAGGCCAATGTTCTCGACAATACCCTGTTTTTGCATACTAAAAGCGGAAACCGCGAACGCCTGAGCAGAAGCAACGGGGACTGGCACACGGAATCGGGAGAGAAAATCAGCAGTGAAAAACTACTGCACCTGGCTTCCGTGTCGCCGGAAGTGTTTTCCCCCAATGTCTTTCTGAGACCGGTATTGCAAGACTATATGCTGCCCAATCTGGGATATGTGGCTGGGCCTGGCGAAATTGCCTATTACGCTCAGATGAAATCCTTTTACCACGCTTTCGACCGTAAAATGCCCCTCATCATTCCAAGGTTGAGTGCCACTATAATTGAACCAGCGATAGAACGGATCATGAGCGGTCTGCCCTTCGAATTGCAACACTACCAGGAACGGATTGAAGACCTCGAAAAAAAGTGGCTCCAGCTGTCAGAAGCCCCCGATGCAGATCTCCTTTTTGAAAGGTGGAACAACGATGTTGATGCCCTGAACAGGAGGTATGAAGAAGAAGTGAAAAATATAGAACCAACACTCACCGATACGGCATCAAAAACTACTGCAGAGTATAAAAAATCGCTTGAAAAACTGAAACAGAAGCTGAACCGGGCTATAAAGTCAAAACAGGAGACTCAGCTCAAGCGCATAGCCCGTATCAAGAATGAGTTGTTACCCAACGGTGGTTTACAAGAGAGAAATATAGCCCATATTTATTTTATGAATAAATACGGGATCGGTATATGGGATGAACTCCTCTTAGCCATGACACCGGAGGCCATTCGGTCTCATCAGCTTGTTTATATTCACAGATCCGTATTATGAGTGTTTCGAACAAAAACGGGTACATGAGCAAAGAAGAGATTCGTAAAAAGGCAAAAACTTACCGTTCCGGCCTCGATACTGGTGAAGTAGAACGCATCAGCAGACTTATAGCGCTTACCGTGCTTCAATCCGAACTGTATCGGAATGCAGAACATATTCTCAGCTATGTACCGATTGTTGAGAACCGCGAAATTGACACAAACCGGATCAACCATCAGATACTCCGCGATGGCAAAGTACTGGTACTGCCGAGAATGGCAGAAAGCAGTAATCATCTCGAACTCGTAAAGACATCGGATCTGAATATGATGTATAAAAATTCTCTAAATATTTTAGAACCAATTGGTAATCAATATATTAACATTCGAGTAATTAACCTTATACTGGTGCCCATGCTGGCTGGTGACTGCCAGTTGAACAGACTTGGTTATGGCAAAGGGTATTACGACAGGCTGCTTGAGCGCTTTACCGGAAAGTCTTGCGGACTGCTATATGATGAATGCCTTTACGAGCGTATACCTGCCGAAAGTTATGATTTCCCACTTGACCACATTATCACCGAAAAAAGAATCATTCCTGAAACCACCGGGATGTAGTGAAAATAGAGCTTGATTGAGATGCAGAAGCATCTATAACTTAATTGTGGAATTACCGTACTGAATATTCATGGAAAAAAGAAAAACCGGACATAGTGAACCTGATCTAAGCGACGTCTTCAATGTAACCGAAGACGAACTTGACGATACATTACAGGAATATCTTGAAAACATTGAAGATCAGAACGAAAAGAAGAAAAAGCAGTCGTTCGTAAATTTCCCCACCGTTGTGGGAGGGGTCATGCTGCTGACTACATTCCTCTATTTTCTGCAGAGTTTCGGGCTTTTTGGCGGACCTAACCTCGGCAATTTTCTTGACGTGTTTCCAATTATCGGCGTTATTCTGGTAGCCCTGATCGGTTTTGGTTTATTCAGCAGAAACCGGAAAAAGAAAAAGAAGAATAAACACAGCCGGAAAGGGGTAAAAACCGCCAGCTATTCCACTGGCAGCGGTGCCGGTTTTGATGCATACGGCCTTAAGATTCAAAAACGCCTGATGCGCTCGACTACAGATAAAAAACTGTTCGGGGTTTGCGGCGGCATCGCAAAATATTTTGGGCTTGATCCTACACTCGTGCGTATTATATTTGCCATCGCAATCTTTTTTTATGGTGTACCATTGGTCATCTATCTGTTGATGGCCATATTTATGCCAAAAGAACCCAAAATGATTTAACAGTGCTGGTATCATTTGAAGGAATCGACGGGAGCGGTAAATCGACACAGATCAGGTATCTGATGCATCGCCTCGAGCAGGAGGGAGTTCAGTATAAGGTATTCCGCGAACCCGGTGGCACCGAGCTTTCCGAAGCAGTCAGGGCTGTATTGCTGAATCCGGATATGGTGATCAACCCGGTAGCCGAATTATTGCTATTTTCGGCGGCACGATCGCAGCTTGTATCCGAACAAGTCATCCCGCTACTCAATAAGGGTTATGTGGTAATTCTTGACCGTTTTTTTGATTCAACAACAGCTTACCAGGGCTATGGCAGAAGCAGCCTGCCCATCAACGAAATCCGTGAAATGAACAGAATCGCATCTCACGGCCTGTTGCCCGATGTTACCTTCTATCTGAAAATTGAACCGGTTGATGCACAGGTGAGAACAACAGGCCTGCGAAGAGACAGGATGGAAAACTCAGGAGACCGGTTCTATGATCTTGTTACATCAGGCTACAACGAACTGGCCACAAACGAGAAACGGTTCAAAACACTTGACGGGCGACTTTCTGAGCAGGAACTTCATGATCAGATCTGGCTTCATCTGTCGCATCTGATGAAGGAAGATCTATCTTAGGATTTATCCAGTAGATTAGTGACGGCAAAAAGAGAAGATCGGCCAGTAAAGCTACAAATATTGTGAGACAGACCAGCTGCCCCATCAGCATGGTTGAATCAAAATCGCTTGATCCGAGCGTACCGAATCCCACTAGCAGAATCATGCTGGTAAGTATGATCGCCCTTCCCGTTTTTTGCGTTGTAATCCTGATCGCATCAACCAGAAGTGCATTTTTAATGGATTCAATGCGGAAACGTGCCAAAAAATGGATGCTGTCGTCTACTGCAATACCAAAAGCAATGGTAAAAATCACCGCCGTCGAGGGTTTGATGTCAACGCCAAAATACCCCATGAAGCCGGCTGTAACCAGAAGGGGCATCACGTTTGGCAGCAGGGATATCAAAACAAGCTTGCCGTTGCGGAACATGTAGCCCATTATCAGCGAGATAATCAAAAAAGCCAGCATGATGCTTGCACTCAGCGAAAAAACGATGTTGTCGGTCAGATCGGCAACAAGGATGGTGGTACCGGTGGTTTTCACGCTGATATCACCGAAATGCTGATCGGTGTACGCCCGGATCTCCTCGCGGATCTGGTTGATCCTCCAGGAACCGACATCGTACACCTGGGTTGCGATCCGGGCCTGGCTGTATGTGAAATCGGCCATCGTGGAGACTGCATCACTTCCGGTAAGCTCAAGTAAGAGAAGATACTGCTGAATAAGCGCACGATCGGCGGGGATGTGGTCATGAGAACTGAAGTGTTCGGAATTAGCCGGCTGAAGGGTTTCGTCCTGGCTGATCCCGGGATTGGCATCAGAACGGACGGGTTCATCATCCATCAGTCTGTGAACCTCACTGATGAGGGTTTTGAACGAGGTGATTCTGTCGATCTCATCATATTCGAGAAGAAACGCCTCAAAATCAGCCATTCTGCTAAGAAGGCCGGGATCGGCAATTCCATTCTCAACCCCGGTATCAAGTACGAACTCAAGAGGAAAAAGAGGGCTCAGTTGTTCTCCTATCCGGTTCGTCTCCTGTACCAGGAACGAGTCATCGCCTATATCGTCGAACACTTTGCCATTTACCTTGAGCTTGAACACCCCGAGACTCATCAGCACTGTAAATATGAGAGTACCGATTACTACCAGTCTGTAATGATTCTTTGAAAAATTGAACATGCCGAGCAGCATACTTTCTATCACATGATTGAGCCGTGTAGCGGGTGTTTTGTGATGCTGCCGGTCTTTGAAATAGGGGAGTAGTCCGGGTACCATAAAAATCGTGATCAGATAGGCAATG
>JAIVHB010000009.1 GCA_020201275.1 Rhodothermaceae bacterium | reverse complement strand
GCCGAAAATCACCGGCAAAATGTACAATGAATTCTGGGCTAAGGTGGCCGGCGTAATTCTTTTCTTCGGTTTCAATCTTACATTTCTACCCCAGTTCATCATGGGCAGCCAGGGAATGCCACGGCGCTACTATAGCTACATCGAACAGTTTCAGACCATGCACGTGTTCTCAACGTACGGATCATGGGTTCTGCTGCTCGGTTTCCTTATTGTCGGTGCATATCTGCTGCACTCCATGTTCAAAGGTGCAAAAGCGACATCCAACCCATGGAATGCCCGTTCGCTCGACTGGATGACCTCCTCACCTCCCGACCAGCACAACTTCCCGTATTCTCCGGTTGTTATACACGGGCCCTACGACTATCATAAACCGGAATCAGAGTTTCTGCTCGGTATTGCCGGATCAGACCACCACGAAGAGGAAACTGTTGGCGCAAAAACCGAAATAAAAGCATGATCCTGCAAAAAACAACAACAATCATACAAGACCGAAACAAAACCACTTATGGCTGAAAACGCTCAGGTAAAAGCATCACACGTCCAACACCACTTTGCCAGTTCCGACCAGCAGTTCGACTCGGCCAAGATGGGAATGTGGGTGTTCCTTTTTACCGAAATCGCCTTTTTTGGGGGGCTTTTCGTTGCGTATATCATATACAGGACATGGAACCCTGAACTTTTTACACTTGCCGCAACGCAGCTGTCTACACCACTCGGAGCCACGAACACCCTGGTGCTGATTGCCAGCTCGCTCACAGTAGCAATGGCCATCAGGGCCATTCAGACCGACAAAAAACGTCAGTCCATTATTCTGCTGCTGAGTACTGTTGGGCTGGCCATGGTCTTCATGATCATCAAAGCATTTGAATACGCCGACAAGTTCGCCAAAGGTATTGCTCCCGGTGCTTACTACACCTACGAGGGCATTGCCCACGAAAGTGCAAGTGTCTTTTTCAGCATCTACTATATGATGACCGGGCTGCATGCCCTGCACGTCGTAATCGGGATCGGGATCCTGCTATGGATGGCCTGGAAAGTGCACCGAAACCATTTCAGCAGCGAGTACTATACACCCGTCGAGATAACCGGATTGTATTGGCACCTTGTGGATATTATCTGGATTTTCCTCTTCCCGCTGCTTTATCTGATAGAGTAAGGGGAAAAGTAGTGAGTAGTGATACGAAAAATCCAGACCCACTTCTCTCCAATGTAATCAATGAATACTTTATAAAAACGAAGGCACATGAGTTCACATTCACACCACATCATTCCTTTCCGTACGCTGGTCGCAACCGGGATTGCGCTTACCATTCTTACGGTTCTTACTGTCGGTGTTTATTACATCCAATTTCCGGATCCGATTAACATCATCGTGGCATTGAGTATTGCTCTTGTAAAAGCCACGCTTGTTGGAGCGATTTTTATGGGTCTGTACTGGGACAATAAATTCAACACCCTCATACTGCTCATGGCATTTCTGTTTTTCTTCGTATTTGTGGGCATAACCTTGCTCGATACGTTGTTCAGGGATCCGTCTATAATAATCTACTGAGAAACGATGCATCTCAGGCCGGGCTGATTATCAGTCCCGGCTTTTTTTATGCCCCTTAATCAGCTAAACTTCCCCTGAATTCATCCATGTCCTTTTTAAACATTGTCTGTCTGAATCCATCCCTGACTCGTACTGACATTGTTCCTTACCCGTCTCGGATCTATGTACCGGCTGTACAGTCATCTATACAGTCTTATTGGCTCCTTACACATTTTACAACTTGAGTTATCATACGTGAAGAGGCAAGCCCGGTGATGAAAGATATCAAACGATATTGAATCCCTGATAGAATCTGAGTATAAGAAGCCTTAAATTGAAAATCTCAAACAGTTCATTCCGGCAACCGGCCAAAACCACATCCTTCGATTCTGCGAATGTCAGATAAACCTCACGATTACTGCGGTATTTTTGGTATCTATAACCATCCCCAGGCAGCGCTTATGACCTACTATGGCCTGCACGCGTTACAGCACCGGGGCCAGGAATCGGCAGGAATTGTCACTTCCACCATCGATCAAATTAAGAACCGTTCCGTTATGCCGATGCATAAGGATTTCGGTCTGGTGCTTAATGTGTTCGACGATAAATCGATTTTTACGCAGAAACTGCATGGTCATTCCGCCATAGGACATAACCGCTATTCCACAAGCGGATCGGCTGCCAACGCAACCAACATCCAGCCATTCCGTGTTCATTACAGCAAAGGTAACCTGGCACTGGGCCATAACGGCAACCTTACGAATGCGCGGCAGCTCAGAGACCATTTTATTAATGAAGGTGTGTTGTTTCAGAGCACATCCGATACAGAGCTCATCCTCCATCTTATCTCACACAGCCGCAAGCAGGACCAGCTCGACCAGATACTGGATGCCCTTTCCAAAATTGAAGGTGCCTATTGCCTGGTAATTCTGACCGACGACAAGCTGATCGCCGTACGCGATCCCAACGGATTCAGGCCGCTCGCCCTGGGCAAGCTCGACGATTCCTACGTGGTGGCAAGTGAAACGTGCGCTTTCGACATAATCGGCGCCGAGTACATTAGAGAGATCAAACCCGGTGAGGTTCTGATCATCGACCGCGAAACCATAAACGGCGGAGATATCAAATCGCATTTCCTTGTAGGCCGTACTTTCATTTCGCCGGGACAGGAATCGAGGGATTTAAAGGTGCGTACCAAATTCAATACCGTAAAAGGTGTGATTGAAGACCGGCCGGTTATTATTGTGGACGATTCCATTGTACGGGGAACTACTTCCCGATACCTGGTCAATATGATCAGGCAGTGCAATCCAACGGAAGTCCATTTCATGGTCAGTTCCCCGCAAATCGTGGATCCATGCTTTTACGGCATGGATTTTCCGAGTCCGGACGAGCTGATCGCCAACAGGTTCAACCGGGACCCCGAACGGATTGCAGAATCGCTCGGGGTCGACAGCCTCCACTATCTGTCGCCGGAAGGACTGGTTGCCGCCGTTAAAGAGGCCAACCCCAAGGGGCAGGAATACTGTACGGCCTGCTTTACCGGGAATTATCCTGTGCCGGTAGAGGCCGGTGTAAAAAAAGAGGAAAACGAGTTGATCTGATGCATTTCAGCGAGGCGAGGTTCATAACAAGTGCCCCAGACATCGGCCACTGCCCGGCAGCCGATTTGCCGGAAATCTGCTTTGCAGGCCGGTCTAATGTGGGTAAATCATCGTTGATCAATGCACTCCTTAACCGGAACAACCTCGCCCGTACAAGCAATGTGCCCGGAAAGACCAGGGAGATCAATTACTACGAGGTTGACCGCTCATGGTACCTGGTCGATCTGCCCGGTTACGGGTACGCGAAAGTACCCAAAGCTGAGCGCGAGCGATGGCAGAGGGAAATCGACCGCTACCTGATTGAACGTGAAAACCTGAACCTGATCATCCAAATTATCGATATCCGCCACGATCCAACACCACTCGATGTGGATTTCACCTACTGGCTGGCCGAATATGAACGCCCTTTCAGTATCGTACTGTCGAAATCGGACAAGATCGGAGTTAATCAGCGGGCAAGTTCACTGGCTGCTGTACAGAAGAGCATCGATGAGATGAACATTGAGGTGCCCGTTATGGCGGTATCCGCCGAGACCGGCCACGGAATCGACGAACTGCGTGAACTCATCACCGATTTTGCCGGAGATAAATACATCAAACTGAAATCCTGAATCCCGGCGGAGCATTAAACAGAACATCTCCGCTGAAACAACCCGAACCTTCTACAGAACATTATATTCTTTTTAAACCTATACTACCATGAATTACAAAGTATTATTGCTTGACGGTGTTGATGCCGTATGCGAAACCATTTTCAAAGAGCGCGGGATTGAAGCTGTAAACGCTCCCGCACTTAAAGGTGAGGAGCTGCTCAAGGAACTCCCGAAATACCATGGAATCGTTGTTCGCAGTGCCACAAAGGTGACCGCCGCTCTGCTCGACCATGCCCCGGAACTAAAGGTAATCGGCCGGGCAGGCGTCGGTGTAGACAATGTAGATATTGAAGAGGCTACACGGCGTGGTATCCTTGTGATGAATACCCCCGACGGTAATACCATTTCGACGGCCGAACACACCTGCGGACTTCTCGTGGCCCTTGCCCGGAATATTCCGGACGCAGTACAGTCGCTCAAGAACGGCGCATGGGACCGAAAAAAATACATGGGATCGGAGCTGCACGGCAAAGCCCTTGGTATTATCGGTCTTGGGAAAATCGGGTCTGCCGTAGCAAAACGTATGAAGGCGTTCGGAATGAAAATTTATGCTTATGATCCTTTCACCACGCATGAAAAAGCGGCCGAGATGGATGTTCAGCTCTATGAGCTCGATGAGGTTCTTAAAGCTGCCGATTTCCTTACCGTTCATACCCCCTTGACCGAAAAAACACGCGGACTGGTATCACTTGCTACCAAAGGCAAACTCAAAAAAGGCGTTCGCATGGTGAACTGTGCCCGCGGGGGTATTTACAAGGAAGAAGACCTCGTGCAGCTTCTCGATGAGGGAATAGTTGGAGGTGTTGCACTGGATGTGTATACCACGGAACCACCAACTGAAGCGTTGTACAACATATTGAAACACCGGTCTGTAATCTGTACCCCGCACCTGGGTGCATCCACCGAAGAAGCACAGGGTAAAGTGGCCGAACAGATCGCGCATCAGATGGCCGACGCACTTGAGAAAAAAAGTTTTATCGGAAGCCTCAATGGTAAATCTATTGCCCTGAGCATGAACAAGGAGGTTCAGCCTTTCCTTGTTGTAGCTGAAAAACTGGGTTATTTCGCCTCTCAGATCGCTGCAGAAAATACCACAGCTCTCGATGTTGAATATTCAGGAACATGCGCGGAACACTCCGAAGTGCTCACCGATTCGGTTTTGAAGGGATTCCTGACCAATACCTCGGTAAGCCCGGTTAATCTGATCAATGCGCGGTTTTTGGCCGACAAGAAGGGTGTAAATATTCGTGAGGCCTCCAATAAGGCTACACGCACCTACCACGATCTCATTACCATTACACTTAGTGATGCTTCCGAATACAAGCGTATTGCGGCGACCCCGTTTGGTGAAAACGATTACCGGATTGTTGAGATCGATGGTTTTAAAATTGAGCAGCAGCTTGCCGGCGAGATGATCATCTACAGCAACATCGACCGGCCCGGCATGCTGGCCGCCGTCAGTTCGGCCCTGGCTGCCAAAAATATCAACATCGCATCGCTCAGCCTCGGCCGCGAGAAGAAAAAATCGCGTGCAGTAACTGTAGTTACGCTCGACAAAAAACTCACTCCCGATGAAGTTCTGGAAATCAACAAAATCGAGGGCGTGGAGAAAGTCCGGTATATCAGTCTCTAATCGTCAATCACTGCTATTCTAGCACCACCCTCTCGTCATTGGGATGCCGGACCTGATAGCTGAACCTGACCGTTCGTGAAAGATTGGGCCCTACTTCCAGGTGCCACACGAGTTCGCCGGTCTCATTGTTATGCCTGGCCCCGCCTGCATCCGACAGATCAACACTGATCTCCCTGCGGTTCGATACCGGTATCTGATCGGTAAGCCTGATCGTTACGGAATGGCGCTTGGTATTTCGCACTTCGATATCCCATGTGAGTGTCTGCGTAACCTTCCCGCCCAAAAAACTTCGGGATGAGTATTGGTCAACCTTGGTCCGGTCGATGATGATACCTTCGTCTACCCCGAGGTTTAGTGCCAGTGTGTCGGTGAGTACCGATGGATTGATCCGTGAATTGCCCAGGTAAGTACTTCCCAAAAACAGGTTGGCCCGGCCGTTGAGGAGATTCAGCCGTTCCCAGTCGCTGATGCGGGCCTGAAGCCACACTTTTTCCTCGATTTTCGGGATGGCAAGATAGGTGTATTGTGCATCGAGGTCATATTCGGTAATAACAACCTGCTGCTCTTCTCCGTCGCCGGGTACAGTATAGCGTGCCGGAACCTCAAAATTGAATGATAATGGCGTATCCATCACGACTGGCGCTGGAGCAGCGGCCTTCGCAGGAGAATATCCGCTCACTACAACCTCGTCCATGGCAAAATCAGCTGCATTCATTGCAACGGCAAGTATATTGCCGGTAACCGGCACCCTCATGGTTTCATAGCCAATGTACCGTACTTCCAGATCGGTAATGGCAGATGGAACCTGCAGGCTGAAAAATCCCTGGTTATTCGTAACCGTGCCCCCGCTGGTACCCGGAATGATTACGTTAGCTCCGGACAGGGGTTCATTGGTGGTTGCATCAACCACAATACCCGACAGCTGCATTTCGGTTCCGTCACGTACCAGCCGGCGCGACTCCTGGAATGTTGACTCTGAATTGCTGACGCGTAAAGCACGCGGAAAATCGATCCTCCACGGATTCAGAACAGGGCTCTGCTGGCCCCTCAGCGGCCCCGATGAGGAAAGGAAAATCTCTACATTGTCCCAGTTTTCGCCGGTCCGCTGAGATATGCCAGCCTTGTACTGCAGCCGCAACGGGCTGTTTACATCCTCCACCCGGATATCATAGACCGGTTGCCATTGCGCATCCCCGGAAAAATAACTGACCCTGATCCGGCCTGTCATCTCCATGGGAGAATCAAGCAGCACCTTCACCTCCGTAACCGGCTCGCGCTGAGTGCCCCGCTGGCCGGCAAGCTGGTTGTTCACCCTGCGGAGTTCTTCGTTGAGATCGGATATCTCACGGCGTATTTCCAGCCTTTTGGTGCTTATTTCAGTAAGCCGCTGCCGGTAGAAATCCATAACATCCCGAAGATAGAGAATACCGGAAAGTTGCGGGTTTCCCTCAATCCGCCGGTTCTCTTTTAGTGCCTGCTCTTCTTCATTCAGCACATAGACCAGGTTCTCCTGAAACGCAATCCTGAGCTCAAGGTCCCTCTTCTGCCGGTTGAGTCTGTTGGTTTCGGCGGTGGCAGCCGGCGATTCTAAAAAATTGACGGCCGGAATAACCGACATCACAGTAACATTACCATCCACGGAAACGGTAATGCTCTCCGGGTCAATATTTCCCTGCAGTGGGGTAATGAGCACATTATTTATGCCGCGCACCAGCCTTACTGAAGCACTGCGCTCAACACGTACGCCCGACGGATAGACCGTTACACGGTTTACGGCAGATCCGGTGGTAACATCTGCCCCCGTACTGCTGAGGGTGACCGGCGCAGCCTTTGTGTATGGGTTGCTGGTGAGAAGAAGGGCAAGGAATAGCAGAATCATATTCGAGGTCTGATTAATAAATGGTCTCAATTTTTGTAATTCTACGTACAATCCCAAACAGAAATTGCACGCCTGGACGGTAATTGGTGTTCGACCTGCATTAAAACATCCCTACCCGACAGTGCAGCAGAACGCAAGTCAAGTCTGCTAAATGCTCTTTTTAAGCAGATACTCCGGGTTTTCAGTAAGAAAAAGACTGAGCTTCTGCAGTGCCAAACCCCTGTGGCTGATGCGGTTCTTTTCGGATGCATCCATCTGTGCGAATGATTCTGAATAGCCATCGGGCCTGAATACAGGATCGTAACCGAAGCCACCGGTACCTGCGGGCACTTCCAGAATTCTTCCTTCACATACGCCGTGAAATACCTCAATACCTCTTTCGGTTTTCAGGGCGATCACGGTCCTGAACCGTGCGGTCCGGGAATCTGAAGGAACGTTTTTCAGTTCGCTGAGCAGTTTTTTCACATTATCGCTATATGTCGCACCGTTGCCGGCATAACGGGCAGAATAAACGCCGGGTTCACCGTTCAGCGCATCTGCCTCAAGTCCGGTATCATCGGCTACACAAGCCAGACCTGACACCCGGAATACCGATTCCGCTTTCAGGACGGCATTTTCCTCGAGGGTTACGCCGGTTTCCTCCACGTCGGGCAGATCCGGAAAATCGAGTGCGCTTAGTACCCTTATTCCTGAGCCGGCGAGAATGGCCGACATCTCTTCGATCTTGTGCGGGTTTTTCGAAGCAATGAGAACAACAGGATGGTCCACGTCAAAGGTTGATTATTTCGGGGATGGTACTAAGTTCCATAAACTCGGTATAACGCTTTTCAATATCACCATTTTCAAGTGATATGAGGCGTTTAGATCCAAACGCTTCCACGCAGAAGCTGGCCATTACCGACCCGAATATCACGGCCCTGCGCATGTTTTCATCCCTTAGATCACCGGTGCGGGCAAGCCACCCCACAAAACCGCCCATAAAGGTATCTCCCGCTCCGGTTGGATCAAAAATATCGACGAGCGGATAGGCCGGTGCTGAAAATATACCTGAACCGGTGAAAAGCAGGGCCCCATGTTCACCTTTTTTGATGATGAGTATCTCAGGACCCATTTTCTGAATTTTCTCGGCCGCCCTTACAAGGTTGGGTTCCGACGACAGCTCCCTGGCCTCCGAGTCGTTTATAATAAGAACATCCACCCTTTTGAGGGTTTCCATAAGGTCTGCCCGTGCCCCCTCTATCCAGAAATTCATAGTATCGCAAACTACAAGTTTTGGGCGGGTCACCTGGTCGAGCACGCGGTTCTGCAGAGCCGGGGCAATGTTACCCAGACAGACAAACTCACTGTCTTTGTAGGAATCCGGTATCTCGGGGTTAAAATGCTCGAAAACATTTAAACTGGTTTCAAGGGTATCCCGGTTGTTCAGATCGTAGTGGTATTTTCCGCGCCAGAAGAACGTATCGCCGCTGTTGTCTACCTGCAACCCCTCAAGATCCACATTATGAGATTTGAGCAGCTGTACGTCGGTAACAGCAAAATCGCGGCCCACAATACCTACCAGCCGGGGTTTGAGCCCGAAGAACCCAGCCGTGATGGAAATATAGGTCGCCGATCCGCCAAGGATTTTATCCTCACTGCCAAAAGGGGTTTCAATGCCGTCGTATGCTACTGATCCTACTACGAGAAAACTCATTATCGGGTATTTAATTTCTGGATTAATAATTGACTTCACAAGGTACGTTTATAGCTGTTGAGATACCACCGTAAAACCGGCTGTAAGGCCAATATATTCACCCTGACTCATCCTCCCAGTAAATGTCATTTACCACAGCCGCGCCATTTGAAAATCGCCGAATCCCTGCAATTGCAAAGAACATACCCTGCAGAGATGTAACGGAAATTTTACGGGAGGTTAACGTCCTGTTCATTCTGGTGGTTATGCTAACAATATATTTAACTGAAATTAAGTCAGATACACAGCGAAATCAGTGTTTAAATGCTTCGGAATGTAAGGGATAAGAGATACCAAAATTATTACTACTTACGATCAAGTACATATGACTCTGAACAGCCGTTCATGAAAATTGATCAGCTGCATGATCATTGCGGCCATTCAGATCTGGAAAGCAACATCTAAACAGGAAAACTATGAACATTAAGACTATTATTGCCATTTTGTCTGTTCTGTTACTTGCCGCTGCACCGGTTCTCGCCCGGCAGGCAGCAATAAGCGGAACAGTTACCGATGCAAGAACAGGTGAAACCCTGCCCGGAGCAACTGTGCTGATAGAAGCGCTGCAACGCGGCGCATCAACCGACCTTCAGGGACGCTATAACCTGACCAACATCCCTGCCGACGTGCACACCGTGAGGATTACCTATGTGGGTTATAAAAACCAGACGCGGGTTGTTGATGTGACCGGAGGAACCGCCGTTGCCGATTTCGCCCTTGAGGAAGACTTCCTCGGACTCGATGAGGTTGTGGTTGTCGGTTACGGTACCGAGCAGCGTGCCAATGTATCTGGCTCAGTCGGATCACTGAGGATGGAAAGCATTGAAAGTGTGCCCCTCCCCACAGTCGAAAACGCACTGCAGGGACGGATCGCCGGTGTACGCGTTACCCAAAACTCGGGAGCTCCGGGTTCAGCTATTTCCATCAGGGTTCGCGGTTCTTCATCCATATCGGCCGGCAACGACCCTCTTTATGTGATCGACGGGGTTCCTGTGAACCAGGGTAACTTCTCGCAGATCGATGCCACATTCGGCGGTCAGGGCATCAATACCCTTTCCGATTTAAATCCGGATGATGTTGAAAGCATAGAAGTGCTCAAGGATGCATCCGCTGCAGCCATCTACGGCTCACGCGCCTCCAACGGCGTGGTTCTTATCACGACCAAGCGTGGCAGTGAAGGTGCTCCCCGCATTGACTTCAGTGCCTATTATGGTACCCAGCACGACTACAACCGGGTTAACTATCTGAATGCCGACCAATACATCGAAGTGTATAACGAATCGATATTAAATGCATTCGGGCTTCCCGATTATTTCGGATATGAAGATGACGACACTGCCAATTTCGTTGAGGTTCCCGCCGGCACCGATACCGATTGGCTCGATGAAGTATTGCGTGCCGCACCCATCGCCAATACCTCCATTTCCGTAAGCGGAGGTACCGACCGCACCCGTTATTTTGTATCGGGTACCTCCTTCATTCAGGACGGAATTGTACGCGGTTTTGGGTATGAACGGCTTAACGGTCGTATAAACCTCGACTACCAGGCATTCAACAACCTCACCCTGGGCACCAACATTTCCCTCACACGCGGTGTGATTGAACGCAGCCGAAGCGACAATACCATCTACGGACCGTTCGCAAACGCCAACGCGGTACCGCCCGTAGAGCCCATTTACAATGAAGACGGAAGCTACTTCAACACACTATATGCCAACCCTGTAGGCCTGGGCCGCGAGAATGAGGCTGAAGAGCGCACTCTCCGCATACTGGGTAACACCTTTGCCAGCTACCGTCTTGCCGACGGACTCGAACTCCGGGGCAGTTTAGGCCTGGATCAGTACACCCTTCGGTCACGCCTGTATGACTCACCGATTGTAGGTCTGGCTACCGGAACAGGCGGTGCGGGCACAGCTGCCAACAGTTTTGTAACAAAAATAACGTATGAGTCCACCCTCAGTTTCAACAGAACATACAGGGATCTGCACTCTGTAACCGGTGTGGTGGGAGGCAGTTATGAAGACAATGTAACTGAGACCAATTCGGTAAGCGGTTCACAATTCCCCAATGAATTCTTCAGGTACCTGACATCCGCCGCTACCATTTCATCGGGCAGCTCCGCCTACACCGAATGGACACTGGCATCGTTGTTCAGCCGGGTGAATTACACCTTCAACGACCGCTACACACTTACAATGAACGTTCGTACAGACGGGTCATCCCGGTTCGGCGAAGACAACCGATATGGGTTCTTCCCGTCGGCGTCGGCCCTTTGGCGTATCATTGATGAGCCTTTCATGAGCCGCCAGGAATTTCTGAGCGATTTGCGGCTGCGGGCCAGTTATGGCATCACAGGTAACCAGTTCGGTATCGGCAACTTTGCCTCGAGAGGCCTGTGGGCCGGCGGATCGAATTACAACGATCAGCCGGGTACTGCCCCGGCACAGCTGGCTAACCCTGATCTGAAGTGGGAAACCACAAACCAGTTCAACATCGGTACAGATTTCGCACTATTTAACCAGCGTCTGGCCTTTACATTCGACTACTTCATCAAAAAAACCGATGATCTGCTGCTAAACCGACCCGTACCGAGAAGTACAGGCTTCACCTCTCTCACTTCCAATGTAGGCAGCATGGAAAATCGTGGTTATGAGGTATCCGTACGCGCCCATATTCTGCGCGGCTCGCTCACAGATCTTCGCTGGACTTCCGAACTAAACATCGGAACCACTCAAAATGAGGTTACCCGCCTGTACCAGGATGAGCCGATCAACACCGGCTTTGCCAGCCGAATTGAAGTTGGCCAGCCTCTTGGTGTATTCTACGGTTATGTGACCGACGGCCTTTTCCGTACTCCAGATGAGGTGAACAGTCACGCGTTCCAGGATCAGGATACATCACCCGGCGATATCCGGTTCAGGGATCTGAACGGTGACGGATTTATTACCGGTCTGGACCGTCAAATTATCGGTAATCCGTGGCCTGACTTCTCCGGCGGGTTCAATAACACCTTCCAATTCAGAGGCTTCGACCTGTCGGTATTCCTGGAGTTTGTATATGGCAACGACATTTTCAATGCCAACCGGCTCTACACCGATGCGTACGGTACCTTCTTTGATAACCATACCAAAAGAGCACTCGACCGCTGGACCCCCGACAATCCCGATGCCAGCGAACCCCGGGCAGCCTGGGGCGATCCCAACTTTAATACACGCAACTCCGACCGCTTTATTGAAGACGGCTCCTACCTGCGCATCAAAAACCTGATTCTCGGCTACAACCTGCCTGGTGAAACCATCACCCGGTTTGGATTCAGGTCGGCCAGGATCTACCTGCAGGCGCAAAATCTGCACACATTCACCAATTACAGCGGGTTCGACCCCGAGGTGAACTATGCAGGCAATACCGGTGTGGTAAGAGGCACCGATTTCTACACGCTTCCGCAGGCCCGCACCCTCACCGCAGGCATCAACCTTGGATTTTAAATCGTACCCGCTATGAAAAGAAAACTATTAATTTTACTTACCGTGCTTGTACTGGCAGCCGGCTGCGATTCGGTGCTCGACACCAATCCGACCGCATCGATCGATGCCTCACAGGCACTTCAGAATGAACGCGGCGTTGAACTCGCCGTAACCGGTGCGTACAGCGCTCTTCAGACCGATAACATCTACGGTCAGGAATACAATATGATACCGGATCTGTACGCCGACAACCTCCGGTTTACGGGTACTTTCACCAACCATGCCGAGTTCGACAACCGCAGTGTGTTCCCGTCCAACATCAGTGTGTTGCTCACATGGACAGACCTCTACGCTGGTGTTAATCGCGTTAACAATGTGATTGCCGGCATTGATGATGTAGATAATATCAGTGTTGCTGCCCGCGACCGCTATCTGGGTGAAGCACTTGCACTTCGTGGACTGTTCTACTTCAATCTCGTTCGCTATTACGGTGGTGTTCCGCTTGTTCTCGTGCCATCTGCAGGTGTTGGTCCGGAATCTTCGCTTGCGCGCAGCACGCAACAGCAGGTATACAGTCAGATTATAGACGACCTTACAGATGCAATCGACATTCTGCCTGAAAGTGGAGACCCATTCCGATTTTCAAGAACTGGGGCCCAGGCCCTGTTGGCAAAGGTTTACCTTGAAACCGGTCAGTGGGCACTGGCCCGCGATATGGCAACGGCGGTAATCGGCAGCGAGCGTTACGGGCTGGTCGACAATTACAGGGATCTGTTCACCAACAAAGATAATCCGGAAGCAATTTTTTCGGTACAGTTCACCGTTAACGACAACAATTCCCAGGCATTCTGGTATTTCCCTCAAGACCTCGGCGGCCGGCTTGGATACGCTCCAACAGATGCTTCTTCCAGTGGTCCGGGCAACCTGGTAGATGCCTATCTGCCTCAGGATACACGTTTCCAGGCCAGTATCGGTGAAATTGAAGGGCTTTATTATGGCAATAAGTATTTCCGCATATCCAACGGCGATGACAATGTTTACGTGTTGCGCCTGGCGGATATGTACCTCACCCGCGCCGAGGCCAACACACGCCTGGGTGCCGATCCGGTATCCGTAATCCATCCCGACATCAACCGGATTAAATTGCGTGCCGGCATACCCGACATCGACGCGTCTGTAACGTCCGAATCGGCCCTGATGGATGAAATTCTTAATGAGCGGCGTGTGGAATTTGCAATGGAAGGGCACCGGTTCTTCGACCTGCGCAGAACCGGACGTGCCATGTCGGTTCTGGGAATTCCCGAATCCAGGCTGATTTTCCCTCTTCCGCAGGCCGAACTTGATGTGAACACAAACCTCGTACAGAACCAGGGCTACTAATACCAATCATGTAAAAATTTCATACACACGGATTCTCCACAATTACATCCGTTAATATGAACCTCGGCAAGCGGCAGTGAAGTTCGGTACTTTTCTGCCGCTTTTTTTTGTCTTAAAAAAACAGGTTGGCACTTCTTTTTTATTCTTCACGGCATCTCATTAGCTTGTTCATTCGTTACAGGGTATACTCATCGTATCCCTTCACATAACCATTACACTGAATGCCGGCTGTTTATAAGAATTTTGACCATCGCCTGGTCAGCAAACTCATCCAGAACCGACTGAGAATGGCGATTCTTGCCAGTGTTGCCCATTCCGATGAGGTAGAATTCACCTCCCTGAAGCATTCTGTGCGTACAACCGACGGCAATCTGAGTATTCAGCTGAAAAACCTTACCGATGGCGGCCTTATTACCATACGGAAGTTCATAGCAGGTAACCGCCCGCAATCCACCATTGCGCTCACGGAAAAAGGGCGGGTTGAACTCGAAAATTTCCGGGCCCTTATAAATGACTGGTACCAATTCAAGTAGCGGCAATCGACCTGCCATAATCCGATGAAAAACCTGGCCAGCCTTATCACCAGCAGACTGAACGGCCCCCTGCCCGGTCCACCGGCACAATTCCGGATGGCCCCAAGGTCGGATGAAGGTGTACCCGACCGAAACCTGCCACCCGATCTTGCCCGTCGCAGCGGGGTGATGCTGCTGTTGTTCGACGGAATAACCGATCCTGAACTGGTACTTACCCTGAGAAGTAATCAGCTGAACCAGCACAGCAATCAGATAAGTCTGCCGGGCGGCCGTCTTGAACGTGGTGAGGAAATTGAGGATGCGGCCCTCAGGGAAACCCGGGAGGAGGTCGGTATTGATCCCTCACTGATCACTGTTCTGGGATTTCTGACACCCCTTCACGTACCTGTTTCGGGCAATATAATCCATCCCGTTGTTGGCTGGCTCGACCATCCGCCGAAACTCATTCCCGATCACGACGAGGTGGCCGAGGCCTTCACCATGCCCCTGAACCGGTTGTTCGATCCCACCTGCCTGAAACAAACCCGGCGCAATCTGCACGGCACCGAATATAATATACCTTACTGGGATGTACACCGCATACCACTCTGGGGTGCAACTGCAATGATCCTGAGTGAATTCTGTGAGCTCGTTGGCGATATTACCCCGTAATGAACACAACAATCACCCAAATCCAGCTTTTCCGCGGCCGGCTGGCCTTCATGACCGGCGATCCCGACATTTCAGGTAAACGGGCCCTCTCGTTTTTTCCCGACGGGATTCTTGCAGTAAAAGGCGGGTTTGTTATTGAAGCCGGCAGCGCCGCTGAATTATCCGGCAGATTTCCGGCCGACATTCCTGTAACCGATTTCGGCAGCAAACTGATCATCCCAGGTCTGGTAGATGCGCATGTTCACAGCTCCCAGACACTGATCATCGCTTCTTACGGTGAAAAACTGCTGGAGTGGCTGCAGAAGTACGCTTTTCCCGAGGAGGATCGTCACCGTGACTTTGAATATGCCCGGCTGTCGGCAAGGCTGTTCATCAATGAATTGTTGAGAAACGGCACCACAACGGCCAATGTCTTTACCACCGTTCATCCACACACCGCCGATCTGCTGTTTGAAGAAGCATTGAGCAAAAATATGCGGCTGATTGCAGGGAAAGTACTCATGGACCGCAATGCGCCTGACTCCCTGCTCGACAATCCGGAAAAGTCGTGGTCGGATTCTGCCGGTCTGATTCGGAAATGGCACAACAGGGCACGTCTCGGTTACGCTGTTATGCCACGGTTTGCCATTACGTCGTCTGCGGCACAGCTGGGTGTGGCAGCACGTTTGCTGCGCGATTTCGAGGGAGTCTGGATGCATACCCATCTGTCGGAGAATCTTCCGGAAACCGCACTGGTACAGAAACTCTACCCCGATTGCAGCGGGTACTGGAATGTGTATGAGCATCATGGCCTTGCCGGCCCTAAATCGGTATTTGCACACGGCGTGCATCTCGACGACAACGAATTCGGCCGTTTGGGTGCTTCCGGTTCATCCATAGCCGTTTGCCCCTCCTCCAACCTGTTTCTCGGCAGCGGCTTGTTCCGCTTCGGGCAGGCCGGTAAACACGGCATCAAACTGGGAATAGGTTCCGATATCGGGGCTGGTACCAGCTTTTCCGTGCTGGCAAACCTGAGTGAAGCCTATAAGATAGCCCGGCTCGGCGATGTGTCGATCACACCGAAAAAGGCATTCTACCTGGCCACACTGGGGGGTGCTGCCGCACTGAGCCTCGACAACCGCATTGGCACCTTCAAACCGGGCTTTGAAGCCGATTTTACCGTCCTGGATCCCGGTGCAGACCCGTTGCTGCAGAAACGAACAACCGGGGCAGCAACTTTTAGTGACCTGTTCTTCCCGGTCATGATGATGGGCGACAACCGCATTATTCACAGCACCTGGATCATGGGTGTACCATGCTATAAAGCACCAACATCCCCGGCTCAATCCGCTGCGTCTTAACGAGCTTCTCCCCATCACGAATCATTCACATACTAACGGTCATTAATTCCGTTGCTTATGAAACATCCTTCGGTTTTTGTATTTTAAGAGTCTATAGATTACAATAATTACGATTTCAGAGGGATTATACAGTTACCATGAATGCTGACAAACTGCAGCGTCAACGGTTCGAAAACAAGTATGTGATTGATGAGGACAGGGCCCTGGCCATCAGGGATTTTACCTCTTCGTTCATGCAGCTGGATGAGTACGGGGCTATTCAGCCTAATTTCTCCTATCCGGTACACTCTCTCTATCTTGACAGCGCCGATCTGAAATTGGTACAAAGTACCATAAACGGAGACAGAAACCGCTTTAAGCTGCGCATCCGCTTTTATGAAAACACTGGCGACGCTCCGGTCTATTTCGAAATCAAACGGCGGCACAACAGTGTGATTGCCAAAAAAAGGGCGGCTGTACACAGAGCGGCAGCAGCTATGGTGGTTGCTGGGCAGATTTCGGGACCCGACATCCTTGCAACCGACGATATATACCATCAACAGGCACTTGATGAATTCACAAGGCTGCGTTCACTGCTCAATGCCGGCCCCGTGGCGCATGTTACTTACATGCGTGAAGCATGGGCAGGTTATGACGGCCAGAATCTCGCCCGTCTTACCATGGACCGTCAGGTATTCACTGAGCCCTGCAGAACCGTTGATTTCAACCCCCGGCTTGACAATCCTCTCAATATTTTCGGCAACAAGGTTATTCTCGAACTCAAATTCACCAACAGGTACCCCCACTGGTTCAGAGATCTGATCCAGATATTCGACTTGCGTCAGGGTCCTGCCGCCAAATATGTAGACGGTGTGACCCGGCTGGGTGAGCACAGGTTCCAAATGGCCTACATCTGAACAAATTCTGACATACAATGGACCAATGGATTTACCTCGGTAATGCCGGTTTTTCCGGCACAGACCTGCCTACGCTTTTACTTTCTCTTCTGCTGGCCTTTCTTGCCGGGCAGCTTATGGCCTGGGTGTACATGTTTACGCATACAGGGCTGTCGTACTCGCGCACCTATGTGAATTCACTCATCATTATACCGATCACGGTTTCGCTGGTAATGACCGTGCTCGACAACAACCTTGTTACGGCCTTCAGCCTGATGGCTGTATTTGCCATTGTTCGTTTCAGGAATATTGTGAGAGACACCCTCGACACTGTCTATATACTCACCCTTATTGTGATCGGGATGGCAGCCGGTACCCAGCTCTACACCTCTACCGTAATCGGGGCCATTATCTTTGCCACCATCATGCTCTACCTGTGGTACACCAATTTCGGTGCACGGCAGCGTTACGATTTCATCATCAACCTGCACTGGTCGAGGCCTGAACGCGAGATCGCCGACCTGCTTAAACTGCTGAACCGGCACAGCATGAAGGTGCAGCTGGCCAGCCAGCGAAGTTCACAAGCCGAAGACGGCACCGATCTGTCGTACAGACTTTTATTGCGTGATCCTGACCAGTCCTACACCCTGCTCGAAGAGCTGCGGGGTTCGACGGGTGTATCAAGAGTTACGGCCCTGAGGGCCGAAGAAGAATCGGAGATTTGATTTGCAGAACAATTTTGAACCTATACAAGTACCCCTCGGCAGAAAGTTAAGAGAACTCCGGTTCCGTTATCTCCCTGTTATCGTATTTGTGATAGTAACCATTGCGGTAATCAGCCTTTGGGATTACCACGTAACGCCCTCTTCATTTCAGGGAATGGCAGAGTCGGAGCGTTCTTTGGTAATGAGCCCCCGGCCTGGAACAGTTCTCGAGATCAGTGCCGAACGCTTCGATGCGATATTGGAAGGCGAAGAACTTGCCAGGGTTTACCCCGTCGATCCATCGGTTATGAGCGCACACCTTGATGTGATACTGGCCGAAGTTGAGCTCATCCGCACCTCTCTTGAACCGCTGGCAGACCGGCAGAGAAACCTGCTCAATTACGAAGGCCGGAGGCTCGATCTGATGAATGCACGGATCGAACTGGCCACTACCCGCATCAACCGCGACAGATTGCAGCGCGATCTGGACCGTGCCGACAACCTGTACGATCAGAATCTAATATCCGAGGCCGAATACGATCTGATCAGAACCGAATTTGCATCAAATGACATTGGCGTGACCGAGAAGGAAAAACTTATCTCGGAGATGGAAGAGCGGCTTCAGACACTCTCTACCGGACTCATTCCGGGCACCCCCGGCTCAGCCGGTGATCCGGTGAGGGCTGCCATCAATGTCAAGGAAAAGGAACTCAACGTACTTGAAGCTGAGATGAGCCCGATTATCATCAGGGCACCGATAAGCGGCATGATCAGCCAGATGTACAAAAATAACGGCGAATTTGCTGCAGAGGGGGAACCGATATTCACAATCAGTGCTTCCGGTGCCCGGTATGTAATCGGCTTTGTACGTCAGCCGGTATCGCGACTGCCCGAACTCGGAGCAACAGTTGAAGTACGATCCCGATCGCGGCGTACAGCCTACCAGGGTCAGATAACCCACGTGGGCACACAGATGGAACCGATCCATGAATCCATGCTCAGACCCGGACAAACCGTTGAGTATGTGCTGCCCGTCAGGATCCTTATCAGCCCCGACTCAGACCTGATCCCCGGCGAGCTGGTTGATATTACTGTGAGATAACAATGGCTGATGCTTGCTGATGCTTACTGATCATCGCTGATGATCGCTACTACTCGGCCAGCCTTTTCAGTTCCGACAAAAGCATCAGGGCCTCAATCGGGGTCATCCGATTCGGATCCGACGCCTTCAATTTGTCGCGAAGCTGCTCCAGTCTCGGATCGATTTCGGTCTGAAACAGTGACATCTGCGGTAACACCGCCTGTTTCTCCATTCTGGCCGTTACGGCTTTAGCAGCCTCCTTCCTGGCTTTCGCACCCTCCTGCAGCGTTCCGTTGCTGTTGGTAATATCGAGACTGTGTTGCTCAAGATTGGTCAGTATTTCCCGGGCCCGCTGCAGTACGATAGTGGGCAGGCCCGCCATGGCGGCAACCTGGATGCCGTAACTCAGATCGGCCCCGCCCTTTACCAGTTTCCTCAGAAAAATCACCTTGCCCTCATGCTCCCTAACCTGCACGTTGTAGTTCACAATGCGTTCGTAGAGCCCCTCAAGTTCATTCAATTCGTGGTAATGGGTCGCGAACAGTGTTTTAGCCGCCACCGATGCCTGGTTGTGCAGATATTCGGCCAGAGCCCAAGCGATGCTCAGCCCGTCGAAGGTACTTGTGCCGCGTCCAACCTCGTCGAGCAGGATCAGTGAACGCGGAGTGGCGTTATTCAGGATGTTGGCCGCTTCGTTCATCTCCACAAGAAAGGTGCTTTCGCCGGCGGCCAGATTATCGGAAGCACCAACGCGGGTAAAAATTTTGTCGACCATGCCAATAACCGCCTTGCCGGCCGGTACAAAACTGCCCACCTGTGCCAGCAGTACTATTAAGCCGGTCTGCCGCAGAATGATGCTTTTACCCGCCATATTCGGCCCCGTAATGATCATGATCTGGCTCGATGTATTATCGAGGTACACATCGTTGGGAATGAACGGTTCACCCATGGGCAGGAAACGCTCAACTACGGGATGCCTGCCGGCCCTGATGTCGATCACATCCGACTCATCCACCTTCGGTTTGGTATAATTATAGCGAAAGGCGACCTCGGCCAGGCTCTGCACACAGTCGAGGCGGGCGATGGCATCGGCGATTTTCTGCACCTGACCGGCAAAACCGGCTACGTAAAGGCGCAACTCCTCAAACAGTTCGTATTCAAGCGTGTTGATGCGGTCTTCGGCCGACAGGATTTTTTCTTCTATCTCCTTCAGTTCCGGAGTTATGTAGCGCTCGGCATTTACCAGCGTTTGTTTCCGGATAAATGTATCGGGTACCTTCTCTTTTTGTGCGTTTGTGACCTCGATGTAATATCCGAACACCCGGTTATAACCCAGCTTGAGCGAGTTGATGCCTGTTTCCGCCACCAGTTCCTGCTGAATTTTCGCGATATAGGCTTTTCCGTTCCGGGTGATATCCCTTAGTTCCTCCAGTTCGGGCGAATGGCCCGCCCTGATAAACCCGCCGTCGCGCAAACCTGCAGGCGGATCGTCGGTAATGGTGTTCCTGATGCGTTCCTGAAGCCCTGCCAGTACTTCCAGATCATCGTTTACAACCGTAAGAAATTGCTCTTCGCTGCTGTTAATCAGGATTTTAAGCCTGGGCACACGGGAAAGCGACGCCTGAAGCTGCATCAGGTCTCTGGCATTGGTACGTCCTACACATATTCGGGAGATGAGCCGCTCAAGATCTCCGACCTGATCGAGTTCCTCACGCAGGCTGCGCCGCTGATCATGATTGATGTGCAGCGATTCAACCGCATTCAGTCGTTTGGTAATCTGGGCCCGGTTTTTAAGCGGTCTCATAATCCATTTCCTCAGCAGCCTGGCACCCATAGCGGTACTCGTCTGATCGAGGATAGAGATGAGCGTTCCTTCGGTGCCCCCCTCCTGCAGGCTGGATGTAAGCTCAAGATTGCGCTTGGTCGCGGGATCAAGCATCATGTACCCTGCATTTTCATGCGCATACAACCTCCGCAGGTGGCCGAGTGATGCCCTCTGATTCTCCCTTACATAATTGAGCAGAACCCCGGCTGCAACCTGTGCCGTTTTCATCTCCTCTACGCCAAAACCTTTCAGGGAGTGCACTCCGAAGTGCTCAGTAAGCAGGCCGTAGGCAAAATCGTGCTCGAAAATCCAGTCGTCCTGATAACTGAGGATGTACCTCTTCAGAAAATCGGGAACGCTGCCTTTCAGTTTTTTGCTCAGCAGCACTTCCGCCGGAGTTATGCTCTGAATGAACGAGGCAAGATCTTCGGCTTCGATCTGCGCAAGGGCAAATTCACCGGTCGATACATCCGAAAATGAAACGCCTGCGGTATTTCCGGCCAGGTGTACCGCGCAGATATAGTTATTCCGTTTGTGTTCGAGCAGCTTGTCGGACATGGTAACGCCCGGGGTCACAATTTCTGTAACCTCCCGCTCAACTATTTTTCTCTTATCGGCTTTTGCCGCTGCGGGATCTTCCATTTGATCGCACACCGCAACACGGTGGCCGCGGCGCACCAGTTTCGGCAGGTAGGTATCGATGGCATGATGAGGGAAACCTGCCAGCGGTGTCATATCACCGCCGTTGTTACGTTTGGTGAGGGTAATGCCCAACTCTTTGCTGATCAGTACCGCATCGTCGGAGAAGGTTTCATAGAAATCTCCCACCCTGAACAGCAACACCGTTCCGGGATGCTTTGCCTTGATTTCATTGTACTGCCGCATCAGCGGCGTCTCGGATTTTGATCCGCTCATATTCGGGCTTTTAGCCGGAGGAACCGGCATATTTCGATTGCATTATACAATGATGCAACATAACCAATACAATTAAAAACCGGACCGATTCTGTTTTTGTTCAACAACGTGTTACAATCTTGTCGTGTTTTATACCACAGCGTACTGCGATCTTGATACAGGCTAAAATGTGATTTATTTTGGAATCGGCAACCGGCCGTACCTGGATATATTAATCGGGAAATATACATCGCACAGCATCGGACATCAAAATAATACCGTGACAAAAAACGGCACCTATCCCAGGCTCGAAAAAACATTCTATCTGCAACCCGACGTTATTGAAGTCGGCCGCAGGTTGTTGGGCAAGGTACTTGTATCTAAGATTAACGGTGTGGTTACAGCGGGAATGATTGTTGAAACGGAAGCCTACGCCGGAATTGATGACCGGGCATCTCACGCCTTTGGTTCACGGCGCACTAACCGCACGCAGATTATGTACTCCTCAGGCGGTGTATCCTATATCTATTTGTGTTACGGAATTCATCACCTGTTCAATGTGATCACCAGCCGTGAAGATGAACCCCATGCTGTACTCATACGGGCGCTGGAGCCAGTTGACGGATTGGATGTTATGCTGGAAAGGCGGGGGCTCGACAGGGTTCAGAGAAATCTGACGGGCGGGCCCGGGCTGCTAACACAGGCCATGGGCATCACTACAAGGCATAATGGAACCGATCTTACCGGTAACACCATCTGGATTGAAGACAGGCATGCGGAGGTCGCTCCCTCCGGTATCATCTGCAGTGCCCGGGTGGGCGTACATTACGCGGGAGTGGATGCCGGTAAACCATGGAGGTTCAGAATCAGGGATAACCCTTTCACCAGTCCGGCCGCCTGAGAGCGGTTAGAATCAGTCATTCCATTCCTCCATTTCACTCATCAGCGTTTCAACACGCAGTTTGAGGGCCGGATGCTGCTGAATCATCTCGAATATCTCGTCAAACCGCTCGAGCTCTATTCCGTTCGATTCAATCGCTGAAACAATTTTCTGCTCCATGCTCTCCTGCATGATATTGATCGTGGGCGAGACATTTCTGAATTTCGTGACATCGGCCTCCGATGCTTCAATCTCCTGTTGCGATTCGCCCATTTTCATGGAATTCAGGATTCTGTTGTAAATATCAACATCAATACCGTGAGATTTCAGGGTGTCGGCCATCCTGATATTGTCTTCATTGTATATACTCTGGGCCATAAACGTAGCAAGCAGGTATTGTTTCAGTTCCTCGTCACTGACCCGCTCAGATGAGCTTTGCGGATCAGCATTTGCCGGGTTTTGTGCCAGGATGTATGCCGGTGTCAGAGAAAAAATCAGGAGCAGGAGTGCTGGTCTGAATGTCATTACAGGGTGATTTGATTCATCTGGTTTGGGTTTCATAGATAATAAGGGAATTTGGCGTAAACGGGACAATTTTTCAATATATCAGAACTTATTGTTTCCCCATCACGACTGCAGCTTATAACTACATTGTATCAGCAAAACGCACTTTGACACAGAATTGTTATGCACAGATGATAAACGAGGCAGAATTTATTCCATACTCTGTAATAAAGGAACGATTCTCAGCAATCTATCCTTTACATGTTACAACAACTAATCAAAATTAATAATATACACCCCATGAAAATAGTTCAGTTTACCACCCTCTTTCTGCTGTCGTTCGTGCTGATCGCAGCCGGAAACCTCAATAACAACACCGAAACCAATGAAGCTCCAGTCTGGTCTATTGATAAAGCCCACAGCGCGGTACAGTTCAAGGTACGCCACTTCTTTACCCCGGTACCCGGGTCTTTTGATGAGTTTGACGGTGTAATCAGGTTTGATCCCAACAATCTTGAAGGCAGCAGCATCGATGTTAACATCGCCGTTGGCAGTGTAAATACAAACAATACGGACCGCGACGAGCACCTTCGTTCCGATGACTTTTTCGATACCGCCGGTTATCCTGAAATGCACTTCAAAAGCAGCTCTGTTCGTCAGACCGGCGAGAACAGTTATGTTGCTGAAGGCAGTCTAACAATACGCGATGTGACCAAAGAAATTGAACTACCGTTTGAATTTCTGGGTGCTATGGACCACCCGAGGAGAGAAAATACGACCGTTGCCGGTTTCAGGGCTGAATATAAACTGATGCGTACTGATTTTGGTGTGGGTTCCGGCAGCTGGGCCATGACCGCCGTAGTGGGCGACGAAATCGACATCGAAATTCTGATGGAAGTGCTGAATGTAGCAAGCTGATAGTATCAATCAGAGCAAAACCATACCATCTTGTAAATTAAGGCGCCGGTCTGATCCGACGCCTTTTTTATACCAGTACGTATCTGATCAGGTTTATTTATCCGCCAATAGGACTTATCTTCAGGCACATCTTCACGGATAACGAAATTCCGAAAGCGACCTGATCATGCCCCGACGAAAAAAAAGAAATCTGCTGCCGGTAGTAACCGTTTTTGTGGTCATTTTGGCCGCTATGGCTTTTTACATATACCTGCAGATGGAGGCGGATATAACCATCACGCCGCCCGACACTGTTGCCGATGCACCTTCCGGGAGCATTATGCTTAACAGCCTGGATCAGATTCAGGACAACCTGCCCGCCATTCAGTCCGCTTTTAATGAAAACAGAAGCAGGATTGTACTGCCGGGACATATTGCCATGCCGCTGGTAGGTGAAGACATCAATGCCGACGGGCACCCTGAAACGATAGCTGTCGAATTTATGAGCAGCGGACAACTTCACACAGAGCTTTCGTCTGAAGGATTTCAGGGGCCGGTACAGAATATCCGGGTTTTCACTATAAGGAACGCTGATTCCATAATTCTGCTGGATGTATCCCCAAATGCCATGAAAGACAGCAGAGGCGTCATACTGATCGATCAGGTACGTGCTGAGTACGGTTATGCATTCCGCATTTCACTCTACGACGGCGAACCCTACGTTGCGCGGGTACGTCTCATTGAAATCATTATTCTCGATTCATCCGGCCGGCCGGTCAGCGATGATCTGACCGTCTACTGGAGACCAGCAGACAGCAGGTACGCCGCTACGAACACCTTTGGTGCGCCCGGAACTTTCAGTAACTGATCGCGGAATTACTACTTTCGGGCCCTTCTGTACATACGGTCTCGCAATCAACATCCCCTGAAGCCATTTCTGTAATATGGTCTGCTATCCATTTAAACTGCCAGACGTATATTCATGCTGTTTAAAACCGGTACTCTTTACAGTCCTGCCTTCACTCCATCCGGATGCGGGTATTAATGATCGCCGGCCGTTTTAAATCGTAGGCTATTCACCGTATATTTATATATCAAGTGTAAACCACAATCCGATTCTACCGAGATGTTAAAAGACCGCCGATTTTTAATCCTTTGCGCACTGATAGCAGGTGCAGCGCTGATCCGTTTCCTCCCACATCCTCCAAATTTTGTTCCTATAGCAGCCATGGCCCTTTTTGGCGGGGCTTTTTTCAAAGACAAGAGGATGGCATACCTTATCCCTGTAAGCGCAATGCTTCTCAGCGATATTTTCCTGGGCTTTCATTCCACCATGATTTTTGTCTACCTGTCGTTCGCCGCAATTGTAGGCATTGGTTTTATGCTCCGAAACCGTGTTAGCTTTTTATCTGTTATTGGTGCATCACTAGGGGCATCCACCCTTTTCTACCTTGTCACCAACTTCGGGTCGTGGCTGGGCAACCCCATGTATCCGCAATCGCTTGAAGGCCTTGCTGCCTCGTATGTTGCGGGCATCCCCTTTTTCCACTATACCCTTGCCGGCGACCTGTTTTTCTGTGGTGTGATGTTTGGTACCTGGGCCCTTGTTGCTCGCAGTATACCGGGCTTAACGATGAAACCGGTTGAGCTCTGATCAATAGGGGATCTTCCTTTTCGATTCTAATACCTACTTACCCATCTCTGAATATGAATAATCTTAAACGATATTTTCCAATACTCCTCATCCCTGTACTATTCAGTGCCTGTTCACAAGAGCCAGACTACACCTCAGTACTTGAATCCATCAATAAAGAGAGCCTGATGAGTCATATCATGGCCCTTTCAGCCGACTCCATGATGGGCCGGGCTCCTGGAACCGAGGGCGAGCAGAAAACAGTTGACTATATTATCAGTGAATACCGCAAATACGGGCTGCAGTCCGGCATGCCCGATGGCAGCTTTATTCAGCATGTACCCGTCATCGGGCAGGTTACTGCCCGTGATGCTCAGCTCCACATCCGCAAAAACGGCAGCGACCTTCACTCGTTCGACTACTACACTGAAATGATGGCCTGGCCTGCCTCGCAGCAGGAGCAGGTGGATGTACAAGATGCCGAACTCGTTTATGTGGGTTATGGTATTGTAGCGCCAGAAGAGAACTGGGACGACTACAAAGATGTTGATGTATCCGGAAAAATTCTCGTATTCAAGAACAATGACCCGTCGACCTACCCCGACCGCTTTGCGGGTGAAGCGAGGCTCTACTATGGCCGGTGGGGATATAAATTTGAGATGGCCGAAAAGATGGGGGCCCTCGGAGCCATCATTGTGCATACAACCCCAACAGCCGGGTACGGGTGGAACGTTGTTTCCGGCAGCTGGGGGCGTGAACGCTTTGAACTGGCCCGCGATGCCGAGCCGGGAACAACCGGGTTCAGCGCATGGCTTACAGAGGAAGGAAGCACTGCCATGTTTGCAGAGGCCGGTCTAAACCTTACTGAAATGCTGGAAGCCGCAGAAAGTCCCGACTTTGAACCTGTTCCACTCGATGGAATTACAGCATCAATCCGACTGAATTCGACCTACAAGGATCTTACCCTTATGAACGTAGTGGGCAAGATCGAAGGAAACGATCCTGTGCTCAAAGACGATCACATCGTTTTCACCGCGCACCACGACCACCTGGGTGTAGGAACCCCAGTAGAAGGCGACTCCATCTTCAACGGCGCCCTCGACAATGCCAGCGGTGTAAGTGCCGTACTGAACCTGGCAAGAACTTACTCTGAGGTGAGCGACAACCTGAGGCGCAGTATGCTTTTCGTGATGGTTGGCGGTGAAGAATCAGGCCTGTTAGGTTCCGACTATTTTACGAGTAACCCGCCTGTACCCCCTTCAAGGATGACTGCCAATATCAATATCGATGGGCTCAACGTTTTCGGGTCAACAAGAGACATCATTGTTGTAGGCAAAGGCCGTTCCTCCATGGATGAAATCATGCAGAAGGAAGCCGCCAAAGACGGACGTGAAATCCGCCCGGATCAGAATCCGGAGCAGGGATCCTATTACAGGTCAGACCACTTTTCATTCGCAAAAGTTGGGGTTCCGGCACTCTACCCGAATGCGGGCATAAGTTACCTCAACAAGCCTGATAACTACTATGAAGACGTGATTCAGCCTTACCGGAGGCAAAATTATCATACCGTTCACGACAAGGTTGATGAAAACTGGGATCTGAGCGGAGCCGAAAAAGACGTACGTCTCATATTCCGTGTAGGCAAACGTATTGCCAACCAGGACGAGATGGTGACCTGGACCCCCGGCGACGAATTTGAAGCTATACGCAAGCAATCCCTTCGGGAAAGCGGCAGATAAACCTGCAAATGGACGCCATCGGCCTAGCAGTTTATAGCAATTGAAGCCCTGCATGCATGTTATGAAGGAACCAGAGCTGTCCCGCAGAAATTTTCTCCGCATCAATCTGATCAACTGGTCCCTTACTGTACCCATGCTGATCCTGTTTGCGTGGCCCTATTTCATGGTATGCCGCTGGTTTGAGTTCGACGAGTTCTATGCTGTGGCCGGGTCTCTTCTATTCGCCTTCCCGTTCATGGTTACCATACTGCATGGACACGTAACCATGGCACTGGGGGCACTGCACAGGCACCATTATTACGGCTGGCTGTCGAGATACCCTCTCACTATCGGTTTTATGTTTCATCCTGTCATGTTCCGTACACGGTTCCGGCTTATACTGGTTCTTGTAAGCCTTGCAATGCTTATGATTGGAATACTTGCAGGCTTATGAATATCTGATTTAAACTAATTCTAAATTCGGGCCCGGATGAATAACTTCTGGCCGGTTCTGGTTATACTTGGGTAATATTTAATAATCCAGATGAAAAATAAAATGAGTGATAATAAAATTACCCGAAAATCATTTCTCAGAAACATGTCTGTACTGGGTGCAACCGCATTTGGTGCATCCACTCTGATCACTGCCTGTGGTGGTGGTGAACCTGAAACACAACCTGCTCCGGAAGCTGCTACTGCACCGGCCGATCCATGCGGCGACACCACCGGTTTAAGTGAATCGGATCTGAATATGCGCCGCAATCTTCAATACGTTCATGAAACACCAAATCCCGAGCAGCGCTGCGACAACTGCCAGCTCTGGATAGCTCCTGAAAATGGTGAATGCGGCGGATGCTCTCTTTTCAGAGGTCCGGTTAACCCGAATGGCTGGTGCAACTCCTGGGTAGCCATGCAATCCTGATTTTTCAGGCCTTTTCCGGAACCCATTCTATAGTAAACGTACCTGCGGTGCAACCACGGCGGGTACGTTTTTTTATTTTTACCCTGTCGCAGACTCATCCGATCTGTATTCCGGCCAGCATTCAGGCCTCGTTGCAGGTAATGCAAATGGTGGCGGCATCAATAGCGTAACACCGCAGCC
>JAIVHB010000057.1 GCA_020201275.1 Rhodothermaceae bacterium | reverse complement strand
GACCGGGAGCAGCTCCTCGAAGACGTCCGTTTTCTTGCATCCGACTCCCTCGAAGGCCGGCGTTCGGGATCTGAGGGCAACGCCATCGCCCGCGCGTATATCGAAAACCGTTTCCGCGATATCGGGGTGAGTAATTTCGGTCATAGCTATTTCCAGACCTTTACCCATGTAAATTCCCGCAGTGAAGAGACGTTTGAGGATGCCGTCAACATCATCGGCCTGATCCGGGGTACATCCAACAGTACCAAGTATATTGCTGTCACTGCCCATTACGATCACCTCGGATTGCATAATGGCGAAATCTACAACGGTGCCGACGATAACGCATCCGGCGTCGGGGGCCTGATTGCTCTGGCACAATACTTCACCGATGCTCCGCCTCTCCACAATATGCTGCTGATCGCCCTCGATACCGAGGAGCAGGGCCTGGGCGGCGCGAGGTTTTTTGTTGACAATCCGGTCGTCCCCCTCGAAAATATCGTGCTGAACATCAATATGGATATGATCTCCACCAATTTTGTGGATGAACTCTATGCAGTCGGTACCTACCACTATCCGTTCCTGAAATCATACATCGAGGAGGCCACCGCCGGCGCTGAAATTTCGGTTCTGTTTGGCCACGATACCCCTGACCTGCCCCCGGGCGACGACTGGACCATGTCTTCCGACCACGGGCCATTCCATGCGAAAGGCGTACCGTTCATCTATTTCGGCGTTGAAGACCATCCCCACTACCATCAGCCAACCGACATCTTCGAAAATATCAATCCCGATTTCTACGTAAAAGCCGTTGAAGCCATCCTCAACACCACCCGCCACCTCGACGCCAACCTCGAAGCCATCTACGTAGCCTCCGAACGCCTGGAGTTGGAGAGTGTTGAGTAGTGAGTAGTGAGTAGTGAGTAGTGAGACATGAGACATGAGATGGGCTGATTTTCATACAGATAAGCGTTTCAGACCATAAACCGTGAGGCGAGGCTTAAGCCTCGCCTCGTCATCGTCCCTATTGAAGCTCAGTCATGCAACCAAAATCTCATGTCTGATGTCTCATCTCCCATGTCTCATGTCTCATGTCTTGTGTCTCATGTCTTGCGTCTCCTCTCTAAAAAAACGCCTGCGCAATCATCCTGAACTTCGCGGGCTGATCGATAAACGCATAGTGCCCGGCATCGTCGATCACTACCAGCGCCGCATTCCGGATACCCTCCTCCATGCGCTGTGCCTGGTAGAGGGGCGTGGAATCGTCGTTTTTGCCCCAAAGCAGCAGTACTTCATTTTCGATCTCCGGCAGGCAGGGTTCGAGGAACTCCGACACGCTCTTCACAAAGGTTTCCCGCATCACGCCCGAGAGTTTTGAATAGTCCGACGACCCGAGTGAGCGCCAAAGCCCTGTTTGCCGAAGCCGGCCCAGCCCCTTTTCACGCAAATTCCCCGGCAGTATAGCGAAAGGGGCCTTCAGCGTTTTGGCGAAATACTTCTTCAGGTAGAACTTCAGCGGACGTTTCGGCTTCATGCCAGCTCCGCCGGTTATCAGCACCTTGTCGAATAAAACGGCCGTATCGGGCCTTGAACAGAGTTTGAGCATCACCCTGCCTCCAAAAGAATGCGCGATCACATCGGTCCGTGTAACCTCGAGATGATGCAGCAGCGCTTGTATGCATCCGGCATAGTCGTCGATAGTCCAGGCCACCGGCGGCTCTCCCGACAATCCGAATCCGGGTAAATCAGGCAGAATGCAGGTATGCTCACCCGAAAAATGGGAAGCCAGCGGCATCAGCGTATCGCTGTCAACCCCCCACCCGTGCAGAAACAACACAGGCTTGCCCGCCCCGGTGCTCCGGTAACGAACCCTCGCTCCCAAATAATCAAAAAATAAATCTTCACTCATCTGTCATAATAATACGTCATGCAGAGCGCAACGCAGCGCAGCTGCGTGAAGTCGAAGCACGTGGGGGCTTTTTAAAAAGCCCCCGTGAGCGCTAAAAATACATGAGATTTCGAATCATTTCTCAATCTGAAATCTGAAATCTGAAGTCTCAAGTCTCAAGTCTCAAGTCTCAAGTCTGAAGTCTGAAGTCTGAAGTCTCATGTCTCATATCTCATATCTCATATCTCATATCTCATATCTCAATACTCTCCACGCCCCAAAGGTAACCATTAAATAAATCTCTTTGTAAGGATTGTATTCCGAAATGCCTCTATAAAGAATCAACCCGAACCCGGATCATCAACCATCCCGGCATACGTTCATGCCGTCTCCAGAGTACCAAAATCACGTTCATCATGAAAAGAAACTGGTTCTTCCTCACCGAAAAACTTCAGATCACGCCCGCCGAACGCACGGCGGTAACCACGCTGATTGCCATTCTTGTTGTTTTATGGTCCATCCCCGCATCATGGTTCCGGCCCGATCCGTTCGACCAGGAGTACTATGCCCCCATCCTGGCAGAATTTCAGGAAAAAGTGCAGCTGCGCGAGATTGAAAGGGAACAAACCCTCGCCCGGTTCTATCCGTCTATTGATATCGAACCAAATGCCGAACTTAAGGAGCATCCTGTGCCAAACCGTTTAATGGCTGATGCAACCGGCAGCGGATCAGTATCCTCATCACCTTCATCCTCACCCAACACATCATCCTCACCCAACCATCCGGGTACTAATGCGGCAGGGCAGACGTTGACCTTTACGGCAGGGTTGCAGAACCAGGATCACACCGGCGGTGCGGGAAGTGCGAAACCCGGATCGCCCCGGTCTTACGGATTGCAACCATCTTCCGGCTCGGTTAATGCAGACACGGTGAAATCCGTCGGCAGCACGAACCCTGAAACCGGATCCGGTGCGAAGATCAACATCAACACTGCGGATGTGACCGGACTGCAGAAATTGCCAGGTATCGGACCGTCGATCGCGGCAAGGATAGTGGAATACAGGGTTCAGAACGGCCCTTTCAGATCGATTGAGGAGATCACCGGGGTCCGCGGCATCGGTGAGGCCCGTCTGAACAACCTGCGAAACAGCATTACGGTTGACTAATTATTTACTAACTTTGAAGTATGAACAACACCATTTTATGGGCCGACGACGAGATTGAACACCTCAAGCCCCACATCATGTTTCTTGAGGGAAAAGGCTTCAGGGTCACTCCCGTAACCAACGGTGAAGACGCCGTGGCTATGGTCTCCAAAAGCCAGTTCGACATCGTTTTCCTCGATGAGCAGATGCCGGGGCTCGACGGTCTCGGTGCGCTCGCCAAGATCAAGCAGCTGCAGCCCGGCCTGCCGGTGGTGATGATCACCAAAAGCGAGGAGGAGTCGATAATGGAGGATGCCATCGGCTCCAAAATCTCGGATTACCTGATCAAACCGGTAAACCCGAACCAGATACTGCTCACCATCAAGCGGATACTCGACCGCAAACGCCTGCGCAACGAAAAATCGGCCCAGACCTATCTTAAGAATTTCAACACCCTGAGCCAGGAGATCCAGTCGCACCCCGATTTTGATCAGTGGATATCCATCTATAAACAGCTCACCAACTGGGAGATGGAGCTGATGGGAGGCGACGAGGGGCTGCGCCAGGTGCTCATCGACCAGTTTCAGCAAGCAAACCTGGAGTTCGGCAAATTCATTGAAGCCGAGTACCAGTACTGGCTCAAAAGTGAGGTGCCCGAGCGCCCTGTACTCTCACCGGATGTGATCCGCCAGTATGTTGTTCCCCAGCTCGATGAGGCCGAATCGGTCTTTTTTATCATCATCGACTGCATGCGTTACGACCAGTGGATCGTTTTTGAAAGCATGCTCAGCGAATACTATCAGATCGAGACCGATTTCTACTACTCCATCCTGCCAACGGCCACGCCCTACAGCCGGAACGCCATCTTCGCGGGCCTTTTTCCGATCGATATCGAAAGGCGATACCCTCAGCTCTGGAATACAACGGACGACAACGAAACATCCCTCAACAAGTTTGAGGATGAGTTGCTGGCCGCCCAGATGAAAACGCTCCGCCTCGGCTTTTCGGCGAAATATGAAAAGATCATCCAGGCCGAGGTGGGCAAGCGCGTCTCCGACCGCATCCACAACTACACCCAGTCGCGATTGAACGCGTTCGTATTCAATTTCGTGGATACCCTGGTACACTACCGGTCAGACTCCGACGTGATGAAGGAGATCGCCCCCGACGTGCCGGCCTTCCGCGCACTGGCCAGAACATGGTTCGCCCACTCCAATCTGCTGCAGATCCTGAAAGACCTGTCGGAGAAGGATGTCCGCATCGTTATTACGACCGATCACGGTTCGGTACGCTCCCTGCGCGACACCAAAGTACTCGGCGACCGTGAGACCTCCACCAGCCTGCGCTATAAATACGGACGCCATCTGAAATGCGAGCGGGATGCCGCCATTTTTGTAGAGAACCCGGCCCATTACAAACTCCCCAGAAGCGGGATGAGCACCAATTACATCTTCGCCAAGGAAGACTACTACTTCGTCTATCCCACCAATTACCACCGCTACCAGAATAAATACCGCGATACGTTCCAGCACGGCGGCGCCTCCATGGAGGAGATGATTCTGCCTGTAGCCACCCTTAAACCGCGCGGATAGGCAATTTCCAGCTGAATTTTATATGACAAAAACCACACCGGCAACCGGGCATGTAGCCTTTCAGATACCGGATGAGGTCGTGAGCACCTCACCCGAAGAGACGGACCGCCTGGCTGCTTCGGTGGCATCGACCCTGAAGCCCGGAGATGTGGTCTGCCTGTACGGCGATCTGGGCGCAGGGAAAACCCGTTTCGTTAAGGGTGTAGCCGCATTTTTCGGGATCGACCAGAATATGGTCAGTTCTCCCACCTTCACGCTCATCAACGAATACCCGGCCGACATCCCGGTCTACCATTTTGACTGTTACCGCATCAACGACGTGCGGGAGGCAATAGATATCGGCACCGAAGATTACCTGTATGGCAATGGGATCTGCCTGATCGAGTGGGCCGAAAAGATCGAAGCCATTATCCCGGACGATGCCCTTCACATTACCATCGCAAAGCTCAGCAAATCGGAACGCCTGTTCCGGTTTAATCCGCGTTCGGAATAATTCGTATATTTGACGCGATTTTATGGACTCGAAAAAACTTCTATATCGCATCGAAAGGCTCCCGGTGATACTCCCGTATCACTTCCGGGCGAATAACGAGATCAAACTGGGCGACCTCGTATATTACGGCCCCTGCCCCGAATACTACGGCATCGGCGAAGTCCTCAGCCTGGTCGACCGCTACTGCATCGTCGATTTCCGCGGCACCGGCCTGCTGAACATCCACAAAGACGCCTTCGAAACCAAGTACATCATCCCCATCCACCAGCTGAACCTCTCGCACCTGCTAAAAGAGATTTAGATGTAATGCTATAGTCTAACAACGTCATGCTGTGCGCGCTTCCAACAACGTCATGCTGATAGCAACTGCGCTTCCAACAACGTCATGCTGAGCGCAACGCAGCGCAGCTGCGTGTAGTCGAAGCACGTGGGGGCTTTTTAAAAAGCCCCCAAAGCGGATTTTCAAAGTATTCAGGTATTACAAAAAATCCGGGTGGCACTACTTTTTTATCAAAATTCCGGTTTTTTTCACCCATCACGGGGGCTTTTTAAAAAGCCCCCACGTGCCTCGACTACGCCCTTCGACTCCACCCGTCGCTTCGCGCCGGCCTGCGCTCAGGGCTGCGCTCGGCATGACGTATTTCTAAGCCGGTCGGTTACGAAAATTACAAAACTCACAAGCAGGCCCGGATAGAATGGCTCAACCCCCAGGAACGTCACATCCGCATCGCCGTGCAGGGTTCCGGCCGCCAGCCAGGCCAGCGAAACGCCCGACGCCACCGTGAGTATGAGCACCGCCGAAAGTTTTTGCACCCGGAACGCGGGAAGGTACACACCCAGTACCGGAATCAGCAGCCCTGGAATCATCACCGAACCGATTACATACCATAGGTCGATCACGCTGGGGTAGACGATGACCAGCAAAATGCCCAATAGTGCTGCAATCAGGATGCCCAGGCGGGTGAGGAAAACCGGATCGGCCTTCGGCAGCCATCCCTTCAGCAGGTCGCGGCCCAGGGTCTGCCCGGAGATGAACAGATAGCTGTCCATAGTCGACATGATCGTCGCGATCAGGGTGATGAAGAACAGCCCTTTGATGCCGACCGGCAGAATTTCGTTGGCCAGGTAGGGATAGACCATCACAGGATTGTCCATCGCCCCGAGGATCAGGAATCCGTACATACCACTGAACAACGTGAGGAAATCGAAGGCAATCCAGAACAGGATGGAGATCAGGATGCCGTTTCTGGCCGTTTTTCCGTTTCTTGCCGCCGCCGACCGCTGATGGAAACTGGGGTCAACGAATGTCCAGAGCGCGATGAAGAACCAGACAAGGATGTACTGGGTGGTCTGCCCGCCCGACACATCCCGGAACGTTTCGGGCACGCTGTTCCAGACCTCAACGGGCGATCCCGAGATGCCCCACGCGTACCAGATGAGCAGCAGGAACCCCCCGAACATAAGTGTGACCTGCAGCTCGTCGGTGCGCACCACCGCGCTGAACCCGCTGAAACTTACATAGGCCACCGAAAAGAGCGCTACCACAACGGCATAGACCAGGAAGTTGCCCTCCCCGC
>JAIVHB010000189.1 GCA_020201275.1 Rhodothermaceae bacterium | reverse complement strand
GCTTGGCGTACCCTTCGCGTTCTTCTTTACCGGCGTACATGCCGATTATCACCGGCCCTCCGACACACCCGACAAGATCGAATATGAGCACTTTCTCAGAAGAACCAGGGTGGCCTATTCGACCATTGTTGAAATTGCGAATGCACCCGACAGGCCGTTGGTCGACAGTTTGGAGTTCATCCGAAGGACCGAATCCGGCAGGTAAAACAACTACCGGTCAATTCACGTGCGATAAGCATGAGCGGCTTTGCCAGGGTACGAGTTACTCCGCATGTATGCCGTTGGTACGCCGATTGTACTCCACTGTATGACCCATGCACGATCGCTGTAAGGCATCCACATGACTGCTACATGACGATTACTCGTCAGCTGCACATGCAGCTACACGTCCGCTGTTGACTGCTGTATTTCTCCGGAATATGCCTTCGTCAAAATGCGCTAAAAATAAATTTGGATATTTGAGTATAAATATCCAAATTTGACAAAACAAATATGACTGAACGAACTATGCTACCAGAATTCGGAAACGTATTACTCTTCTTCGTAATCGGCGCTTTATTCGTGGCCATTGCCCTTTTTGCCGCAAAACTCATACGGCCTCACCGTCCGAATGCGATTAAATTATCGACGTACGAATGCGGGGAAATCCCCATCGGCACGGCCCGTGTACAGTTCAACAACCGCTTTTACATTATCGGTCTGATGTTCCTGATTTTCGAGGTTGAGATACTGCTGCTCTTCCCGTGGGCAATGGTGTTCAAGGAACTGGGCTGGGTCGCATTCGGAGCCATGTTCGTTTTTGTATTTCTGATCTTTATCGGTTTTGCCTACGAATTGGGCAAGGGCCAGCTGAAATGGGACAAGCCCGTGCCTGCAGTGCCAAGGTACGTGGAAGGAATCGGCGTAGTGGACGGTGAGCATCCGGATATGGGCCTTTCTGCAATGATGCCTGAACCGGAAATGGACGTAACCAAATAAAACGATTAATCAACCAACCTGTTTATGGGCCTGCTTGATAAAAAATATCACGACAGTAATATCATCATAGTATCGCTTGAGAGTGCGCTGAACTGGGCCAGAAAATCATCCCTGTGGTATGAACAGTTCGGGCTGGCATGTTGCGCAATTGAAATGATGGCAACAGCGGCATCACATTATGATTTCGACCGTTTCGGAATCATACCACGCTCATCTCCCCGCCAGGCCGACGTAATGATTGTGGCCGGTACTGTGACAATGAAAATGGCCTCACGTATCGAACGGCTCTATGAGCAGATGTCGGAGCCGCGGTACGTAATCAGCATGGGTTCCTGCTCAAACAGCGGCGGACCTTACTGGGAACATGGCTATCACGTTCTTAAGGGCGTCGACAAGGTGATACCTGTAGATGTTTACGTACCCGGTTGCCCGCCGCGGCCTGAAGCACTGCTTGAAGGCTTCCTTACACTGCAGAAAAAGATTGAGAATGAATCCATTATTGAATCAAAACCTTCTGACAAGATAACCGAAGAAGCCGACCGCCATGAAACAACCTGAAGAAATAGCTGCCTATCTCAAAGATAAGATCGTTAAGGGTGTACTCGAATTTGTACCGGCCGAAATTGGTCAGCCCTGGATCACACTTGCACCGGATTCCATAAAAAATATTGCCAAATTCCTGAGAGACGACAGTGAACTTCGGTTTAATACCCTGATGTGCCTCAGCGGTGTGCACTATCCGGCAGAACAGGAACTGGGTGTAACCTACCATCTGCATTCAACCACATTCGGGCATACCGTGGCTTTAAAGGTGAGGGTGCCGATAGATAACCCCAGGGTACAGTCTGTGGAGTCGGTCTGGAAAACCGCCGACTGGCATGAGCGGGAAGCCTGGGATATGCTGGGAATCATATTCGACGGGCACCCCAACATGACCCGGATCCTCTGCCCGGACGACTGGGAAGGGCATCCGCTCAGAAAAGACTATGTACAGCAGGAAACCTATCAGGGAATAACCACACGTTTTTAAATCCGGCAGGTATACACCTATGACTCATCAAATATCAGCAAACGTGCAGGAAACCCGGGAGATGACCATCAATATGGGTCCGCAACACCCGTCGACCCACGGTGTACTCCGGCTGGAAGTCGTTCTCAACGGTGAAGTTGTATCGAGGGTACATCCCCATATCGGATATCTGCACCGGTGCTTTGAAAAGCACGCCGAGGCGATGGACGATTATTCCAAAGTTATCCCCTACACCGATCGCATCGATTACGTTTCGGCCATGAACCAGGAGCACGGCTATGTGATTGCCGTTGAAAAGCTGCTGCAGCTCGAGGTTCCCGAGCGGGTTGAGTATGTACGGGTAATTCTCGCCGAACTTCAGCGAATTGCAAGCCATTTGCTGGGAATCGGCACATTCGGACTCGATCTGGGGGCATTTACTCCGTTTCTCTACTGCTTTATCGAACGCGAGAAAATACTCACCATCTTCGAAAAAATAAGCGGTGCCCGCCTGCTCTACAATTACATCTGTGTTGGCGGATTAATGCGTGATGTACCTGACAGTTTCAAACCGGAGACGGCCGATTTTGTGAAAACATTCCGGCCAAAAATCAAGGAACTGAACGACCTGTTGTCGTACAATAAGATATTTATTGACAGGACCGCCAATATCGGCATTCTGCCGGCCGAGGTTGCCCTGAATTATGCGGCATCAGGACCGATGCTCAGGGGTTCGGGTGTATCCTGGGACCTGAGAAAGAACGACCCCTATTCCATATATGACCGGTTTGAATTCGACATTCCTGTCGGTTCGGGCGAGGTGGGAACCGTAGGTGACTGCTGGGACCGCTACATGGTGCGTGTACGTGAAATGGAACAGAGCCTGGTAATTATTGAGCAGGCCCTTGAGCAGATGCCTGATGAGGGCAATGTAATGGAAGCGGTACCCAAAAGGATCAGGATGAAAGAAGGCGAAGTGTACGTTCGCACAGAAACACCGAGAGGCGAGCTGGGCTACTACATCATCAGCGATAAATCACCGAGTCCGTTCAGGGTGAAAGTACGTGCACCGAGTTTTGTTAACCTGAGTATTCTGCCGGCCATTTCACGCGGTGCCCTGCTGTCTGACCTTGTTGCCATCGTTGGCAGTATTGATATCGTCCTGGGAGAGGTTGACCGATGATTGAGACGATCTGTACCGTAGCCAGCTGTTCCCGAAACAGGATATACCCCCGCCTGAGTTCGCAGGTATCGGGTGCCGATTGCCGGACATATTTCAATGGATTTGTACAGACACGAGCAAAAATTAACTTATATGCTTGAATTTTTAGAAAATATTATTCCGTCGTCTACGATTGCCCTGGTTGTTTTTGCGCTGTTTCCACTGGTGCTAATTCTTGTTTACGCACTGTTTGCAATCTGGGCTGAGCGCAAAATAGCAGGATTCATCCAGGACAGGCTCGGACCTATGCGTACCGGCGGTTTTCATGGCTGGGCCCAGACCATTGCCGATATGCTGAAACTGATCCAGAAGGAAGATATTATTCCCAAAGATGCCAGTTCATTCCTGTTCAAGCTGGCACCGTTCATGATCTTCACAGCCTCCTATGCTGCTTTTGCCGTTATTCCATTCAGCAGCGGTTACATAGGCAGCAATATCAATATCGGTGCTTTCTACCTGCTTGCCATCACATCATTTCTCACGATCAGCATTATTATGGCGTCGTGGGCATCTAACAACAAATGGTCGCTGGTTGGTGGAATGCGCACGGCCGCCCAGATGGTGAGCTATGAGGTTCCAACCATTGTTACGGTTCTTTCGGTGCTTATAGTTGCCAGCTCAATGAATCTGATGACTATTACAGAAATGCAGACCGGCAATGATATCATGGGCTTTCTGCCAAACTGGTTCATTTTCCAGAATCCGTTTCTGATTGTGGCTTTTGCCCTCTTTTTTATCTCGATGCTGGCCGAATCGCACAGAGTACCTTTCGATCTCCCTGAATCTGAATCGGAGCTCGTTGCCGGTTACCAGACGGAGTATTCCGGCATGCGCTGGGGGATGTTCATGCTCGCTGAATATGCCGATATGCTGCTTTTATCGCTGCTCGGGGCAACCCTGTTTTTCGGCGGCTGGAACAGCCCCTTCGGCACGTTCATGTCGGGCCCGGTCTGGGGTTTCGGCTGGTTTATGCTCAAAGGCATGCTGCTTGTATTTGTGATGATGTGGATCCGCTGGACCCTGCCGCGTTACCGGGTAGATCAGCTGATGCATATCTGCTGGAGTATTCTCATACCGCTCTCGTTTGTGAATTTTGTACTGGTGGCACTATGGGAAATGATTTTCTAAATAACAGGACACCCTGAATATGCAAACTCAAATTAAGGAAGGCTTTCAGACCTTTAAATCGATTTTCATCGGAATGGGGATTACCCTGCGGCACTTTTTCCAGCCCTCGGTAACCATCCAGTATCCGGAAGTACGCGACGTTCTGCCCGCCGGTGCACGCAGCAAGCTGTTTGTGAATATCGACGATTGTATTGGATGCAACTTGTGCGCACGCGCCTGCCCGGTTAACTGTATCGACATCGAAACCGTGAAGGCAACGGCCGATATTGACCTTGGTAAAACCTCGACCGGAAATCCGAAACGCCTGTGGGTTACACAGTTCGACATCGACATGTCGAAATGCATGTACTGCGATTTATGCGTGCACCCATGCCCGACCAATTGCATTTATATGGTGCAGGAGTATGAATATTCTGAATTTGACCGCAAAAATTTAATTTTCAAATTCAGCGATCTGACCCCCGACAAGGTGATCGAAGTCAAAGAGAAGCTGGTAAAAGAGACGGAAGAAAAAAACCGGGAAAAAGAACTGGCCCAGCAGAAAAAGGATCAGGAAAAGGAAAAAGATGCCGGCAAAACCGGTGAATAACATACCAAATTATTAAGAAGTCAACCGACCGATGGAATTATCTGCAATTTTATTCTACGTGTTCACCCTGCTCACGCTGGGATCTGCCGCTTACATGGTCTTTTCCAAAAATATCGTAAATGCCGCATTTGCCCTGATTTTTTCCCTTTCCGGTGTAGCGGCACTGTATGTACTGCTCTATGCCGATTTTATAGCAGCCACCCAGATCCTTGTCTATGTTGGCGGCATACTTATCCTCATACTCTTCGGTATCATGCTCACCACGCTTGATTTCACCGAAAACCTGAAAACGGTTACCGTGAACATGCTGCCCGCATCGCTGCTGTCGGGGGCTGTTGCCGTGCTGCTGCTCTATGTTTTCTTATCAGCCGAGTGGACTACCATCGTACCGGCAGACAGGGATGGTACCATGTATGACCTGGGAATGATGCTGATGAACGAATACCTGCTGCCCTTTCAGATAGCGGGTGTACTGCTGCTGGTGGCCATTATCGGTGCCCTGTTGATGTCGACACGACATAAAAATGAACCCTAACTGAACTGAACATGGAATCAACGTTTTTACAATGGCTTGCTGAACCCGGTTTAACCCATTATCTGATGGTGAGTGCCATACTGTTTTCCCTGGGGCTGCTCGCCGTAATCTCCCGCAAAAATGTAATTATGGTTTTGATGGGGGTAGAGCTGATCCTGAATTCGGCGAACCTCAATTTCATCGCTTTCAGCCGCTTTACCGAACTGGCTCTCGACGGGCAGATGATCGCCCTGTTCGTAATCATTATAGCCGCAGCTGAAGCCGCTGTAGCGCTTGCGATCGTGCTGAATATCTATAACCGGTTCAAAACAATAAATCTCAATGATATAAGCCTGATGAAAGGGTAGAACAGGCACAACGAGACTAACCACATTATTGAATTTCAGATGCTAATACAATTGTCCTTAATCATCCTGCTCGCACCTATGCTGGGTTTTCTGGTGTTGATATTTGCAGGAAAAAAACTACCCCGCAGCGGCGACTGGTTTGCAACAGGCACAATCGCCCTCTCCTTTGCACTTTCCCTGTACCTGCTTATCACCAAACTGACCATGTACCATGGTGAGGCCATTACCGGTTCCATGACCTGGGTGATGCTGGGCAACGTTGCAGATGCCGGGGGGCTCACTGTTCAGTTCGGCATAATGATCGACAACCTCGCGGCGGTAATGCTGGTTGTGGTAACGCTGATCAGCATGCTGGTGCACCTCTATTCGATCGGGTATATGAAGGGGGATGTACGCTATTCGCGCTACTTCTCGTACCTGGGTCTGTTCTCGTTTTCAATGCTCGGCATCGTTCTTACCGATAACCTGCTGATGATGTACATATTCTGGGAACTGGTTGGCATAAGCTCCTACCTGCTAATCGGCCACTGGTATGAGAAAAAATCGGCCTCGAATGCGGGCAACAAAGCCTTTATCGTTAACCGTATCGGTGATGCCGGCATGTTCATCGGGATCATGATCCTGTTCATAAATTTCTCCACATTTGCATTCGATGCCATTTTCGATACGGTTGCATCGGGCAATCTGCCCTATGGCAGCACGGCCTGGCTTACGGCAGCCGGTGTACTCATCTTTTGCGGTGCAATCGGTAAATCGGCTCAGTTCCCGCTGCATGTATGGCTTCCCGACGCCATGGAAGGACCCACCCCGATCAGTGCCCTTATCCATGCGGCCACCATGGTTGCGGCAGGCGTTTACCTGGTAGCGCGGGTTTTCCCGATTCTCA
>JAIVHB010000188.1 GCA_020201275.1 Rhodothermaceae bacterium | reverse complement strand
CGCCTGCTTACGGAGCAGGAACAGGCCGGCAACGGCATCCTCATTCTCGGCAGCACAGGAGAAGCACTGAACCTGACTGATGCAGAGAAGCGGCAGATCGTGGAATTTACGGTCTCCAGGAAGCTGAACGTTCCGGTTATGGCGGGAGTGGGCGGCCACAATATAGAGTCGGCTCTGAACTGGCTGGCATTCCTTGAAACGCAGCCGCTGGATGCCTACCTGATGGTAACCCCAATCTATGCCAAGCCGGGACCAAACGGGCAGTACCACTGGTTTAAAACCCTGATGGACAGGTCGTCGAGGCCGGTGATGCTGTACAATGTGCCCGGCCGGAGTGCGTGTGCCCTCAGTATCGAAGCCGTAGAGCGGCTGAATGAGCACCCCGTGTTCTGGGCAATCAAGGAAGCCAGCGGATTGCCGGTGCAGTTCAGGCGGTACCGTGAAGCGGCCGGCAAGGGGCTTGTATTCAGCGGTGATGATGCCATGATGCCCGATTTTGCCCCGCTTGGGGCAGCCGGGCTGATTTCGGTTGCATCCAATGCCTGGCCGCGAGAAACCAGATTGTACACCCGGATGGCACTAGATTTCCAGCTCAGGCAGCTCGACATAGGCATGTGGAGAGCGGTGAGCGATTCCCTTTTTACGGTTTCCAATCCGGTACCGGTTAAAAGCCTCCTCGCAAGCATCGGGCGGATCGGCTCACCCGCTCTGAAGCTCCCGCTCCACCATTCAGACATGGGATCCATGCAGGAAATATCGGACGCATCCGAAAACGTGAGCACATGGTTTCAGGCCCACAATGCCTATTTTATCCGGGAAACGGAAAATGCCTGAATCACATCTGATTTGTCTGATATAAGCCTGGAATATGCCTTAAACAATGCCAGAAACACCTGCAAAGTGTGGAAAAGCGGGAAACATACCTGCATCATGGCCATAACATGTCGGAAATTTCAGGTGCGAGCGCGCGGCATGGATTGATCGTAGCCGAACGTGCTATGAGATCGAAAAAAAGAAATTTAAATCAGATAATGTTATGAGTACCTGGGAAATTATTTTCGATAAACTGGAATCGGGTGAAATCCGAAGCGCCCAAAAAGTGGACGGACACTGGGCGGCCAACAGCGCGGTGAAGGAGGCGATTCTTGATGCTTTCAAAGCCGGAAAGCTGATTGAACACAACGGGTTTGTGGATAAGCACAACCTGCTTCCGCGGCGGTTCAGTCCGGAACAGGGTGTGCGCGTGGTGCCGGGTGGCACATCGGTAAGGCGCGGATGCCATGTAGCGCCGGGTGTTATCATCATGCCGCCGTCCTATATAAATATCGGGGCTTATGTGGATGAAGGCACCATGATCGATTCGCATGTACTGGTGGGCTCGTGTGCCCAGATCGGCAAAAGGGTGCACCTGTCGGCCGGGGTGCAGATAGGCGGCGTACTCGAACCGGTAGGTCAAACCCCCGTTGTTGTGGAGGATGAAGCCTTTATCGGTGCCGGTACCATCATTGTGGAAGGGATTCAGGTGTCGCGCAGGGCAGTTATCGCACCGGGTGTGGTACTGTCGCAGGGTATTCCTGTGTACGACTGCGTGCGTGAACGACGCCTGGAACGGGGTGAACCCATCCCTGAGAATGCAGTGGTTGTAGCAGGCAGCCGCCCGGTGAATGAGCGGTTGGCCTGGGCACGCAAAAACGGGCTACAGGCTGCCTGTGCCATAATTGTGAAATACCGTGATGAGAAAAGTGACGCTTCCCTTGAGCTGGAAGAGATACTGAGGTAAGGTGATCGTATTAATCTGCAGTGTATTATGTGCAGATGATTAAAAATCAATCGCTTTCTAAAAATGTTGACGGCAGATATTTTTTTTTATCAAAAAAGTATTCGTAACTTGATTGTTAAGATAGGCTTCCCAGTTTCTGTTCCGTGAATCTCTTTCCCGCCAGTGATCTGCCGTTAGCCGACTTCTTACAAACACAATCTCTAATAGACAATTATCTCAATGAAACTCTACGTAGGAAATCTCAGCTACCAGTGCAGAGAACAAGATCTGGAAGAACTTTTTTCACAATTTGGAACCGTTTCTTCTGTTAATGTAATCAGCGACAAATTCACCGGCCGTTCAAAAGGATTCGCTTTTATCGAATTCGATAACGACGATGAAGCCAACCGTGCGATTGAAGACCTGCATGAAACCGAATTCATGCAACGCAATCTCATTGTTAATGAAGCCCGCCCGCGCGAAGATCGCCCACAGCGTTCTTTTGACCGCAATCGTGGCGGTGGCGGTGGCGGCGGCGACCGTGACCGTGGCGGATACCGCAGATAGGTAACTCCCTTTTCGTATTCGTGCGAATTCACCCGGCATACATTGTGTGCCGGGTTTTTTGTTTTGTGCAGACGTACCCGCATCCGTTAAGCGTGCAATCACCAACCCTTTAAACGGACAAACGGCACAACTCCCTAACCGAACTGCCCCCGGGAACTGCACTGCAACCCATTCGATAACCTGAGCAACAGAGCAGGTAAACCGGGCCGTAAACTACGGTATAAGCAGCGCTGCGAGCCCCGTTCCCGGATGCTTTTCAAGGATGCTCCGGTAGGCAGCACTGTGGATGAAGCCGCCGTCCCGCCGGAATAGCTGCCCGAAAAATAAGCTGTCTATATCGTATATTCGTTTCGATCATCACATAATCCGACTGTCCATGAATTTCCCATATGCCCGCGGCAGAAGGCTGCGAACATCACCTTCGATCAGAGAGATGGTGGCTGAACACCGTCTGCATCCATCCGGTTTAATTGCGCCGGTTTTTATAACGGAAGGGAAACGGGTTACAGAACCAATTCAATCCATGCCCGATTACTACCGCTATTCACCCGATAGGGCCGTCGATGAGGTAAAATCGCTTCAGGATATGGGAATCAGAAGCGTGCTGCTGTTCGTTAAGGTTCCTGATGAGCTTAAAGACAACAAAGGCACAGAGGCCCTGAATCCCGGCGGACTAATGCAACGTTCGATCCGGGCAATCCGTGAGGCGGTACCAGAGATGGTTGTGATGACCGATGTGGCGCTTGATCCCTACTCCTCGTTCGGGCACGACGGTATTGTGGAAGACGGACGTATTCTGAACGATGCCACGGTCGAGGTTCTGGCCCGGATGTCGGTAAGCCATGCAGAAGCAGGAGCGACTTTTGTGGCCCCATCCGACATGATGGACGGCCGGATCGGTGCCATCCGTGAGGCTCTTGAGGAGGGGGGATTTACCGATACGGGAATAATGGCTTACAGCGCCAAGTACGCCTCCGTTTTCTACGGGCCGTTTCGCGACGCCCTCGATTCGGCACCCGGGTTCGGAGACAAGAAAACCTACCAGATGGATCCCCGGAATGTGCGGGAAGCTGTGCGTGAGGCCATCACCGACGAAGCGGAAGGGGCCGATATTGTGATGGTAAAACCGGGCCTGCCTTATCTGGATGTGGTGAGAGCTGTTCGGGAAGCGGTTCATGTGCCCGTGGCCGTCTACCACGTGAGCGGGGAATATGCCATGATAAAAGCGGCTGCCGAAAAAGGGTGGCTGGAGGAAGAGCAGGCAATGATGGAGAGCCTGATCGCATTCAAAAGGGCGGGAGCGGACCTGGTTGCCACCTACTTTGCCAAAAAAGCCGGAATTTTACTGGCCACAGGGTTGTAACTTTATCCGGCGAATATCGTTAAGCATAACTGTTACCGTCACGGAAAAAGCTGATGTTGTCCGTGAGCGGCCGAATAATAAACAAGAAATACGGTTAGTATACAACGAAATTTTCCGACGAAAATGTCAACGCAATTCAAAAATCACCCGGTCGCTGCCTGCTTTGCATCACTTATGATCGGCCTGCTGATCCTTCCCGGCTGCACATCCACGAAAATGATCATCCCGCATAATGATCCCAATAGTGTTGACTATCAGGTGAACGGACTTCAGGGACTGAGATACAGCCAGGATGTTGAATTTGGCCCGTATGTGGCGAACAATATCTTCTGGTGGTGGACCGGAGAGATAAGAAACGGCAACAGTGAACTTACGATGAATACCTATGCGCGTATTTTTGAGTTTACGCTGGAGCAGAGCAAGGATGTGATTTGGGATGTGAGATGCCAGCTTGAATCGAACCGGAAAGATTTTGAAGAAATTCTGGTAGGGGTTAAATCCGGCAACAGGTCGTACCTGAAATGTGATATGAAAGCAGCCGACGGGTCGGGCCGCGTTGCATCCATGCATCTGATTAAAAGTAACAACCGGCAAATGGCCGGCCGAATCGGTTTCGGAAGCGATATGATGGAAGTAAAAGGCAGCTCAACCGGCAGTTTTCTTGGTGGCAAAACCAGAACATCAGGATATCATATCCGGCTGAATCAGGAGCTGGTATCTGCCGTTGACGTGTTAAAAAACGGTGCTGTGTGGTTTGATGCTTCCATCAGCAATGATCATAAGGACCTCTTATCAGCCTCGGCTATGGCCCTGCTGCTTCACAATGAAATCATTGCAATGAAGTGAACCCGGCCTGCGCAGTCTGATGAAGCAGGGTATCATAAGTTAATTAGTCAGATTACTCAGATGATTCAGAGGATGATTCAGATGATGGCACAGATGGTGGTACACAAACCAGTAATCAGGGGTTACAACAGGTCAGGGTAAGCATATGGCTGCAGATCCTTTTGAACAAATTCTGGCAGGAACGGCTGCTCACACCGGGAGTGACTTTTTCAAATCCCTGGTCGAGAATCTGGCCAGTGTGCTTGGTACCAGGGGGGCATGGGTCACCGAATACCATGAAAATGAGAGAAAACTGTGCGCCCTGGCTTTCTGGTACGACAGCGGATTTGTAGATAAGTATGAATATGCCATCGAGGGCACTCCGTGCGAGATGGTTATTGAATCAAAAAAACTGTTCCATATTCCGGATAATCTGATCGAGCTTTTCCCGAAAGACAGCGATCTTGTATCGATGAACGGGGTCAGCTATATGGGTGCACCGCTGCTTGATACGGATGGGACCATACTCGGGCATCTGTCGGTACTGCACGATAAACAACTTCAGCGCGAAAAAAGACTGGTCACCCTGTTCAATATATTTGCATCCCGGGCTGCTTCCGAACTTCGCCGTATACGCAAGGAAGAAGCGGTAAGGGAGCGGGAAATCAAGCTTTCCAGGCTTATCAACAGCGCGATGGATGCCATTATCGAGTTCCGCCACGATCTGGGTATAACCCATTACAACGCTTCGTTTAAACAGGTTTTCCGATGCGCAGATGAGAATCCCGGCGGTCAGTTTCTGGACCGGTTTCTGGGTGGTGAATCGGTAAAAAAGCTGCAGGGCCTGATGTCGGAACTCACTGCCAGACCAGAGGGGCGGAGATATATGTGGATTCCCGGCGGGCTAACAGCCCTCTGCGGGAAGGGTAATTCCTTTGAAGCTGAAGCCACACTTTCGTGCTACAGCATGAACGGCGAGCGCTATTTTTCTCTCATCCTCAGAAATGTTACCGATCGTATTGAAGCTGAACGCAGAATCGATGCCCTGCAGGCCGAAACGGCATATCTGAGGGAGGAACTCAGGGCCTTACAGCAGTTTGATGAGATCGTTGGCCGGAGCGGGGCGCTGATGCGGGTACTGAAGGATGTACAGCAGGTGGCCCCCACCGATGCCAGCGTTCTTATTTACGGGGAAACGGGCACCGGTAAGGAACTGATTGCACGTGCAGTACATAATTACAGCATGCGACGCGATCAGGCTTTAATCAAAGTTAACTGTGCTGCCATTCCTGCACCGCTCATAGAAAGTGAGTTTTTCGGCCATGAAAAGGGGGCATTTACAGGCGCAACTGCAAAAAGGAACGGACGTTTCAGCCTGGCCGACGGCGGGAGCATTTTCCTGGATGAGATCGGTGAGTTGTCGCTGGATGTGCAGGCGAAGCTGCTCAGGGTGTTGCAGGAAGGTGAATTCGAGCCGGTGGGTAGTTCATCTACGGTGCAGGTGGATGTACGTATCATAGCTGCTACCAACCGTGATCTGCTGGCCATGTCGCGGGAAGGGAAATTCCGTGAAGATCTATACTACCGTTTGAATGTTTTCCCCATCCAATTACCGCCGCTGAGGGAGCGTACAGACGACATTGCCGACCTGGCCGGTATTTTTGTACAACAGTGCGCCCGGAAAACAGGCAGAAAGCTTCCGGTACTGACCCATGATGATATCAACCGTCTTAAAAGGTACGACTGGCCCGGGAATGTGCGTGAATTGCAGAATGTAATGGAAAGGGCCTTCATAACGGGTACTGAGGGCAGAATTAACCTCGACCGTGCACTGCCGGAAACCCCATCAGAGATAACTGCGTCACAAACCCAGGTTAATGGCCGACCCATTGGTGGCGAGAGAGTGGCAGGTGAGATGACCGTACGGACGGCACGGGAGATGGAGGAAATTGAGCGACAGAATTTGAATCTCGCCCTGTCAAAAAGCAACTGGAAGATCTCGGGCAGCGGTGGCGCGGCTGAATTACTGGGGTTGCCGCCTACCACCTTATCTTCCCGGATGAAGGCACTTGGAATCCGTAAGCCCTGATACGGATTTCACTGTCGCCAGTTATTCCGCCGGTAATTGTCACCGGCTATTGTTGCCGTCTGCTGCCACTGCCGCCGTCTGTTGCTGCTGATGGCGGG
>JAIVHB010000056.1 GCA_020201275.1 Rhodothermaceae bacterium | reverse complement strand
CCGGTTAATGCCACCGTTTTTAAAACCTCAGCCGGAACCGCCAACAGGATACCCATCATCCGGATAGTAAATACCAATCAGTGCCTGATGAAGTTAAAAGATCACGGTTTCTGGACGGGGGCTCTCCAAATGGGGGGCAGAAATTCGATCTGGCAACAAAAATATGATATGCCATTCGGCCTTGTTATAGGCGGTGAAGGCAAGGGCGTACGCCAAAAAACGCTGGAACACTGCGACTTCACCATCAGCATCCCCATGGTAAACGGAGTCGAATCGCTCAACGCCTCCGTGAGCGCGTCGCTGGTACTTTATGAGATCGTCAGATCACGCCAACTGGCTCATAAGCAGTCCGGAAACAAATCCTGATGCATACCTGGGCCTGAGTAATATCAATGTCTGATATAGCAGGTTTAAAAAAAACGGGCAGGCAGACATCACAGAATCATGACGTTAGGAGCACAAACAAAAAGAGGCCCGACAATACCAGATAGAAAAGCCATCTTCGAACTGCCGGGATTTGAGAATTACGCGAGGTTTGCAACGATTTCACTTTTCGGGAAGAAATAAGATGCTTCAATTTCAGCATTCTCATCGGAATCTGAACCGTGAACGATGTTTTCACCAACGCTGTCGGCATAGAGTTTTCTAACTGTTCCATCAGCCGCCTCAGCCGGGTTTGTAGCCCCGATCAGTTTTCTGAAATCGGCCACGGCATTCTCCTTCTCCAGTATGATGGGAACACAGGCGCCACTGCTCATGAATTCACAGAGTTCACCATAAAACGGGCGTTCGCGGTGCACGGCGTAAAAACCACCGGCGGTGTCTGCAGTCAGGCGGGTCATCTTCAGTGCCACAACCTTGAAACCGGTTTTCTGAATATGTGTTATTACTTCACCAATGAGCCCTTTGCGGACACAATCGGGTTTTAAAATTGCAAGAGTTCTGTTGGAAGCCATTGTAAAAATTTTGATAGATAATAATGGTAAATTGAAGACGTAAATATAGCTGTTTTAAACGCCAATTATAAAGCAAAAGCCCCCTCATTCGGGGGCTTTTTGCTTACAGACCCTGAAAAAAGGACATCAGATATCAGTTTTTTTCTGTCAGGCATGTAATACCCGGAAGTTCCTTACCCTCAAGGTATTCAAGGCTTGCGCCACCTCCGGTGGAAACATGAGATACTTTGGTTTCAAGGCCCGCTTTCTTAATCGCTGAGGCCGAGTCGCCTCCTCCGATTATTGTGGTAGCACCCTTTGCTGTTGCATCGGCCATGGCCTTAGCCACTGCAAATGTTCCTTTGGCAAAGTTTGACATTTCAAAAACGCCCATGGGACCATTCCAGATTACCGTTTTTGCATCCCTGATCCGGTCGGAATAGATACGGGTTGTTTCCGGGCCAATATCAAGAGCCAGCCAGCCGTCTTCTATCCCGTCCTGGCCAACCGTTTTCCTTTCAGCATCATTGTCGAATGCTTTGGCAACAACCGAATCGACCGGAAGCAGTAATTCCACACCGTTGGCTTTGGCTTTTACTATCAGTTCACCGGCAAGTTCAACTTTGTCTTCTTCAAGCAGCGAGTTACCGATTGGCAGCCCCATGGCTTTGAAAAAGGTATAGGCCATACCGCCACCAATTATGATTGTATTAACTTTCTTAATCAGGTTTTCGATAACGCCGATTTTGTCGGACACTTTTGCACCGCCCAGGACTGCAACAAAAGGCTTCACCGGGTCATTTACGCTTTCACTGAGAAATTTGATCTCTTTATCGAGCAGGAAACCGGCGGCTGCGGGTTGCAGAAAGTCGGTGATGCCGGCTACCGAGCAGTGTGCCCGATGGCTGCTTCCGAATGCATCATTCACAAACACATCACCCAGAGATGCCAGTTCCTTCGACATGGCCGGATCATTTTTGGTTTCACCTTTGTGAAAGCGGACATTCTCAAGCAGCACCACATCACCCTTGCCGGCCTTTGATACGGCTGATGAGGCTTTAGATCCGACACAGTCTTCACCAAAAATTACATTCTTATTCAGCAGACCCGCAAGATGCTTCGCAACAGGTTTGAGGCTGAATTCGGGATCAGGTTCACCCTTTGGCCGCCCAAGGTGGCTCAGAAGAATAAGGGTTCCGCCATTACCGATTACATGCTTAATACTTGGAAGAGCTTCGACGATGCGTTTATCATCCGTAATATCCCCGTTTTTGATTGGTACATTAAAGTCGACCCGCATCACAACTTTTTTACCGTCCAGTTCCAGGTCTGAAATTTTTAATTTGGCCATAATAATATTTATTTGAGTTTTCCGATTGTTGTGAGGGAATACTCAATATATAAAGGACCAGAGAGATAGTGTAGTAAAATCGGCGGAAGGTGATATTAAATCAGCGGGGACGAACAGCTGCACTGATAAAGGTGCATGTTAACACCTATGCTGCTGGCTATTGATCGGATTTACGCCTGAAACAGCGGTGAAGGGCGTTGAGGATACGCGACTTCCTGGTTCTCACATTGCTTAAAGAGAGGTTGAACACCTTGCTTACACGGGTATACTGTGCGTCGGGTTCCTTGAAATAGAATTCAATAAAATCACGCGACTTTTTATCAAGCTCATCCAGGCAGGACTTAAGAATTCGCTGCTTTTCTTCATCCAGGAGGTAATTGATCTGCTGAGCCGGTTCTACCAGGGAATCGTCGGTATACTCTGCCCGGCCTTCACGGTACTCCTTCTTAATAAATGTGAGATATTCGTTTTTTGTGGTAACAAGCAGATAACCGAAGATATTGACATGATCAGCCAGTAATCCGCTTTTAACCCGGTCGTAAACTTGCAAAAAAGCCTGGTGGGCACACTCCTCGGCATTTTTATAATCGGCCCGCATGGTAACAACAAGGTAATCGATAAGCCTCGGCATTATATCTCTTATGATACGGGTGAGTTCATCGCTGTCTTCATTCCTGATAGACGTGATGAAATCACTGTAATCAATCGACTTCTTCTTTATGACCGGGCGTCCAGACATGATGGTTGGTTGGGTACGGTTAGTTCAGATCAGACAATGTAATACAATGATTATGTACTTGCGTTCTGCCTCGTCAGTATAACACATACAGACTTATGATAAATAGCTGTTTTTTTCCAGCACAAAGTTAAGAATCTCTCCGCAGAGCAAAAATTTTTAATTTTTTTTTTCCGTAAATCGTCATAAATATCCAAAAAGCGGGCTATATGTTTCATATGATGCAGATTCTTGACCATAAAAAATATTTTTTCAGGTATTGGATTTTATACAGCGTTGGATTATTATTCTTAACGTTTGTAAAAAAGAGTGATGGAATCAAAAATCTGCCACACTTTTTGTAACAAGCCGAGTTCTTATTACTTTGTAGCATGAACTCTTGTTCTGTAGATTCTTAACGAAAGCGTATTTTATTTTACAATGACGGAGTCTGTGATGAAAACTAACTCACTATTAAATACCTCTAAAGTTTCGGCTTTGTTCCTGGGAACTTTTATTCTCTCAGCTGGATGTGCCGGAATCGCCGATAACACAAACGCAACCAGTGCCGTACCCACTGTGGACGTGGCCGATCTGAAAGCCAACACTGAAGTTGTTACCACCGTGTTCAACGGTACTCGTGATAATGTTGAAATCATCGTCATCCGACCTGACCTTTGACCCTTACAGAACTCAAAAAATCATCCACCCTACCGGAGTTACTCAAATGAAATCATCCAATTTCAAAATCGCCACAACCCTTTTCGCTGCACTTTTTGTCGCTGCGGGATGCGCTGGCATATCAGATAACACCATGAATGCCAGCCAGGCAACAGCATCAGTAGACCAGGCCGACCTTAAAGCCAATACTGAAGTTGCCGCGACCGTTTTCAACGGTACCCGTGAGAACATTGACATCATCGTCATCCGCCCTGACTTGTAGGCAGCGATAAAGAGGGAAACAATAGGGGATTTTTCGCGTTTGCATCTTTACACAATATGTATTGAAGGTATACGCGCTGAATGTTGTATATACTACTATTATTCTCTCTGTTGATTCCCTCTTTCAACGGAGGTGTCTACACACAAAGTGGCACCCAGTCACAAGTTGACCACTACCTTTCCGGTATTAGTGATGATAGAAGTACGCCCTTCAGCTTCTGGTCACTGGTAAAAACAGCCGAAGACAGTCGTGATGCAGAGAAATATCTGATTGAAAAAATTATTCATCTCTCTGAGCAGTCTGATATTGGCAATTCCACCCGATGCCTCATTGAATCTTTTGAGATTTTTCAGGATAAAACTCCAGCTGAAAACAAGATAGACAGACTGCAACATGCCTACAATTGTACTGACGACCCTGACTATCTCATTGTTGCACTCTACGAAATTAATCAGGTCAACCGGTCAGAGTGGTACCATTCCAATGTCAGTTCACTCACTCCTGAAGTTATCACTCCTGCCCAGCGTGCATTGATCCGCAAGGCGCTCGGTGAATCATTCAGCACTGCAGATTTGTTTTCGATCCGTAGATTCCGTCTAAGCGATATCTATTTATTTGATAACTATTCGCACGAAAGCAAAATCAATCTCACACCCTTCTTCGAAAACTGGCAGGTGCAGATCTCCAGCCTGAATCGGACAAATCAACTTTCTTCAGACATCCTTGCATCTACACTCATTACCGGGTTTTTCAGGCTGAACGATTACGATAGTATATTGGAACAGTTTCTGTCACATTCCGGATTTGAAGCTTATCCAAACATCCGTAACAAACTAAATACCTTCAGAAGGGTGTCTTACGCGGCCCATTTTTCTGGCTACTACCAAACAAATTTAGATCTATACAGAAACCACCTTATTCCCTTAACACAGCTCATAGGTGATCATCAGGATATTCTGATTGTTCAGTATGATTACGGCAACAGCCTATTCCGGCTTCAGAATTTTGCTGGTGCCCTTGAATCCTGGGAGATTGTGTATAACGATAGTATAGGAATACAGGACAATCGATATCAGTCAGGACTTTTAAACAACCTTGCTGTTTCGTATCTGTTTACCGGTAATTTTCATCAATACATTCAGCTTCAGATTGATGCCCTGCGTAAAGCCGAAGAGGTTAACGACTATCTGAACCAGCTTTTCATATTAAATAACCTCTATATCTATCACAGGAGAAATTCCAATTCTGAGTCTGCATTTTCCTATCTGAACCAGGCTTTGAGAATTTCATCAGAAATTCAGGCTCCTGAAGAAACTGCCACTATTCTAAGATCTTTGGGTACTTATTATCGGGAAGTTGAGCATGATTTTGACAGAGCCCTGCAAAGTTTACAGCGGGCTTATAATATCGCAGACAGTACCGGATCCCATAGATTGAAACAGTCTGTGAATAGTGAGATCGCCCTGACTTATCAGCGGATGGAGCGGCATGATGAAGCCTTACAGCTATACTCAGAACTATCTGCTGAGGCCATTCTTCGTGATGATCCCTCTTCATATATAGACTTTATCACAGAAACTACAAATATACTCCTGTTATCCAATCGACTGGATGAAGTTAAAGAACAGGTCGAAACCATTCGATCCTTTGATTTAAAGAATGTAGATTTCAATCTTCAGGTCAGATCGGGAAACCTTCTGGCCAGGTATGAAATACTAAACGGTTATTACGACCAGTCGATAGACCATCTTACGGGATATGCCGAAAAGATTCTGGAGAGGACCAAAAGCAGTGCTGATTTTCAGGGAGGATATGTATTCATGGATCCGGAATTCGAGCAAACCTTCCGCCTCCTTACAGATGTGCTTATGTATACGGACAAACCCGATGAGGCCATCGCCTGGCTCGACGATATCAAGAATATCAGCAAGGCGTCCTTTTACAATAACGCCCTGTTAAAATCCAACATCCTGACCGAAGAGGAGCTGCTGCGCGATTTTGTTCTCAGCAACCGCATTGATCGGCTTCGCAGTGAACTTCTTACCGCTTCCTCCGAAGAGCGCGTGAATCTGAATACTCAACTCATTGAAGCCGTTAATGAAAAGAACAGTCTGAAAAACAAGGTTTTCAGAAATATTACTGAAGAAAAGCTGAATCTGCCCCAACTTCAGCGCCACCTGGGCAGAAATGAATTGGTCATCAGTTTTTCATTATTTGAGAATCATCTTTACAAGGCATCCGTATCGGCCGGCAGCGTCGATATCGACCGGATCACTTTTTCAGACGAAGAAATGCTGCGTATTGAGTTTATGATCGAGGAGCTTTCAAATAACAATACCGATCTTCAGGAGTTGCACTGGTTGTATACCAGGCTGTTCGAAGAGCCCATACATTCCAGATATACCAAATTGTATGTGATCCCCGACGGTTTCCTGTACAGGATACCGCTTGAAACACTTCCGGTAGAGCCGGTCGCGTCCTCAATAAGTTTTGGCTCAGCCAGGTATTTGGTTGAAGATTTTTCCATCAGCTATCTCAATTCCATTCTTGATCTGAATAATCGTACGAACAGGGATCGTCAGGTTGCTCACAATCGCGATTTTACGGGTTTTGGAGTATCGAGCTTTAGCACACCTGTTCAGACACCCTACGGAATCCGGGAACTCTCTCCGCTTCCCTATGCTGAAATCGAGGTGAATGAGATCAGTGCGGCCATTTCCAACCTTACAAATATACATTCAAAAGTGGGCAGTGAAAGCACGGAGAGGAATTTCCGTGATCATGCAGCAGATTCAAAAAT